>NZ_JAIZBG010000001.1:2142500-2442500 GCF_022267325.1 Leptospira sanjuanensis
GAGCGCTTCTAAGAAATTCTTTTTTTTTGGAAAAGTTTAAGGAAATACCGTCTTCAGAATTTCGATTTCTTTTTTTAGGTTCGCATCCTTTCCTACGAGAGAAAAGATCGATCGGATCGGAATACTGGAAACCTCCGATGTTTCGGAAATCGTTATCTTCGTTTTGTTTCCCTCTGCACTGAGTTTATAATCCCAAATCCCTTTCATTCCGAAGCTGCTTTCTTTCATCTGAATCTGAACCCGAGAATTTTCCGCTCGTTCCAACATTTCGAAATGAATATAACCGCCCATATCCGTTCCTTCCTTCCAGATCGGATATCCTTTCGCGTTTTTTCCCTCGAATACGACTTCGGTGACTTCCGGTCTGTATTTCGGAATCGCCTCCAAATTCAAAAGATGTTGATACACTCGATCGACTGGAGCGTTGATCGTTTCGTTGATTTCGCCTTCGAACTTCGGATCGGCAAAAACTCCAAGCAGAAAAAATCCGATCACCAACACCGCAAGTCCGGCCAAAATTCTCAATATGAGTTTCATCGATTTTTAGTTTCCTTTTCGTTTTTAGAATAGAAACGGCAGAAACCTTTCTGTCAAGTGCAACGCATTCAGTTTCGTTGATTCGGTTTCGTTTTTAAAAAAGAATTTTGTCGTTCGGTGCGCCAGCGGCCGGAAGGGCGCGAAGCGGTTCCGAACTGCACGTTAGGAGCCATCGACTGCGACGATCGAATCCGCTCGCTCTTAAATACATTTCGGAACGGAAGCGTAAGCGCACCCCGGACGAGACGCGGCGCCGGAGCTTTTTTCGAAGTATTATATCCTTTGAATTTAATTTTCTCCGGCGGGCGCCCCAAGCCTATGTCCGCTTTTTATAAATTCGAAGTTTTTGCTTTTCTTTTTTGTCCGAACCTTTCAAGATAGGCCGTTCCAAAGGAGAATCCCATGCAGTCTGCGGCTCATTCCCAAAAATCTTCGATCCACCAGATCTGGAAGGACGGAGCCGTTGTAATCAACCGAATTCGTCTCGGGTTGGTTATCTTATTTTCACTTACGCTTCTGAGCGTTTCGAAGACCAACCACCCGACGCAGGTGATCGCGCACGTAGTCGGCACGGCTTTGATGGCGGCGTATTGTCTTTTGGAATTCGCACTCCATCGCACAGGCAAGATCGGCGTTCGTTTTCAGAAGACGTTAGTTCTCTTGGACGTAAACATTCTTTCCCTGACCTTGATGGCGGATTGTTCGATCGAACCGACGGTTTCTTCGGGAATTCTCGCCAACATGCTTATCTTTTTTATTTATTTCTACGTGATGATCTACTCCTCCTTTTTGGGTGAAAGAAGATTCGTGCTTTTGATCGGAGTTCTTTCCGCGTTAGGAATCATCGCTTCGATTTTCGTCGCTTGGAAGGGCGGGATGGTTTTGACGGAAAACCCCGAACTCGGAAAAGTTCCCGGTCACATGATCTTTTCGGTTCAGATCGTTAAGGTCACGTTCGTTTTCACGGCGAGTATCATTCTTTCGCAATTGATGAAGCTGTTCGGCAAATTGACGGACGAAGGCTCGAAACTTTACGAAGATTCTCAAGTTCTTTTGAACAAACTTACGCAGGATCGTCGGACCTTGGAAAAATCCGCGGAAAGTCTGGAAAATTCGATTCGTAAGTTCGCAGATTTTATCAACCGCACCGGCGAGAAGATGGAATCGCAAGCCGCCGCCATCGAAGAAGTGAACGCGGTCATCGAAGAACTTTCCGCTTCTTCCTCCAGCACCGCTCATTCGATTGAAACCCAGAATCTCAGTTTGGGCGAACTCGCGGGCAACGCCGCAAAGTTAGACGAAATTCTAAAGAACAGCGCGTCCTTGAGCGAGGCTCTCGCGACCTTTGCAAAAGAGAACAAAGAGGATATGGAGAACGTCACGATTGCCGCCGAAAAAACGAAATCCTATTTGGTGGACATTACGAATTCCTTCAACCGGGTCGACGAGATCAATCGGATCATGAGCGAGATCGCGGATAAAACGAACTTACTCGCTTTGAACGCTTCCATCGAAGCCGCAAGGGCAGGGGTTGCGGGTCGAGGTTTTGCCGTCGTCGCAAACGAGGTCAGCAAACTCGCAGAATTCACTTCCGGAAACGCAAAATCGATTTCGGATATCGTCAATCAGTCCCGCAAGTTCATCGAAGAGGCGAGGATCGCTTCCACGGAAACCGGGGATATGACCGAAAATCAAAAACTAAAAATTTTGGAGACCGCCGACCGGATCGACAAAATGAATCTGTTTTATCTCGAGCAAAAATCCATCATTCAAAAATTCGTATCGGAAGTGAGTCGAATCAAATCCACCTCGGAAGAAATCCTTCGAGCCACAAAAGAGCAGATGCTCGGTCAAAGGGAAATGGTACAGACGATGGGAAATCTCGGTACGGAGATCAACGAGATCAACGAGGATTCCGCCAAACTGCAGGAAGAAATCGTGAAGATCAAAACGCAGGCCTCGGACCTTCGCGTTTTGAGCGTTCAGTCCGCGCATTGATCTCTGTTTGAATCCGATTTTTCCGAAGTAGGGGACCCTACTTCGTTTGCGGTTTGATTTTTACTTTGGATTCTAAGGTCGGGCTTAGAATCGTATATTGCGCTTTTACGTTGGCGACATTTCCTACCTTATCGCTCACCCGAAAGTCGAAGTTATGTTTTCCGGCTTCCAGTGCGAGTCCTTCCGCGTAATTGCGATACTCGCTTCCGTTTACGCTGAATTGAATCGATCTCATGCCGGAGATCAAGTCCTCGCACTGAATTTGAATTTCGGTTCCGATCGGGAATAATTCTCCGGCACCGATCGGCGGACTCACACGACAGATCGGCGGATTGGAATCCAAGATTCCGTAAAAATTTTCTTCGGTACTATTTCCCGCGAGATCCCGAGCCTTCACGTCGATCCCGAAACTTCCGTCCTCGATCGAATTCGGAATTTGAAACCGGTAGAAATTTTTTTCCTGAGAAATCGGATTGACCGGAAATTTTTTACCGTTCTGAAAAAAGTAGAATTCCGCATCCGCAACTCCCGAAACGGCGTCTACGATTTCCACCTGAAGAAGTTGATCCCTTCTTGTGACGTAAACCGATTCCAGCTTCCATCCTTTTCCGATCTCGACTTTGACTTCGGGCTTCTTCGTATCCTGTACGACTTCCATCAACTTGGTCAGTTCCTTGACTCCCGAAGCCGTTTCGGAATAGAATTCAACGTCGTTCTTTCCTTCCTGAAGTCCGAAGATCGTTCCCTGATACTCTTTCCATTCTCCTTCGTTCACCCGAAAGAAAACCTTCACTCCGTTTCGGCCCGCACTCGGATTATCCAAAACGATTTTTTCGTTTTGAGTCGGAGAAAGAATGATCGCTTTGTTGTTTTGAGGCGGCGTCTTTCGTTCCAGCTTTACGAACGGTCGAAGCGAATCGATCGAGATCGCATCCGAAGGTTCTCCTCTGGATTCTTTTCTTCCGATTCCCAAGACACGGATATATCGTTCATTGCCTTCAGGGAAGAATCGAATCTGCCTTTCGTTGGTCGTAAGAGTTCTTTGGATCACTCGAAAATCGGAAGTATCCGAAAATTCAATTCGATAAGATTGCGCGGCCGAATCCGCTTTCCATCGAAGTTCGAGTTCCTTTCTATCTTGCGCTCCGACGGTTCCGATCCAAAGTAAAACGAGGACCGCCGTGATTTTGGCGAGGTTTTCGAACTTCTTCATTGGTTCTGGAAGTCCTTATCGATTTGAATTTTGCCAGGAATCGGGAACGGTTCCACGGGAGGTTTTCCTTTTTCCACGTAGGTTCCGAATCCCGCTTTCACATCCACGTCTTTTCCGGAAGCGGCGACATTAACGGTTCCTTCAAAACATCCCACGTCACTTCGTTCTTCACCCTCGTTGTTTACGTAGAATTTCGTTCCCCGAACACCCACGACCGCAACAGGAGTACTGATGACCAGTTTTTGAACCGTCTTCTTTGCCGTTTTGAAAATTCCGGGTTTCACATCGGCTTGTAGTTGCCCGTTTTCCAAAAAGATTTCGGGGGCTTCTTTTTTGGAAACGCGGAAGCTCGACTTTTCAAAAATTTTTACTTTGGTTTCGTTTTCCACAAAGGCTAAGAATGCGCCGGACTTTACTCCGGTTTTCAGACTTTCACCGTCTCTGAGAATTTGATTTTTTGATACGGCGCTCCAAACCGGATTTCCTTCCTTCGGTTTTTTAGAATATTCCACAACTCCGTGATATAGTTCGAGCGCGGCCATCGGTTGACCTTCGACTTCGACGACCTTTCTCAAGTGAACGGGAACCTTGAGAACCATTCCTTCCTTAATCAGAGAAGGATTTTGGATCTGATTGTATTTCAGAAATTCTTTCCATTTGCCCGGATCGTTTAGAACTTCTTTGGCGATTTTCGTAAGCGAATCGTTCTTTTTCACTTTGTATTCTTCGAGCGATTTTTCTTCGGAACCGGGTGAGGGATTTGCGGTTTGTGCCGTAAGGGAGAAGGATAAAAAACACACCAATACGTACGATATGATTCTCAAAGATAGAAGGGTCATAGTCCTGAATTCCTATTTTTTTCTGTGTAAAATTATTTCAGAAATTTGTTGATAAAACAGCAATTTTGAAAATAATCTCTTGAAATTTTAGACGAGAGAATTATTTATTTTCAGTTCATAAGAGAGGGATTTTCCGTGATTCAAAGATGGGTTGAAAGGGCGTTATTTGTTACATTGATTTTAGCGGGAATTCTGGCTCCCGGAAGAGTTTTTTCCCAAGCAAGCGACGCTGCGGCAGCGATTCAAGAAGCTTGCAACCGTTTGGTGAACGAGGGACTCTATAAGAGCTGTAAGGCGGCCCCCGGTTTTTCGGCGCACCAAGGCTATTACAGCCAATCCGCGCAGGTAAAATGCGAGTGCATCAACAAAAAGGATAACAACAAAACCATCGTTACCATCACTTTAGGACAGTATTATTAAGATTCCTTCCTGAACGCGCGCGACGCCGGAATTTTACCCTCCGGCGCGCTCCTTTTCCGATACGGCCCACATCGAAAGCGGTCGTATCGATTTTTATCAAAAGATTATTTGTTAAAATCCTTTTCAAACTTATCCGAAGCCGCATTCAGCTCGTTAGCCGCTTTTTCAAAGTCCTGATTGATCTTGTTCAAAAGAGTGTCGATTTTTCCTTCGTCGACTTTCGTTCCCGTTTTTAAACTCGTGCGAAGTTCGATCAGCTGTTTATAATCGTTGCTCACGCTGTTCTTATACGAATCGATCGCTTTGACAGCCGTATTCTTGAAATCGGAATTTCCTTTGAAATCTCCGATGCCTTTGAGGGTTTCGGAAGCCTTTACAAGTTTCGCTTCCCAAGATTTCCGTACAGTTTCCGCCTCAGAGTAATCTTCTTTTACCATCGCATCGTTGAGCGCATCCATATCATCAGTGGAACCGTTCAGGACATCCATGATTTTGTTGTTATAACTGACCGGATCTTGCGAGTTGCAGCCGATCGTCGCCAAAAGAAAAATGCAGCCAAGTGCCGCAAGAATTCGTGTCAAACTTTGTTTTTTCATACGCGCAAAATTCGACGGAAAGGAAGATTTGCAATTTCATTTTGTAGAAGCGCCTATGAGCGTATTTTAAAAATTATAAATAAAAATTGTTTCTTACGAAGAAGGAATAAAGTTTTCGAGAGCCGAAAGTTTTCTGGTCACCGAGTTATCAGTTGGAATTGTTCGTTCGGTGTGGGAGCGTTTTGCAGAAGTTCATGAGTGAGTCTTCGAGTCTTTTTATATTCTTTGGAAATGTAGGATCTCATACAAAATCATTCGAGAAAGACCTCACGAATCTTTTGAATATCAAAGCACAACTACAACGAATCGAGTGTAACCCATGTCTCCGGTTTAGAGTGTTACCGATGTGTATGGGTACTCTCGAAACCAGCTCTTTTATAATGCGACATAATATGTATTATCGGAAGTAACCTGTTGCATCACATAAGAATCTACTCCAAACTGTTTTTGAAAATCACGTAAAAATCTACTCCAAATCTTAAGGCGATTAGTCCAGGTGTATCTTCTTCCTTATAGGAGTACGCATGTATGGGACTCAATCTACGGGAGAGACAAATGGTCACGAAGATCTTCAAGGAGAGATACCGTTGGGCTTTTAAAAAAGAAAAAAGTCTGATCCTCGATGAATTTGTAAAAGTAACAGGATACAACCGATCCTATGCAAGGACGGTTCTACGAGGAGCCGCAGGGAAAAAATTCCCTTCAAAACAACTAAGAAAAAAGAATCCTGTTTATGACGATGAAGTTCGAAAAGCTTTGGAGTTTATCTGGGAAGTCCTGGATCGTATTTGTTCAAAGAGAATGAAAGCCGCAATTCCGGAAGTTTTAAAACAAATCGAACACTTACAAAATTATCCTCTTAATAAACATCTTAAAACAAGACTTCTATCCATCAGTTCTGCAACCATCGATCGATTACTCAGACAAATTCGATTCAAGTTTCGAGGACATGGCACTTCCACTACGAGACAACCTCGGTTTCTCATTGATAAAATCCCAATCAAAACTTTTGGAGAATGGAAAAATACGTCTCCCGGTTTTACTCAAGTGGATCTTATTGCTCATAACGGCGGAAATGTGTATGGAGGTTTTTTCTCGACTCTTTATGCAACAGACGTTTGCACCGGCTGGACAATTTGTATCTTAGTAAAGAACAAGACTGAATTTCAAATGCTAAAGGCTTTTTCCAGGCTTAGAAAGGCATTTCCATTCCCTTTGCTCGGAATCCATTCAGACAACGGTTCTGAATTTATCAATGATACAATTCTTCGCTTTGCGGCAAAATACCAACTTACTTTCACTCGGGGCCGCCCTTACAAGAAGAACGACAACCCGCATATCGAACAAAAGAACTATTCAGTCGTTCGAAGAAATACCGGTTATCTCAGATTCGATAGACCGGAACACGCAGATTCCTTAAAAGCCCTCTATTCTTATCTGAATCTTTACAACAATTTCTTCTTACCCGTTATGGTTCTGGTAGAAAAACACCGGATCGGATCCAAAGGAATCCGAAAATACGACGAACCAAAATCACCTTACAGCAGAGTTTTAGAAAGAAAAGAGGTTTTGAAAATTACAAAGAAGGAATTGATCTCTTTCTATTCGTCCTTAAATATTTTCGAACTCAAAGAAAAGATCAATCAACTTCAAGCACAGATTGTTCGGTCAGCCGCACCAATCCGAAATCCAATCGAAAAAGTTAGAATTCGGAGAAAGAAAGGAATTATTCATACTATCCCTGTTTGGAGAAGAGAAATTAACTCGGAAACAAAAAATCCTTTTATCGAAAGACAGAGAATCGAAGAATTAAGACGGGCAAGTGAAAAGCTCTGGAACAACAGAAAATAGTTTACACCTTTTGAATATTCTTCTATATTTGGAGTAGATTTTTATATGATTCCCCTCGCCTCTTTAGAGTCGTTTTTTCGTGATGCAAGTCGAGTAAAAGATGTTCTATAAAAAATCAAAAAACTCAAACCTTTCTATTTCGCATCGTTTCACTTCGATTTGCTTTTTATCTACAATACATTCTACTGATCCAGATACCAAGAATTCCGATCGCAACAGCAACGATCCATTCTATAAAATCGGATTTCGTTGGCGTCTTTGGCAGAAACCTGCGAAAAAGTTGTAAAAATATAGAAGAAGCCTTCCTTGAATTCTTCCGACTTTCCTGTTTCCGTGTAAATTCCTCTAAATCCTGCGTAGAACAAATTCCAATGTCTGCATCATACGTCAATTCACCGGATTTCAAACCGGCGATCAAGGAGCGGATATAAGCTTCTGGAGACTCGGCCCGAACCGGACGTTCCGGATCATCGTGATAAAATTCCAGAACGCTGCCCGTTAGAAGGTCAACGACCAAATATTGCCCGGCAGAATCAGATGCAAAGGGAAACCAATTTTTTTCCCACCAATGATCTTCGTACCAGCCTTCTTCCAATGCCAGTGCATCCATGCTTTTTTTCGATTCGATCGCATCCGCGCTGCTCAGAAATGTATACGCTTCAAAAATCGGAACACATTCTTCTTTTTGACCATCGGCAAAAGAATATAACTCTCTCAAAGAAACAGGAAAGTCTTCTAAACCGAAATGTGCCTTCGCATTCAATATGGCGTTTTTATTTCCGGCTTTTATCCAAGTAAGTTTCAGAAGTTCTTGAAGAGCATTTCGAATCATGCTTCTGGATGAAAAGAATTCGTATCTTTGTCAATCGAAAAGCGCCCCTTTCACTCATTCGTCGATAGAATGTGATCTTTTATAAGAACAATATAAGGGAAATCTTGTAGAAAAGTAACGGCAATCGCTAAGATCAATTTAAAAAAATGGAAAGAATACAATGCGGAAATTAATTTTAGGCGCATCGCCGAACAAAAACAAATCGAATCGAAATCAAATTTCAATCGGACTTCTCGTTTGCCTTTTTACGCTTCAATTTTTAATCGGATGCAACGAAACGTCCTCAGAAAATGGTACGGAAACGATTCTTTCTTTGTTTTTCCGTCCGATCGGATCGATCGCAGAAAGCTCGGCGCAATTTCCAAACTACAACGCAACTTCTTCCTTTTTATCTACTACTACGCTCAATCCGAGCGTTCCGTTGAGTACCGACGGGCGATATATCGTCGATTCCAATCGAAATCGTTTCAAGCTCAAATCCGTCAATTGGTACGGCGCGAGTGATACACAGTATGTCGTCGCCGGTCTGGACAAACAGCCCATTACCCATATCATTTCCTTGATTCAAGAATGGGGATTCAATTCGGTTCGACTTCCCTTTTCCAATCTAATGCTTCATCAAATCACGCCCGTATCTAACGAATCGGTCGCGGCCAATCCGCAATTTTTCGGAAAGACTCCATTAGAAGTTTATGATGCAACAATCCACGCCTTGACCCAAGCGGAAATCGTCGTCATTCTCAACAACCACACCACATTTTCCGAATGGTGCTGCGGTTACGATTACAACGGTCTTTGGTACCATGCCGGCTCTTCGTTCGCCTACAACCAAACGACGGAAATGTGGCAGGCGGATTGGCTAACGATGATTCGTCGCTATAAAAACAATCCGATGGTCGTCGGAGCGGATCTTAGGAACGAGGTTCGTACGATGCGCAAAGGCGACACACATATTCCCGATAGTCCGAACTGGGGAATGAATGATGCAAACGACTGGCATAAAGCATCGCAAGAAATGGGCGTTCTGATCGCACAAGAAAATTCTAATATTCTTGTAATCGTGGAAGGAATCAATTGGTGGGGACTCATTCCGATTTTGGGCTCGGGGGAACGTCCTCATCTAAAACCGATCAAGGATCTTCCGGTTCATCTTCCCGTTTCCAACAAACTCGTCTATGCGGCTCACAATTACGCGTACATCGGACCGAACCACAATGGAGACGACTCGACTTCGGGTGGAAACATCAAATACCGCGAAATGGACGAGAATACGTTTAAGTCCACGGTTCAAAACGAATGGGGTTACGTCGTTACTCCGGAAATGTATTATTCCGCTCCGGTTTGGTTGAGCGAATTCGGCGCCTCTCCTTCCTCAAGCGGCGTACAAGATCAAGAATGGCTGCGCCGTTTGACGGATGTTTTAATCGAACGTGATATGGATTTCGCGTATTGGCCCTTAAACGGAAACGACGAATGGGGACTTTTATCCAGCGACTGGTCGAGAACTCTCAAAGAAGATTGGCGATTTCAACACTTAAACCGACTTCTATCCACAAACGGTCGAACAGGCTTCACGCAGGAAAATCATTTTTCGAATCTTTGGATCGGTTCCGGGAACGACAACAGCTCCACGATCACAAACGACTGGGACAACGGCGCAAACAAGGGAACCTGCCCGGACGGATATCGTTTGAACGGACTCAGCACCAATCAAAAAGCGCTTTGTACGGACATCGTCACGAGCAATCTCTGGAACTCCAATCGTAACTACAACGTCCAAGCCGTCTATGAAACCCCTACGCGCTATCATGGAACGGGAGATTGGGCGGGCGGTTTTACGAAATACGAATGTCCGCAGAATTTTTACGTTTCCGGTTTTTCCAAACGTTCTTGGGGGACGAGCGGAATCCTTTGTTCGCAAAGCAGAATCAATTTAAGCAATTCCTGCAGAACGATCTGGTTTGATCGAGGCGACAATTGCTCTTCGATCAAAGGGGGAGATTGGGCGTACGGTTCTTACAAAGGTCAATGCGGAGATCAAGAATATGCGGGAGGAATCGCGCAAAGAAACGGAGGAGCAAGCGCCCTTCTCTGCTGCCGAATCAATCCTTAGGATCGAGAGAATTCTCCGTTTGATTTTCTTCCGGTTCGGGAATTCGATAAAACGGATTCGAGACAATGGAACCGGAAGGAAAAACGACTCGCAAAATCACGTATCCGTCTTCCGGACGAATCGTAAATTCCGCTTTTTGTTTTTGCCGTTCTTCCTTTAAAATCGTTCCGCCTTTTCCGATAAACTCGGCCTTGATGAACGTTTTAGGAAACTCGGCGACGATCGTATTTCGATCCAACCGAAGTTCGGAAATTTTAGGATCATCCATATAATCAACAAGCTTTATTACAGAAACGTAATTCCCTTTTTTTAGATTCGCAGTGATTTCTTTCGGATCATACGAATTCGTATTCAAAAGAACATAACGCACAAAGGCGTCCCCCGCGTTTTGTTCGGAAAAAGTAAGTTCGTGAAAGATTCTCTGATACAGAGGAAGTTTCATCGCGCGGATGAATTCTCCCGGAAAGTAATGCAGATCGTCTCCGCTCGTAGCCAAAATCGGAGTTCCTTGATCCAAAAGTCGGATCCATTCTTGAAACGTATCTCCGTAGGGTGAAAAAACTTCCACCGCATCGACTCCTCTCAATCGTTCAATCAAAGAATAAGAGATCGAACCTTCCAAACCGGGATGGCTGATCGAAACAAAGGCTCCCGACTTGTGCATCTGATCGATCGTCCATTGAATGTTTTCCGCAGAAGCGTACAAAGGAAAGAAGTCAGGAACGGCAACCTTGGTTCCCAACGCCAGAATATGCTTTCGATTGAAGTCCCTCCCCCATTCATAACCGGGAAAAAATCTCGGTTCTTTGGAATCGATTCCGCTGATCTTCAGATAATCGGTGATTCCGACGAGGTCGTATCGCTTATCGAGATACTTTTCCTGAATTTCCCGAGGAGGACTTCGAAACGGAGAAAAACCGTCCCGATCCGAATGAAGATGAAACGCGAATTTGAGCCAACGGTGTTTCGTCGACGAATAGGAAGAATGAATTCGATTTCCGAAAAACGGAAGTTTCAAGTGAGAATCCAGTTCCTGATACAAAAGAAAAGAAGTCAGAAAATGAGTAACTCCTAAGAACGCAAAGGCGCCTAAGATTCGACGCCAGATTCGGGGATGGATTCTTCTTTTGAACGCCATACGGATTCCATGAAAGGACGGATCGAATTTATGAGAAAAGTTTTTCGATTCACAGCGTTTTTTTACGTTCTTCTTTTTTAAAACCTTTCTCAAAATGTCAGAGATTTGTAATTTTTCAAAATCGCCGGTTCGGTTCGATTTAGGCGGGAAACCTCGAATCGAAATCGAATTTTAAAATAAGTAAGTGTACACTTAATTATTGATTTTACAAATGATCCGACTTCTAAAATTCTAAGAAACCGATGACAAACCCGGAAATTTCCGTCATTCTCCCTACTTACAACGAAAGAGAAAACGTTCCGATCTTACTTCCGAAAATCGCGGAAGCGCTGAAAAACGCATCCTTTGAAATCATTCTCGTAGACGACAACAGCCCCGATAAAACATGGGAAGTCGCGGAAGCGCTCCAAGGCAAATTCCCTACGTTAACGGTTCTCCGAAGGATGGAAGGTCGAGGACTTTCCTCCGCGGTTCTTTCGGGAATGGCGATCGCGAAAGGAAACGTGTTTGCCGTGATGGATGCGGACTTACAACACGACGAAAGAATTCTTCCCGCTTTGGTTCAACCGATCTTAAAGAACGGTTTTGAGGTAAGCATAGGAACCCGTTATATGAACGGAGGTTCCACATCCGATTGGTCTTTCTTACGGAAGAGCTTCAGCGTGTTCGCGACCAAGCTAGCAAAGTTTCTTTTACCGATTCCGATCTCCGATCCAATGAGCGGATTTTTTGCGATTTCCCGTTCGTATTTTCAGAAAACGGCGGATCGAATCAATCCGAGAGGGTTCAAAATCCTATTAGAATTTTTGAATGGAGCCGGGCAAACTCCTAAAATCTTCGAAGTGCCGTTTACGTTCCGCAGCAGAGAATTCGGCAAAACGAAATTGGACGGCTCGGTGATTCGGAATTATCTGATCGCACTACTCGATCTTCGTTTCGGAAAAAAAATCTCTCCTACGTTTCTTCTGTATTCCTTGGTTGGTTCCTTCGGAGTTCTCGTAAATTTATTCGGACTTGTAATCGGTGAAACCTTTCGTTTTCCGGAGATTTCCACCCCGTTTCGATTTTTAAATCCGGTTTACAGTTCGGTTCTATTCGGAATCGAAATCTCCATTCTTTCCAATTTTGTCCTGAACAACTATCTTACGTTCTACGAAAAAAGATACGTAGGAATCCGGCTCGTTCAAGGTCTGATTCTGTTTCATCTCGTAAGTCTTTTGGGACTTCTGATTCAGATCAGCGTATTTCAGCTTTTGTATCACCGAATTTTTCTTTTGGAATTGAATTCTTCCGGACTTCCTGTTAAATTTTTATCGGATTCGCTTGCCATTTTAGCGGCGATGATCACAAATTATTTCTTAAACTTGAACGTCACCTGGAAAGGTTCCAGGGATTGATTTCGTTTTCAAAGGAGAAAGTCCATGCCCAAGGTTTTGGTTCCTTTTGCGGAAGGAATGGAAGAAATGGAGGCGGTTATCATCGTGGACGTACTGCGCCGGGGCGGGGTGGAAGTCACGAGCGCTTCTTTAAAGGAAGGAGAAGTCAAAGCGTCCCGAGGAGTTCGGATTTTAGCGGACACGACCCTGGACCGAGTCGACTTGAAACATTTCGATATGATCGTTCTTCCAGGAGGTGGTCCCGGAACCAAAGCGCTCGGAGCCGATCCCAAAATCGCGGAACTCCTAAAAGAAGCAAAACAAAAAGGGAAATGGATCGGAGCGATCTGTGCGGCGCCTAGTGTATTAGTACATCAGAATATTCTCACTTCCCAAGATAAGTTCACGGCGTTTCCCGGAATCGTATCCGACGCCCCGGGTTATACGGGTTCCCGACTGGAAATTTCCGGAAAAATCGTGACGAGCGTCGGCCCCGGTTCGGCGTTTGAATTCTCCCTCGAACTCGTTAAAATTCTTTGCGGGGAAGAATCCATGTTGAAAGTGAAATCCTCGCTTCAACTCGCTTCATGAAAGAATTCTTATCCGAACACAAACATTCGTTTCAAAAAATCACCGCGATCAGCGGAGCGGGAATTTCCGCAGAAAGCGAAATACCCACGTTTCGCGGCGCGGACGGCCTTTGGAATAATTTTCGCGCCGAAGATCTCGCGACTCCGCAAGCCTTCGAAAAAGATCCCAAGTTGGTTTGGGAATGGTATCTCTGGAGAAGAAACATCATCGAAAGCAAGGCACCGAACCCGGGCCATACGGCTCTTGCCGATTTAGAAAGATCACATCCCGATTTTTTCCTCATTACGCAGAACGTGGACGGACTCCATGAAACAGCCGGTTCCCGGAAGCTCGTCGAAATTCACGGGAACATCTTTCTCAATCGTTGTGTTTCCTGCGGACAAGAATCCAAGGAAAAAATTTCCGAATCGGATTCTCTTCCTCCAAGATGCAACTCATGCGGAGGTCCGCTTCGACCCGGTGTGGTTTGGTTCGGGGAAAGTTACGACGAGGACAAACTCAATCTTTCGATCGCGAGGATGCAAAACACGAATCTATTGTTGATTTTAGGAACATCCGGTTCGGTGAGTATGCCGGTCTATTTAGCTCAAATCGCAAAACGTTCCGGCTCCCTATTGGTGGAGATCAATCCGGAACGTTCCTCCTTTTCCTCTTCGGTGGATTTATTTCTGCAAGGAAAAACGGGAAAGGTTTTGCCCGAACTGGTGGAACAGATTCTAAAGTAAGGTTTAAGGTTCTTCCGTCGACTGAAACATTTTCGAAATTTTATGGCCTTGGTTAAATCCGCTCGCGATCAACGGGAAGAAGGATATCGATCGGTATCATTGGAAACTTTTTAAAAAATCTCGACTTTCTTCAAACGCCTTGCAACTCGATCCCTTCCATCGAAACATAACCAGGTAGGCTTTCGATGCGTTTCAGCCAAGCGCGGATTTTTTCATACGGTTTTAAATCAATCTTTCCTTCGTGAGCCAGCGCGATATAAGGATACAGCGCGATGTCCGCGATCGTGATTTTATCACCGATCAACCACGGATCTTGTTCCAATTGGTTTTCCAGAATCCGCAACAGGTCGTTCGTTACCGAAAGCGCCCCGTCCTCATCGATCTTTCGTCCGAATTTATGATGAGCGCGTAACGCAGCCGGACCGCGCCCCACTTCGTTCGCTGAGGTCGAAATCCATTGGATTACCTTGGCTGCTTCAAAACTCGAGCCGGGAAACCAATCCTCTTTTTTTCCGTATTCCAGAGCGAGATAGACCAAGATCGCATGGCTATCACGGACGATGACTTCTTTGTCCTTCAAAACGGGAACTTGTCCGAACGGATTCTTTTTTAAGAAGCCCTCGGACTTTTGTTCTTTTCCTTTTAAATCTATGGAAACGCTTTCATATTTCAAATTCAGGAAAGACAACAACATTCGCACCTTATGCGAATTTCCCGAAATCGCAGATTCAAAAAGTTCAATCATCGGCTTCTCTTCTCCATTCCCAACCATTCATTTCGGCAATCGTTTGAAAATAAAATCCGCATAGTCGTTAAAACAGCTCGGAGACATGTGGCCCGGGTCGCTGAAATCGTCGCAATGATATTCGGGATCTTCGTTCATATTCCAAAATTCGGTTTCGGTAGACGTATGCAATTTTTTTAATATCGGAATCATGATGTCATACGGGGTTCGTTCGTCCTTCTCGTTCGTTAGAACCTTGCGCGTTTTATACAGTTCGAAATAAGGACGGGCTACGCGTACCCAAATCGTGGCAAACGGAACCCCGCTTTCTTTAACGATTTTTATAGCATCCTCTTGATTCGCCAACATCTTGGGATTGAACGTAAACGGAGTGAGATAGGATTTAAAATCCGTATTGGATCTTTTTTTCAAAAGTTCCGTAGGCAACACGATCCGCGGACTTGCGTCTGACGTGGCGCTTCCTCTTTGTTTTTTGAGATTTTCCCAGATTTCGGAACGAAGTTTGCTGTAACCGGCGGCAAGCATTCCCCCGTCTTTTACCCTCGCCCGGATCACATTCATGCGGGGACGGTTCTTGTGCGTATGAAATAATTTCTTTGCGATATATCCGGTCAGATCCGAAGAAGAATATCGATCTGCGTGGCGGAAAACAAAGGACGCGCTGAGTCCGTAAAAAAGAACCTCGTCCAAAGTAAGAACGGAGGAAGAATTGAAAATTTCGATCGATTCATCCATCAGGATAAAATCGGGTTTAACCGCGTCTGTTTTAAATCTCTCCAGCCAATATAGATAATAATCCGGAGATCCGCCCGGCACGGAAAAATTGAATAAAACCCAATCGGGATATTTCTTTTCTATATAATCGTTTCTGAATAGAAGGGCTCTTGAATTTCCGAAATAAACCAAAACCTTCTTGCGATCCTTTTTTTGGAGATAGTCTTTGAGTTCGTCGAACAGGAATTCCTTATGTCTAAAGTTCAAATCCGAAAGGGTCAGCGAATAATAAGGCTCGAACGCGGTGGAACTGATGAGTTTATCGATTCCGAATGCGAGCAGAAAAATGATAAAAGGAACGAGTAGAAATCGATTTCGAAACATTCTATTTTCCTAAAATTTATAATAGATGAACGCGCCCGAATCTTCCGAAAACAACGCGAGTAAAAACACGGTAAGAACGCCCAATCCCGTCAAAAGCCAAGGATCGTATTTCCGAAAACGCTTCCAAAAATCGGGAACGTATTGAACCCAGTTGAACAGAACGAGCGCGAGAAAGAGATAAAAGAATTTCTCCACATTCTCCATTTGTTTGAGGAGAAAAAAAGAATTTCCGTCTATCAAAGTTCCGGCGTCGTTCAACCAAGCAAGAGAAGAAGAAGCGATCTGTGTTTCGATCGTATCGGGAGAATTTAGAAAAATTCCCGTTACGTGTTGCACCATCGTCTTTGCGTTATCCGCGCGGAACAATACCGCACTAAAAGAAAATAGGTTAAACACGATACAAGCCTTGATCACTTTCAGGAAAACGTTCTTTTCCGGAGTCAACTTCCAGCCGAGAGAAGTTTCCAAATATCGTTCTCCGGCGAGAAGACATCCCCAATAAAATCCCCAAGCGATGAACGTATAATCCGCTCCGTGCCAAAAACCTCCGATGGTCATGGTCAAAATCAGATTCAAGTGCGTTCTCCATTGTGCGACCTTGCTTCCGCCCAAGGAAAAATAGATATAATCGCGGAGCCAAAAAGACAACGTTATGTGCCATCTCTGCCAAAGTTCTCTTCCGCTGAGAGAAAAGAACGGAGCTTTGAAGTTTTCCGGCAGATAAAATCCGAGAAGCGCCCCCACTCCGCGCGCCATATCCGTAAGCCCGGAAAAGTCGCAGAACACCTGGATCGAATATCCGATCCCCGCCAAGATCAACGAGTACGAATCGTATGTTTGGGGACTTGAAAAAATCGGAGAAATCAATCCGGCCGCGGGATCGGCGATCAGGACTTTTTTGATCAAACCGCCGATCATCAGATAACAGCCGTTATAGATTTTATCGCGGTCGGGTTCGAGGTTGTTCAGATTCGGGAAAAAATCCCCCGTTCTCATGATCGGCCCCGCAATCAAAACGGGAAAAAATAATACGAACAGAAAATACCCTTTGAGAGAAATCGTTTCTCCGGTAGGATTTCTTCTCGCGTCCACCGCCGCGGCGATCATCTGAAAGCTGTAAAAGCTGATCGCCAAAGGAAGAATGATATGAACGATGCCTTGGATCTCGGTGAAAAACGGATAACCGGTGACGTCCGCAAGAACGCGGGAAAAGAAATAAAAGTATTTGAAAAATCCCAAATTGACGCAGTTAAAAAGAACCGACGCAATCATCCAGTGTTTGGAACCGTCCTTCGACGTTTTGATTCTCAGATAAAAAAAGTAATTCAGAAGAATCACCGCGACAAAGTGAAGGAAAAACACCCAGGAAAACCAGACGTAAAAGAACGCGCTGGAAAGAATCAGAAAATCGGGACGGATCTTTTTCGGAATCGACCAATAGATTACATAAACAACGGCAAAGAAAATCGCAAACGTAACGGAGTTGAACAGCACTGTTATCTGCCTTTCCTAAATAAATTTTTCCAGTATTCCACTTCTTCGGAGTTCAGTTTTTTATCTTTGAATTCTTCGGAGTCCGCTTCGATTTTTGGAGGAGAGATTTCGGCGAGTACAAGAGATGCGAATTCTTCGGAAGTGATCGGATGAGCGCCCCATTTTTTCGCGTGAAAAAAAATCTCCTTATCCGAACTGACCACTTGAATCTCCGATGGACGCACGTTCGTTCGAACGAATTCTTTAATCACGTCGTCCGCTTTTCGTTCTCGACTGAAATATACGTTCAGTTTTCCGAAATTTTCCTGATAGACTTCGCTACCGACTTCTTTCTTTCCATCGAAGAAAACGTGAAAGGTTTGTTTTTTCTTTTTTTTGGAATACGATTCTAACAATTCCAACAGTCCTTGTCTCGCTTTGGAAAGCCGATTCTGATACATACATTCTTCCAAATCCGGAAATTTATAGATCAGATTGAAACCGTCAATTGCCACTTGAGAAGACATGGAATTGTAGTGACCAGAATCCCATTCTCGTAAATACTGTAAACCAACCTTTCCGGGGAGAGTATGAGTAAAATGGCTGATTCCGAACGTTATCCGGTCCGGGTCAACAAATTTAACGTCTGGCATTTTTATCTTTGGCTCAAGGCGTTGCCCGGGTCCGGAAGAGATTTGTTTCTTCTTTCGCTGGCGGCTTTGGACGTTCTTCTACTTTTGATCTACAACTCGTATAAAGAAATTCTTCCGAAAGAATTGTACGCGTATATGATCGGTTTCGACTTCTTCGTATTAGTCGTGTGGGTAATGGAACTGATCACTAAGTTTCGAAAATCGAAAGATCCGAGCACGTATTTCTCGATGAACTGGTACGAAATCGTGGGTGTGATTCCGTTTTATTTTCTCCGTCCCTTTTTGCTTTTGCGGGGAATGAAGATTCTCATCGCATTTTACAAGTTAGGTCAATCCGGACAAAACCTAAGCGATATCGTCACAAGAGAAATCACCTTTCGGTTTCGGGATGTGATCGTGGATACGATCGCCGACGCCGTATTTCTGCATTCTTTGGAAAGAGTGGAAGAAGTGATGATCCGCTTGGATTATAGTCAGCTCGCCAAACGCGCCTTCGAACTTCATCAGAAAGAATTCAACGCCAAGGTAAACGAATCCCTTCAATCCAAGTTCTTATTGGGAGAATTGTCCAGAATCCCGTTTATGGGAGAAATTTCCAAACGTCTCGGAGAAGATATCAGTTCGATGATCACCGAGGTTTTGGAAAACCAAGTCACCGGCGAAATCATGAAACAAATTACGGAAGCGATTTTGAAAGAAATGGCCAATCACGTAAAACGACTTCCGATCGAACGAATCACCCGCCCCCTCGAAGTGGAATCGCCTCGACAGCAATCTACGATCGTTCCAACCGCTTCCGTTGAAACGAAAACACCAATGGACTCCGCGGTACCATCGACAGAAAATCCGGAAAATCCTCTCCCCGAAACGACTTCGGATTAATTTTTGAGAAGCTTTTAGCGCGTCTTTCGACTAAATGTAAAAAATAGGCTCCTTTGAAAAAATGGTCCGAACTTATAAGATCCGACTTTTTGTACAGACTACCGAAATCCCAAGGGAATTTGGTACGATAACAAACGTTTCACCTTCGGAAAATGGATTTTATTCACTAAGTTCGAAAAAAACACTTGCGATTCTATTTCGAACGTTTAAAATTTTTAACAGAGAGGAGTTTTTTATGAAATCCGTTGAAACTTGGTTTAACGAATACGCGGAAAGCCACCGAAACCCGATCAACAAAAACATCCACTGGGTTTGTGTTCCGCTGATTTACTTTACTGTCATCGGTCTTCTTTGGTCCATTCCAGTGCCTTCTTTTTTTCAGTCCGTTCCTTACTTGAACTTTGCGACTTTGGCTCTTGTGTTTGCACTCGCTTTTTATGTAAGACTTTCCGTGACCTTAGCCCTGGGAATGTTCTTTCTCAGTTCTTTCATGATTTATTTGATCGTGATTTTGCAACGGACCGTCCTTCCGATCATGTTCGGGACGTACGCCTACGGTATTTTAGAACTTTCGATTACGATCTTTGTTCTCGCTTGGATCGGACAGTTTATCGGTCATAAGATCGAAGGCAAAAAGCCTTCCTTCTTCAAAGACCTTCAGTTTTTGATGATCGGTCCGATTTGGCTGTTAGGATTCGTTTATCAAAAACTAAGAATCGCCTATTGATCGTTTTGCGATCCTTCTTTGTTGGAATCTCCCCGATCCAATCTTCTTGACCGGGCCGGGCGATTTCAACATCACGGAATACGAGTTTGACAATAAATAAATATAAAAATCTGAGGAAGTCCCGATGCCCAAGATAGTGAATCATGAAAAATACAAAGTGGAGATCCTATCCAAGTGCGTGGATATTCTCGCGCGAAGAGGTTACTCCGCGGTTTCGATGAGAGAAATTGCAACCGAACTCGACGTTTCCACGGGCACCTTATATCACTATTTTGCAACCAAAGAAGATATCTTTAAGGAGTTGGTAAAGTTCGTTCTCAGCAAGGACATCGAGGAATTACAACTTTATTCCAAAGGAAATCCCGGACAAACGCTCGAATCCAGAGTGGAATCCCTTTTCCAAATGATTCAAGCCAGAGAGGCTTACTTTCAGAACCTGCTCTACATCATCTGCGACGTTTCGCGTTTGAAAAATCACGAAGAAGAAAAAACTCTGATCGCGGACGCAATGAAGGAATACGTCAATATTATCACGAAACACTTAGGTGTTACGAATCCGACTCTCAACCGGATTTTAATCAGCGTGATTTTGGGTACGGTCGTTCAAAGAATCGTGGACGGAGAAGCGATCAGCCTTGCGGACACTTCCGAGATCATCAAGGACTTTATGTCCATTCTTCTTTCCAACTCGTTTACGTTTTAAAACTTCAATAAATTTTATAACGTTCTTCGACCGATTTGATCTCTTTCGAAACACGGCTCGCGTTCCAGCCCAAGTGTTTTCCGAGAGAACGGACGATTTTTGCGGTTTCTTTTTCTTCCGGTAAACCGGGAACTCCTACTCCGGATCTTCTGAAAAAGAAATCGGTCGCAAAACGAATGTCTTCCCGTTTTGCGATAAACCGCAATTCGCTTTCAAAGAACTTTTCCCCGTTTTGCAAAGTATAGAATTCTTCTTTGGCCGAACTTCTTTCCAGTACCTGCACCGCTTGCGAACCGTATCGAAACGCGATGTTCTCGATCAATTCACCGTTTAATTTCGGGAATTTGATTCCGAGTTCGTTGATGAGCGTGGAAAGATCAGAATAATTTCCGGTCGCAGGAGGAACCGTCGCCGTTTCGCAGGCACGAAACTTACCGGGAAGATATTCCGCAACCTTATTCACGACGGCTTCTCCAACAGCGCGACTCGTCGTATATTTCCCTCCCATCGCCGTGAAAAAACCCGGAAAGCCGGATTCTTTGTGATCGAAAATTTCCGTTTTACGGGACGCGTTATAAGTGGATTTGGTTTCGCCGGGATCTTCCACCAAAGGTCTTAGTCCGCCGTAATAAAAATCCACGTCTTTCAAGGTGAGATCGGTATAACCGTACGTATAGTTGACTTCGTTTAACAATTCTTCGATGTCTTTTTTAGTGACTCGAAATCGATCCGGATTATCGGGATATTCCGTATCGGTCGTTCCGATGATGGTTTTGTTTCTCCAAGGAATGACGAACAAATGGGTTCCGTCCTTCTTCTTGGTTACAAAAACTTTGTCTCCGCAGATTTTTCTAGTAACGACGTGAATTCCTTTGGAACGCACGAGATGTTTTTCGATTTCCGCTCCGGCAAGAGATTCGACAAAATCGGCCCAAGGTCCGGCCGCGTTTACGACCGTTTTCGCTTGAAAAGAAGTTTCCTTACCGGAAATTTTATCTTTCGCAATCACTGTATACATGGAATCGCCGGAGTGAACGATCTGAATTGCTTCGGTATAATTCTTCGCCTCCGCCCCTCGTTCCCTCGCGGAAAAGATAAATTCGCAGGTATGTCGCTCCGGATTCAAATTTAGATAATCGTAGTAAAGATAAGAACCTTTCAGATTTTCACGATCCACAGTTGGAGATTCTAAGATCGTTTGTTCTCTTGAGAGAAAGCTGTATTTGGGAATCAAACGATCCTGAGATAGATTCGTATTCCGGTCGTAGGAAAGCGCATTGTACATCTCCATACCGGCCTTTAAAACAAATCGTTCGATATTCGAATAGATTGGTACCAAAAACCCCATGGACTGAACCGCTTGCGGAGTGATTCGGGCAAGGGTTGCCCTTTCCCGAAGAGATTCGCGCACGAGCCCGAGTTCGAAATTCTTGAGATACCGCAAGCCGCCGTGAATCATCTTCGATGTCGCCTGACTTGTCCCGGAAGCATAATCGTTTTTTTCCAAAAGTATCGATTTCATGCCTCGTAACGTAGAATCCCAGAGGACCTGAGCCCCCGTAATTCCACCTCCAATCACTAACAGGTCGTAGACGGTCGATTCTGAACTTCGGTTCATTCTTGGGGTCGCACTCGGCAATTTTTTAGATATAGGCATGGGGATTCTTTTTCATAAAAATATGACAGGATCAATCCTCTTATATCGGTTGTGCAAAATCAATAATTTTATAATTCGACTTCTTGGATTCTAAAATCGAAAACTCTGATTGAAAAAAAAGTAATTCTGAAAAGATTTGAGCTACGATGAGTTTGTCTAATTCTTTCAAAAGATACCTGCGCCTTCTATTTGACATCAATGAAGATAGGATCCGGCATGAGAGAGAATATATGGACGATCTCCATAGACAGGCTCGATTTCTCCATTACCCGGGTTCCATTATCGGAATCTTCGTTTGGCTCGGATTCGCGTTAGACACCGATCGAAAGCTTCACCCCGAATTTCCGGAACTATTTTATTTCCGAATCGGTCTTACTCTCTTAAGTCTTTTTTTCCTTGTCGCTCTGATCATCGATCGTGTTTTAGGAACCAAAATTCGCGGGAAAGGATTGGAATGGGCCTACATTCTTTTTCTTTATATTTTGAATGCGACGGCCTTTTTTACGGGAAGAATCGCGGATGATCCGAATTACGTTTCCGGTTTACAGATCGTGGTCATGTCCATAGTATTCATGCCCTTTCCCCGGAAATTTTTATTTTCCGTTTACGGGCTTTCCATCGCTGCCTTTCTCTGCGGCGTTCTCCTCTACCATCCGAATCTTTCCACGGACCAGGCGTCGTATTCGATGCAGAATCTTGCGATCAGTTACGTCCTCGCGGCATTCAGCGGATTTATCGTGGAACGATACCGTTTTTCCAACTTCATCAGTCATTTTAAGATCTTGGAAAAGAATCGTGAAATCTCGGAGAATATGGAGCAAATCCAAAACTTAAAGGAAAAACAGGACGGAGATTATTTTCTTACTTCTCTTCTTCTCGATCCTTTGATCGCAAAGAAGACCGAGAACGGTCCCGTCAAAATCGATTTCGCTCTCAACCAATATAAGAAATTCATGTTTCGCGAAAAGGAATACGAACTCGGCGGCGATTATCTCAGCGCCTACGATCTAACTCTTCAAGGAAAAAAGTTCAAAGCGTTTATCAACGGAGACGCGATGGGAAAATCCATCCAAGGGGCCGGCGGGGCGCTCGTCTTGGGGGCCGTTTATAACTCGGTCATCATCCGTTCCAAAATGGATCCCGATTCGGCGGATCGTTCTCCGGAACGCTGGCTCAAGGATTGTTTTACGGATCTTCAAAAAGTATTCGAAACCTTCGACGGAAGTATGCTCGTTTCCGCGGTTTTAGGACTTGTGGAAGAAGAAACGGGAACATTATACTATTTGAATATAGAACATCCTTGGCTGATTCTTTTCCGAGACGGAAAAGCTTCGTTTATCGATCCGGAAACCCACTTTTACAAACTCGGCGTGGGCGGAATCAACGCTCAAGTTTATGTGCGGCTCTTTCAAATGAAACCGGGCGATCGGATTTTCTGCGGTTCGGACGGAAAAGACGATCTGATCCTGGACGAATCCGCGGACGGGAAAAGAAAGATCAACGAAGACGAAACGGAATTCTTACGCAGAGTGGAAGAGGCAAAGGGAGAATTGTCGGAGATCGAAAATCTACTTTTATCCGTGGGCAGTTTTTCGGACGACTACAGTCTTTTGTCCATCGAATATAACGGAAAGGGCTTCCGATCGGAAACAAACGATCGATTCTCCCGTGCAAAAAAAGCGGCTCTTTCCAAAGACTTTTCAGGTGCGTTGAAAGAGTATGAAAATTCCGAGAAGGATATTTCCGATTCTCCCGAAGAACTCAAACTCCTCGCGAGACTTTTGGAAAAATCGGGAGATATCGGCCGCGCCCTCGAAAACGCGAATCGCGCCTTATATCTGGATCCGGTGGATCATGAACTTCTTTTATATTCTTCCGTTTTGGCAAAACGGGAATATTCCAAAAGTAAGAATGCAGAGCTTTTGAAAAAAGCGGAGGAATCCAGCGAGCGATTCCGGCTTCGTTTTCCGAATCATGTCAAAAATTTAATTCATCTCGCGGACATCTATCGGCTTCAGGGCAATCGCCCTCGAGCCAAGTATTTGATCGAAAGAGCGGCCGAACTGGAACCGAACAACGAAAAAGTTTTGGAATTGCAAAAGCTGATCTCTTCGTAACGATTCGATCGGAATTCTGTTGCGAATTTCGATCGAATCTGCATGCTTGGCGATTCGGACAGTTTTATTTTTAAGAATCATTCGGAGATTTTAAAACGATGTTTTATACGGAACTCAATTCAAAGATAGACTATTCAAGGGATAACTTGAGATGGAACGCATGGGGCGCCTACGGACAAGACTTCTTTAGAGTCGGTCAGATGCAGGACATCCTCGCCTTTCTCGCGGACGAATTCAAGATCTCCGAGATTCGAAAAACCCCTCCGGTTGCCCTGGAAGAAATCACACTTCCGAAATCCTCTTTGAGTCCCGCTCAAATCCGCGAACTCGGCAAAATCTGCGGAAGCAAACATTTCTCCACCGAACGTAGAGAAAGAGTTCTTCATTCCGCGGGAAGAAGCTACTACGACGTTCTTCGACTTTCCTTCAACACTCTCAAGGCGTTCGTAGACGGAGTTATTTATCCAAGTAAGGAATCCGAGATCGCAAAGATTTTGGAATACTGTAGTAAAAACAACATCACCGTAATTCCATTCGGAGGAGGTTCCTCCGTGGTCGGCGGTTTGGAAGTGGTAAAAGGGAAAGGGCAAAAAGCGGTTCTTTCATTGGATACGACCAGGATGGATTCCCTCTTATCCTTGGACAAAGAAAGTTATCTCGCGACCTTTCAAGCGGGGATTTACGGACCCAAACTCGAAAAATTGTTAAACGACAAAGGATTTACTCTCGGACATTTTCCTCAGTCTTTCGAATATTCTACGTTAGGCGGATGGATCGCGGCGAGAAGCGCGGGTCAACAATCCAATCGCTACGGTAAAATCGAGGAAATTCTTACGAGCTTGAAAGTAATCACTCCTTCCGGAACGGTGGAAACACTCCGAGAACCGGCCTCTTCCACGGGACCGGATCTGAATCAGATCTTTGCGGGAAGCGAGGGCTTGCTCGGAATCATTACCGAGGCGACCGTCAAGATTCACAAACTTCCGGAAACGAGAAAGTATTTCGGAATCGTTTTCCCGAACTTTGCGGCCGGTTTGGATTTTATCCGTGAAGTCAATCATAGGGAAATTCCGACTTCCATGATTCGTCTTTCCGATAAAAACGAAACTCGTTTGTATCAAACGTTAGGCACTCTCGGTAAGAAAAACACTCCGATCCGCTGGATCAAAAATATCATTCAAAATCAGGTTCTACGCTGGAAGAATCTCGGCGAAGATAAATGTGTGATTCTTTTGGGACTCGACGGAACGAAAGAGGACGTTTCTCAGAATTTCTCCAAGATCAAACCTCTGATCGGTAAACATAAGGGATTGTATGCCGGAACACATCTCGGAGAACAATGGATTCATTCCCGATACAACATGCCTTTCTTACGCAATCACGTGATGGAAAACGGCCTCGGTGTGGATACGATGGAAACCTCCACGACCTACGACCGGGTTCTACATCTTCACAAGGAAGGGATCGCTTCTCTGGAAAAATCGATTCCGGGTTCGATTGCGATGTGTCATATCTCTCACAGCTATCACGAAGGGGCGTGTCTCTATTATACGATCCTGTTTCCGATGGACGAAAAGAAACCGGCGGATCAGTGGTTTAAGATGAAACGGATGGTTTCGGATACGTTCTATCAAAACGGAGCGCCGATCTCCCATCACCACGGCGTCGGATTCGATCACAAGGTTTGGTATGAAAAAGCGACTTCCAAACCGGTGCTACTCGGGTTACGCGCTTTCAAAAAAGAAGTAGATAAAAAGGAAATTTTAAATCCTGGGAAAGTGTTTCACTGAAGTAAGATTTTTAAAATCAAAAAGCCGGCATAAAACCGGCTTTTTGATTTTCGTATATTCTAAAATTAGAATTTACTGAAATACGGGCCTTCTTCTTTCGAGAATGGACTTCATTCCTTCCTGACCGTTTCGGGAAAAAACCGCCTCGGATAGAAGTTTTACGTCTCGTTCCGCGTTGTGTTCAGCAAACATACGAACCGGATCGCGGAGAGCGATTTTAATTCCAGTAACCGAGCCCATAGCCATGTCCTTGAATTGATCGCAGTATTTACGCGCGCGCACGAGAAGATCCTCGGAAGATGCGGCAACCTCGTCGATCAAACCGATCTCGAGCGCTTCTTCCGCTTTGAGTCCTTTTCCCGAATACAAAAGATCTCGTGCCTTTGTGATACCCACGGTTTCTTTCAACATAAACCCGGCGACCGAAGGAAAGTTGATTCCGATTTGAGATTCTGGAAAACCGAGTCTTCCTTTTTTTTCAACCATGATTCTATAATCGCAAAAGATCGCATAAACGGCGCCGAGCCCCATGGAATGTCCGTTCATCGCGCAGATCAGAGGTTTTTCAAAAAAGAGAAGTTTGGAAGCGGTGTCGAGAGCAAGACGAAGAACGTCTTGAATCTCCGCCAATGTTTTTCCCACGAAAATTTCCGGATTGAATCCGTTGGAAAAAAACTTCTCGTTTTTGGAAGTAAGGATCACCGCTTTGACGGAAGGATCTTTTGCAGCTGCTTCCAACTTTGCGGAGATGACTTTAAAGAATTCTCCGTCGAGGGAATTGACCTCGTTGGTTTCGATGTAGAGTTCGAGAACGTGATTGTTTTTAATTTCGGAAAGCATTTTCGCTCCTTGGATTCATAGTAGTTCGAATCGTTTGAACGTGCGTTTAAACGATTCGTTCTTATTCCGGATTTTTCCAAATTGAATCCGGAAAGAATGTTGTAAATCTCGATCTTGGTTTTTTAAAACTGAAATTTGGACGCCGGAATCGTTTCCGACAAAGCGATCTTTTTCATTTTGATCTCGATCTTGTTCTGATCCGAATTCGTGTTCGGTTCCACGATTCTTGTGATCGTAGTTTTCGGAGGAAAAGAAATCGTTCCCTGCACTTTCGTAATCGCCTTGAGATTGCTTTTTTTGGAAAGAAGTTCCACGGAACTGATTCCAAAATCCGTCATCCAAAACGTAATGTCCTCTCCCGGTTTTTTGACGAGAATGGCCTTTTCCGAAAGATTTACGAAGATGGGATCGTTCCCCGCAAGTCCGGAACTGTTGTTGGAAAGCAAAGAATACAAAACCGGAAACGGAATCGTGGATTGTTTTTTGCCGCTCGGATCTTTAAAAAGAATATCGCCCATCGGAAGAACCTGCGGCCCTCCGTTTGCGGTCTTGATATGAATCGAATTCCCGTCCGTATAAACCCGGGAAACGATCATTCCGAAAAAAGGATCGGAAAGTTCGATGTACATCTTTCCCGAAGGTTTGTCGTAATAGATTTTTCCGTCCGCGGAAAAACTTTCCTTTTTCGGAACGAAATTTTCCACACGCATGGAGAATTCCCCCGAATAAGATGAATTCTTCGTTTCCAAATCGCGGACCGATTTTAAAACACGCGCCGCATCCGGATTTTTGGAAGAAAGGAATTTCAGATTTCCCTTATCGGGAAAGGAAATCTCCTCGATCTGTTGACTTGTACATCCGATCGCGAAAAGAGAAACCATTAGAATTGTTGCATAAAGAGTCTGTTTCATAACTTGAATTTTCCGAGATTATTTTCCGGGTTTAAGACCGGAGTGTTCCGAAGATCCGTTTTGCAGTTTTTTTTGAATCCTGGAAATGTCTTCCTTCTTCTTAAATAGTTTGAGGCTTTTTTCCCAATAGGCGGTCGCGTTTCGTCCTTGGTTTTTTTCCTTATAAACGTCGCCGATATGTTCCAGAATCACGGGGTCTTCTTCCCCTTTGTCCTTGAGAATCTGATAGGCAAGCTGCAGATGCAAAAGCGCCTCGTCGAGATTTCCTAATCTGAAAAATATCCAACCGAGGCTGTCCTGATACGCTTCGTTGTCCGGAGCGAGTTCGACCGCTTTTTGAACCAGCGCGAGGCTTTCTTCCAGACGAATCCCCTTTTCCGAAAGATAATATCCGAGATAGTTGTAAGCCATCGGATTTCCGGGATCGATTTCGATGGACTTTTTCAGATCCTTTTCCATGGATTCCTGTTGTTCCAACTTCTCATGGACCGAAGCTCTGTAAAAATAATAGACTCCGTTTTGCGGATCGGTTTCGATCGCAGCATTAAATTCTTCTAATGCTTCTTTGTATTTTTCCCTCGAAGCCAAAACGATCCCGAGCAGATAACGCGCATAAGACATTCCGGGTTGAGTTTTCAATACGTTTCGAATGATCGCTTCGGCTTCCTCTTTTTTTCCGGGAGGTTCGGCGCGGAGCAAATACGCGAGATGCAATTGAAACTTGAGCTTGTCCTCTTCCTTTTGCGCTTTTTCGGCGGCTTTGCGCGACATCAAAATCGCCCGGTAGATGGAACCGGATTGTTCGTGACAGGATGCGAGAAAATCATAGATTTCCGCTTCTCCCCATTCCAAAGCGGAATCAGACGCGAGCAACGCACGATTGGCCGTTCGTTCCGCGAGTTCGAACTGCTGCATATTGAATACGAGTTCAGCGACTTCTCGAAGTTCCTTCCGATACAAGGAAGAATTCTTCTCCTTTTCGTAGATATCCAACATTGCGAGACGAACCGCGAGTCTGCCCGGAAGTTTTTCCTTTACGGGTTGAAGAATATTCTTCGCTTCCGAATATTTCCCCAAAAGAACGAGATACAACCCTTCCAAAACGCTTCCTTTCGGGATTTTGGACTGCTGATTCAGAATATTAAAATATTCGAATGCGGTAGCCTTACTTTCGATGAAATACATCTCCGCCAAAAGGTGTTCCACCGAGGAAAGATTTTTTTTGGATTTGAGGATCTTATTCAGTTCCTTTCTCGCGGAAGAGAATTTACCGAGCTGATTGTAGATCTTGGCAAGTGTCAATCGCGCCGTAATATCGCTCGGATTCTGCTGGACGTACGAAGTCAGAAAATACAAGGCCTTTTTGTTTTGACCGTTCGCGAAATACATTTCTCCGAGTGATTTGTCGACGAAGGATCTGTATTTCGGATTTCCTTCCCGGTTGCGAATCGAATCGCTGAGAGACGTTAAATACAGAATCGCTCTCGGATAGTTTTTGAGTTCCTGATTGAGGGAACCCAAAAGATATAAGAAATCGGAGTCGTCCGGAAATCGACTCAGATTCGCTTCGAGATAATCGCTGGATTTCTGGAATTCACCGACCCGAATCAGAATTCTCGCTTTTAAAAGATACGCGTCCCTGAAGTTTGCATCCGTGAGAATCGCCGCGTCCGCTTCCTTTTCCGCGTTATCAAACTGACCGAGATAAAAATGCACGTTGGCCTTGGCTACTCTCGAAACCGGAGAAACCTTTCTTTGCAGAACGTCCGAACATCGAATGTATTTTTCATAATGCTCGACGGATTCTTCGTAGCTCTTTCGGGATTTTTCCTGAGAAGGAATCTTTGCGGCGTCGGTTTGTTTTTCAAACGCGAGCGAAAGAAAGAATTCCGGCGCAACCGTCGACCCGGAATACTCGCATTCTTCCTGAGCATGCAAGACAGTCGTAAAGAGAAGAAGCAGCGCGCAAAACGAAAGAAAACGGAAACCGGGAAGTCGGGAAGCGATTGTATTATTTGCTTGATTCATTCAGGTAATCGGACAGATTTGAAAAGAATGTTCCACGAAACAGGAACCATCCTCTCAGCAGGTCCGGAATTTCATTTTGCAACCGATCCGTCCAGGAGTCGAATCAATTTTCCAACGCGTAGGAGTCTCCCACTTTGTTAACTTACATTCGGGAAAATCGAAAGTATGTCTTTCTCTTAATTCTCGTTTGGGCGATCGCCGCGGCATGGATTCTTCCGAACAGATATAAATTATTGAGTAAACTCGCCCTGATGATTCGACCGCCGGGCTACGATCGCCAAACCGCCGAAGAATTTATCGAAAAGGGAGACGCGATTCTTCAAAGGGAAATCGCCTATCAGGATTTAGGGGAAAGAATTCCCGATCTCGAAATTCTGAAAGAAGCTTGTTTGTACTATTATTCTTTGAGTGAAAGAGATACGGTTTTATACAGACCGTCCTGGACCGATTCTATGTCGATCTGGAGATTCAAGGATTCGGGTATGAGGGAAGAATCCTCCGAGAAAAAAATTTCTTCCAAAACGAAATCCAGAAATCCGATCACGGGAAGTTTTAATCCGGGAGAATATTGGAAGGTCGCCTCTCCGAACGTTTTGGAAGCGCTCGACTATTACAAGCGAGCCTTGAATTTTTCCGGACCCGATTTTTCCGTTCCGAAAAAGATCGAAAAGACCGCGCTCGCCGTTTGCAGACCGGAAGAGGTTTTACTCGCCTACGCAGACTACGTTCGCAACACGGAAGAAGCGGTTCGAGTTGCGATGGAGAAAAAGAAAAAACCGAAATCTTTTTTTTCCTGCGCTAACAACGAAGAGCCGGATAACGTATTGACCGAAAAACAAAATCAGATGCGGGTTTGGTCCCAGATCAAATCGAATTCGTTCGTGATCGATCCGGATCGAAATCTCAAAGTAAACGCAAACGATTTCAAAAAAGCGTTGAACCTTCTCGCGTTCGGAATCTATAGAACCGGCCTCAATTCGATTTCTCCCTTGGAGGCGGACGGAATTTTGGAAAAGCTGTTGTTCTTTTCCGATCCGGGCACGGTCGAATACGATGAATTGCTGTTCAAACGGGGAATGCTCAATTATCAACTCGGCAAACGCGATCCGTTCTTTTTCAACAAAGCGATTTTTTATTTCACCGAAGCGGCCCGATCGGAACTTTTGGACAAAGGCTCCGTATTCGAATCCAAATTGATGATCGTCCGCGCTGAAATCCGAAAAGGACAACTCGATTCCGCGCTTTTGGAATTGCAGAAACTCGAAACGGATCTCTACACGATCGATAAAGCGTATCGAGTGACTGGCAGCGGAAGAAGCGATCTCGTAGAAGACAGAAAAAAACTTCTTCGATACGTTTTACGAAAAAAAGGAAGATACGAAGAAGCGGACGAACTCTATGTCGAAGAAGATTCGTTATTTTGATTACAACGCGACGCATCCTCCGTTCGCGGAAGTGATTTTAGAAGTTCAAAAGGATTATCTCGATGACTTCTATAACCCTTCGGGCGCGACCCGATTCTCCTTAGCCAGACAAGGAAAGATAGAATCCGCTCGAAAGACCCTGGAGGATTACACCGGAAAACCCGCGAAAGAATTCGTCTTTTCCTCCACGGGAACGGAGGCGAATCATTTGATGACGCAGGCGATCCGCGGTAAGTTTTCCGGTTCCGCGATCGTATCTTCTTTGGAACATTCCTCGATGTATTCCGCGTTGGAATTTGCCGGATTTACGTTTCGAAAAATACGTTCGAATCCGAACGGAACCGTCGACCTGACCCATCTCGAAACATTGTTAAACGAAGAAGCCGCTCCGATTTTCGTTCTTCACGTAGCCAACGAATCCGGAGTCGTTCAACCGATCGAAGCGATTTCCTCTCTTGCAAAACGATTTTCCGTTCCTTTGTTTTCCGATCTGATGCAATCCTTCGGGAAACTGGAGATTCCATTCGAACTTCTCGACGGGTTTACGTTTTCCGGTCATAAGATCGGAGCCGGAATGGGCGCCTCGGGAACTTGGGTGCAAAGCGACCTCGTTTCCGAAAAGGAATTCGCGATCTTTCACGGCGGCAATCAGGAGAACAATCACAGAGCCGGAACGGAAAATTCTCCCGCCATACTCGCTTTTTCCGAAGTTTTAAAGAGAAGAATTCCCGAACAAAAAGAAAAGCTGGATCGAGCTGAACGGTTTCGGACAAAGATTGAATCCGTTCTGGAAGAATGCGGATGTATTTTAATCGGAAAGGAATCGGCTCGGATTTCCACGACTTCCTTCTGTCTATTGCCAACGGACGACGTGGATTTTTTTATGATGGGAATGGAAGAATCGGGCTTTGTCGTTTCCACAGGCTCTTCCTGTAAATCCAGATCTAGAGAACCGGCTCCTTCCCTTCTTTCCATGGGCTATTCGGAAGAAGAAGCTCTTCGAGCGATCCGCATTTCGACAGGCTGGTTTACGACCGAGGAAGAAGTGGACGAACTTTGCCTGCATATCCGCAAAGTCCTGCGAGCCTTGACGGACGATTTATAAGGAAAGGATCTCGTTTGGGTTTACAAAATCTTCTTTCATGGATAACGAGAATCAGGTGAAACTATGATACGAATCTTCATCCATTCCGTTTTTCTAATATTCTTCTCTTTGATCAGTCTCGATTGCGGAATTGCCCTTACCACTCGGGCGACCCTAAAACTTCCTCCGCAAACGAAAACGGAAATTCTTCGAGTCAATGTGATCTACGGCGAAACGTACCGTATGCACGGATTGAATCTCGGATTCGCGAATTTCGTTCAAAAGGATTTGATTGGAATACAACTCGGAATCGTAAACGGGGCTGAAGAAGGTACGGGAATTCAAATCGGCGCGATCAATAATTCGAAGCCTTCCTTCGCTCTTTTGAAGATCGGAATTCTTAATTTGAACTTCTTTTTGGATTCGGGGAGACCGCAACCGGGAGACACACCGGAAAACCGAGAACGCAGAGTAAAAGGAGATCTTGCTTTTTCCGTCGGCGTCGCCAATCTTGCAAGCGGCAAAGTGAATTTCGGATTATTCAACTACGGATACGGCTTCAACGCGGGGTTGATCAATTGGAACGGGGAGGGTTCCGCCGTCTCGATCGGCGCGGTCAACATCGGCGAAACGGAGAATTTTCAGATCGGAATTCTTAACTTTTGCAAAGAAGGACCGATTTCCTTCATGATCGTCGCGAACTATTGCAGACCGGGTTGGACGGAAAACTCCTCTGCAAACGAAAATACATTCGCACCGGAAACAAAATAAATTCTTTCCAAACAAAATTCGAAAAAAGTCTTTTTAAAAAGTTTAGAACCCTTTCCTTTCGAAATAATATTGACAACGAATTTTCTTCGGTTCCAATTACGTCGCACAATCTAACACGAATCATGAAATACAAAATCAAACCTACCGTTTATCTCTTTTCCCTTTTAGCCTGGATCGCGACAACTAACTGCGGTTTTGCGCTGACTCCCCGGATCACGACTCGGATTCCACCCAAAACGGAAACGGAAGTATTCCGCTTAAACCTTCTCTATGGAGAACTCAAAAATCTCGCAGGGGTGAACGTAGGCGTCGTCAATATCGTGGAAGACCGGATGATCGGCGGCCAACTCGGGATCGTAAACTTCTCCGAAAAAAAAACATACGGAGCCCAAATCGCTGTCGTTAATTTATCCGAGAACAAAGGGGCCGGGATTCAGGCGGGGATCGTCAATTATTCCAAGGGAGAATCCAGCGGAATTCAAGCCGGAATCGTCAATATTGGAAGTCAACGATCCGGATTCGATATTACCATCGGTGCCGGAAACTTTGACACGAAAGGACTGATGATCGGAGGCGTGAATCTATATTCGAACGGTGTCAACATCGGAATTCTCAATGAAAAAGCGGGAGGCTTTAATCTGGGGGCTTTGAACATCAAAAGCGGCGGCGTCAACGTAGGAATTCTCAACGGAGGGAGCGGTATCCATATCGGTTTGATCAACTCCGGCGGCGAAGAGGAAACGGACGGACCCACGATGCAGTTCGGACTTTTAAACTTCTGCGGAAAAGGAACCTTTCCCATTATGATCGGATTCAACTACTGTAAATAACAATGAAACATACAAATTCTAGAATATTCAAAATTCATTTTTTATCTCCAGCTAAATTTTCGATTTTTCTTTTTTTGCTGAGCTGCGGAGTCACGGGATTCACGAACGAACATTCCGTCGTCCGCGTTCCCGTAAAAACCGAAACCGAAGTCTTTCACGCCAACTTTCTCCATGGAGAAGTGAAAAACTTATACGGACTGAACTTAGGAGTCGTCAACATCATCAAAGAACGATTGATCGGCTTTCAAGTGGGAGGCGCGAACGTCTCTGAAGGAAAAACCTATGGGGCGCAGGTCGGAGTGATCTATAACTCCGCAAAAAAAGGCGGTTTTACCGTTCAAGCCGGAGTCGCGAACAATGTGGAAGACGGCGGAGCCGGAGTTCAGGTCGGCATCTATAACAAAGGCGAAAACAAAGGCCTCTTTATTACGGCTGGCGCCTACAATAGAGGCGGAAGCGGAGCCAACGTAGGATTGATCAACAACGAGGGATTCGGCTTGAATGTCGGCGGATTCAACTACGGCTACGGAGTCAACGTCGGCGTAATCAATTCCGGAAAAGGACTCAGCATCGGGGCTTTGAACCTCGGAGAAGACGGAAATCTTCAGATCGGGATTTTGAACTTTTGCACGGAAGGTCCGTTCCCGATCATGATCATTGTGAATTATTGTTCTAAACCGGCGGAAACGATCGAGCCCAAACCGGCGGCGACAAAGGTCGACACGAAGATCGCCCCGGCCGACAAGTAAAACAAGAAATCCCGAACGAAGAATTACCGAGCATCCAAATTGCGCGTTTCTAAACGAAATACTGCTTCGAATCTAAAAACGGCGCGACTCGAAACCGAAAGCCGACTTTTCAAGGTAATATTCAAAAAATAGAACATTTTATTTTTTGAATATTCGAAAATCTGCTTCAAGGCAAGGACTGATAAATTCTTTCGGCATATCGATCGGTCATCCCGGCCACATAGTCGCTGATGACCCGATGCAAGGATTCGTCTTCGATTCTTTCCTTATACGTTTCCGGAATCTTTTCCGGATGTTTTAAAAAGTAATCAAAGAGGGATTCGATGACCTTCTTACCATAATCGCTCATACGAACGAGATCCTCGTGACGATAGAGCTTTTCGAACAAAAATGATTTTAATTCTCGAAAATACGAATGGATCTCTTCCGAAAAGGATGCGATGCGAATGTTTTGTTTCCATAGAAGCACCAAATCCTCGGTGGACCGCACCTGATTTTTTTCCAATTGTTGAGAAATATTTTGGATCAGATCGGAAACCATGGAATTCGTAAGGGTTCGAATCGCGGTTCGCACGAGAATTTTTTCGCCGGCGTCCTTGTATTGCAACTTGCAATTTTCGTAAACTTCTTTCCAAAACCGATTTTCCGATAAGTCTCCGAGATGAAGATAACCCATCTCCCAACCGTCTTCGATATCATGACTCGTATACGCGATTTCATCCGAAAGATCGGCGATCATTCCTTCGAGCGACGGCCCGCTTTCTTTTCTTTCCAACAACATCATCGAAGGATCGTAATCGGTTCCGTGTTTCATCAAACCTTTGAGAGTTTCTCTACAAAGATTCAAACCGGGGAAGTTCGGATATTTTTTTTCGATGGCGGTTACGATTCTAAGAGATTGTTTGTTGTGTTCGAATCCTCCGTGATCCTTCATCAAACCGGATAATACTTCCTGACCGGCGTGACCAAACGGAGTATGACCCAGATCGTGCGCCAAAGCGATCGTTTCGGATAAGTGAGAATTGAGTCCGAGAGCGCTCGCGATCGTTCTGGAAAGTCCCGCGACCTCCAAAGTGTGAGTCATTCGATTGCGGTAATTCTCCCCGACGGAAAAAATAAACACCTGGGTTTTGTATTGGAGCCGTTTGAACGCGCTGGAATGAAGAACCCGATCCCGGTCTCTTTGAAACGGAAGACGATAGGAATGTTCCTCTTCTTCGTAGATCCTTCCTCCGTTATTCGCGCTGGAAATCGCATAGGGTGCAAGTCCCTCTTTTTCTTTTTGAATCAAATCGTCTCTGGAAAAGTACACGTTTTACAAAATTTCGAAACTTTTCCGAAAAGTCCCCCCACTTTTTTTGTTTTGTTTACTGCTATTTTACGGGACACGTTTTTTACTGTCCTTGAAATCCTCAACCAAGGGACAGCGCAAAGAATGGAATTCTTAAATATTCTCGTGAATCTCTTTTCGGAATACGGATATATCGCCGTCTTTTTAGTTCTCATTCTCTGCGGATTCGGACTCCCCGTTCCCGAAGATATTTCCTTGGTTTCCGGCGGAGTGATCGCCGGTTTCGGAAAAGCCGATCCTCATTCTATGTTTCTCGTCGGTATGGCGGGAGTTTTGATCGGCGACAGCGCGGTTTTTTTAATCGGAAGAGTTTACGGAGTCCGCGTTCTTCAAATTCCGATGATCTCCAGAATCGTTACACCCGAACGATTCGCAAAGGTTCAAGACAAGATCGCCCGTTACGGAAACTGGGTTACTTTTATGGCTCGCTTTATGCCGGGTCTTCGTATGCCGATTTATCTCACGGCGGGGACTTCCGATCGAATTTCCTTTTATCGTTTTGTCGCGCTCGACTTTATGGCCGCCGTAATTTCCGTTCCCGTTTGGGTTTATTTGGGATATTTCGGCGCTTACAACTTCGATACGTTGATCGCCTGGGTTCACCAAGGTCAACTAACGGTTCTCGGACTTTTAGGAACGTTCGCTTTGTTGTTCGGAGTCGTGTATTGGATTCGCAAGAAACGATCCGTCGACCCTTGAGAATTTCTTTACATCTTCCGACGATCGGTTATTTTTTGACCAGTTATGGACATTCTTGCGCAGCCGGTGCTTGTGCTGAATGCCGGTTACGTCCCCATCGGGATCCGGTCGGTCAAAGACGCCCTTATCCTGATCATTCTTGAAAAAGCCCAACTCATCAAGGATGATAAAAATTTTTTAATCCGCTCTGAAAAACTCAAATTCACCGCGCCCCGAATCATTCTTCTTCGAGACTACTACCGAGTTCCTCCGAGAAGGGATCGAGTCTCCCGCGAAAATATCTTTCAACGGGACAACTATCACTGCGTTTATTGCGGAAAGAAATTTCCGGGTTCAAAACTCACTCTCGATCATGTGATTCCGCGTAGCCGATGGGATCATGTTCCGAAAAAGGAAAGGCCGAAGGAATTCAATTCCTGGGAAAATCTTGTAGCGGCCTGCAAACACTGCAATACTCGAAAAGGAAACAAGCTTCTCGCCGAATTGAAGTGGGATTTACCGAAAGAAAATCGGGTGACACCGAAGCTACGCTTTCCACTCTTCTCAATATCGGATCAGCAGGCGGAGAAGTTCGGCTGGCGGGAGTATATTTCTTTTTGAAACGTCTTTATCCATTCTTTCTAATTGCGTTTTGTTTTTTTTTCTGGGGCTGCCCTCACTATTCCACCACGCGCTTGATCTCCACGCCTCCGACCCTGATCAGCATCGTGCCGATCGCGACGGGATACGAACTGCGCTTGAGAGCGGGAAACCCCGAACTTTTTTTTAGCGGATATAGATTGTTTGTCGCGAATACGGAAAACGATTCGAGATTTCCCGCGGATATGAACACAGGAATCGATTGTGTGAACGGACTTTTAAACCTAATCCCAAACCAGCCTTTGGAATATTCGATCGAACTCAGTCCGAATAGCGGTCCGCTGGCAGCGGTCGGAACGGGAGAAAACGCGAATCGGATCTGCAAGATGAACGTGACCTTAACGAGCGGTCAGTACATCACTCTTCGATCCGAGGTACTGGTGATCAGCATTCGAAACGGAGCGGCGTCCGGTTTCGTATTTTCCATGCCTTCCAATTCTCTTAGGGTGCCTTAAACCAAACCTCGATTTTGTGAAGCGTATCCTTTGCGTCTGCGACCCAAATGCTCTGCGGATACGAAGCGATCAGAGTTTCAAAACCGGACTTGGAAATTTCGAGCGAATGCCTCAACTTTCGAAGCGCCGGATTCTCCTCTCCTTTTAAAAAGATGGGATTGCCGTCCGTGAGTTTATAATACTCGTGAATCGCCGAATCGTAGATTTCCCTCGCCTGTTTGTAGAGGGAGTATTCCGCATCCTTGGAAGTTTTCGATTGTGAAGAAACGGCCGCAGAAGGAACATTCGTTTTTTTGAATGTTTTTTGTTCGAGATGCGCCGATAAGACGTCTCTGTATTCGATCAATTCCTTGAACAAGGAATCGCTGGAGAATTCTCCCGTGTCGGGATGATATTTTTTGGAAAGAAAGTAGAAACGGTTTTTTAGATCCTCTTCGCTGAAGTCCGGGTTTAAACCCAGAAACTCCAAGGCTCTTTCTAGCAGGTCCCCGTGTTCCAATAGTCTTTTCTGAGATGTTTCTTGAGTTGGATCTGGACTTGAACTTGGTTGAGTTCCTTCTGGTATTCCTTCAAAATCTCTTTCATTCTTTCTTCGACTTGAGAATGGAGAATTCTGGATTCTTCCATTTTTTGAAAGAGACATTCCGTGAGTTCGATGAGTTCCAAGGATTGTGGAACTCCCTCTTCCATCCGTTCGATCTTTCGGTCGATGGAACAAAGTTTGTCGATGATCGTGATGTTGAAATCTTCTATCTTGGCTCCGCCTTCTCCATCTCCGTAACCCAACACTTCCATCTGACGCTTTTGATTGGAGATCAACTGATCCAACAAAAGAATCTTATCCCCGTAAAGGATGATAAGGCTACGGTCCCGATCGATTGAACCCGAGTTCGACAAGTTTTAACCCTGGATGGATAAACCGCTTCCGCGGCTGCCTTGGAACGGAGCCGAAACGACGTTGGACTTTTCTTTTTTCTCGATTTCTTCCCAAGCCGATTTCAGATCTTCCATGTATTTGATGATTTCTTGAATGATTTCGGAATCCTTCTTCATATTCGCTTCTAGAAGGCGTTTTTTGATGTAAACGTAGATTCCTAGGAGGTTGTTCGCCACTTCCCCGCCTTGTTCCAAATTGAGGGCAAGCATGAGTTCGGTTACGATTTCTCCGGCTTTGAGGATATGATTGTTAACCACATCGTACTTCCGGGGAGTGTTATTCTCCAGAGCGATATTTAAGAAACGAATCGCGCCGTCATACAGCATAACGATCAGTTTTCCCTGGCTGACAGTCGAGATTTCGTTGGATTTGTATTGTTCAACGGTCGCTGTGGATTTTCTGGCAAGTGACATGTATCTCTCCTGAAATACTCTTCGACAAAAACTCTTGCCTCCTTAATGCTGGGTCTGAACATTCTTGCGGTTTCTCTCAAAACTTTAACGTCGTTCGAAACCGGAAAACTCAGAAAAAACTTCCGTGGAAATCGTTTGGAATCAATATTTCTACGGATCTGGCACGGATTTTTTCTTCTCGGAGGAAAATCCGCCCAACGTTTTCAGCCTGCTCTCAGGAGTTCCGCATGAAGTTCCCGAAATACCGCCGGATTACGCCGAAAGCTCGGGAGCCGTTCTGATTTTACTCGGATTGAATTTTCTTGGCAAGTCTGTTTACTAAACCTAAAAAAAAGATCGTATTCTTAGCCTCGGGCCGAGGCTCCAATCTCAAGGCCGTTTTGCAAAGTCTCAAGGCCGGAAAAATCGCCGGAACCGCAATCGCACTGATTTGCGACAACCCCGACGCAAAGGCTCTCGAAATCGCCCTGGAATTCAAACTCCCTTCTCACGTTCTAAACTTCGCTTCGTTTTCCGATAAAGGAGAATATCACAAAAAACTTCTCGGCCTTTTGTTGGAACTCCAACCGGATCTCATCGTGACCGCGGGTTATATGAAGATTTTGAAGCCCCCGGTTATTCAAGCCTTTCGTCATCGGATCATCAACATTCACCCTTCTCTTCTTCCCGCCTTTCCGGGACTGAACGCGCAGAAACAAGCCTTTGAATACGGCGTCAAGATCGCGGGCTGCACGGCTCATTTCGTGGATGAAGGAGTGGATTCGGGTCCGGTGATTCTCCAGGGGGTCGTGAAAATCGAGGAAGGAATGTCGGAAAGAGATTTGACTCTGGAGATTCTCAAAGAGGAACATAAAATCCTGCCACTCGCGGTTCAATACTTTTGCGAGGATAGGCTTACGATCCAAAATAGAAAGGTCAACATCCGATAAACAATGATACAAATCAAAAGAGCCCTGATCTCCGTCAGCGATAAATCCGGTTTAGTAGAATTCGCACAATTCTTGCATCAAAACGGCGTGGAAATCATCTCCACGGGCGGAACCTTAAAACTTCTGAAAGAAAACGGAATCGCGGCGATCGCGATCGACGACTACACCGGTTTTCCCGAAATTCTCGACGGCCGCGTAAAAACGCTTCATCCGAAAGTTCACGGAGGTCTTTTGGGAGTCACTTCCAATCCGGCTCACAAACAGAAGATGGAAGAATTAAAGATTCCTAAAATAGATTTGGTCGTGGTCAATTTATATCCGTTCTTAAAAACCGTTTCCAAACCGGGCGTTCAACTGGAAGATGCCATCGAAAATATCGATATCGGCGGACCTTCCATGATCCGAAGCGCGGCTAAGAATTACAAACATACTCTCGTTCTTACCGATCCGAACGACTACAAAGAAGTGCAGACGTTGATTGCATCCGGCGGCGTTTCGGAAGAAGTCGCGGCGGGTTATATGAGAAAGGCTTTTTCTCATACGGCGATGTACGACACCGCGATCTCCTCCTGGTTCAACAAACAAGCGGGTGATACGTTCCCGGACGTTCTCAATCTTTCCTTTCTCAAAAAACAAAAACTCAGATACGGCGAAAATCCTCACCAAGCGGCGGCGTTCTATGAGCCATTGTTCGTCAAGAGCGACTTTGCTCCTTTGCAAGGGAAAGAATTGTCGTTTAACAACATGCTGGATTTCGACGCGGCGTTTCATATCTCCAGTCTTCTTCCCGAAAACACGGTCTGTATCATCAAACATCTCAATCCTTGCGGAATCGCATACGCGGACGATCCTTTGGAAGCGTATCAACTCGCGAGGAGAACCGATCCGATTTCAGCGTTCGGCGGCGTGATCGGCATCAAAGGAATCGTAAGCGGAGAATTGGCGAACGTAATCACGGAAAACTTCGTGGAAGGAGTGATCGCGCAGAAGTTCACTCCGGAAGCGTTGGAAATCTTTTCCAAAAAGCCGAACGTTCGTCTAATCGAAATCGAAGACTTCAAAGAAGCTCTCGACGAATTGGATCTTAGACCGATCCATCACGGTTTGCTCATACAGGATCGGGATTACACCACGATCACCGAAAAAGATCTAAAAATAGTCACTAAAAAACAACCTACGCCCGATGATATTCGTGGTTTGATGTTCGCGTGGTCTTGTGTTCGTTTTATCAAGTCCAATGCGATCGTTTACACGGAAGAAAATGCGACTCTCGGAATCGGTGCCGGACAAATGTCCCGGGTCGACTCGGTGCAGTTAGGCGCCAACAAAGCCTTGAACGTCGGACTTTCCGTTGTCGGTTCTTATGTTGCGAGCGATGCATTCTTTCCGTTTCGAGACGGGATCGACGCGCTCGCCAAAGCGGGAGCGAAAGCGATCATCCAACCGGGAGGTTCGGTTCGGGACGCGGAAGTCATTCAGGCAGCCGACGAACACGGACTCATTATGGTATTTACAGGGATGAGGCACTTCAGACACTGATATGGAATTTCTACTCTATCTAATCTTTTTCGGAATCCTTTCGGTCGTGCTCGTACTAGTGAGTTATTACTTTAAACTTCTCTTTCTTTCGGGAAGAGAATCCTTCGAAAGATTGGAATTGATAGATTGGATTCGGATCGTTCCGGACGAACTGATCAAACTGTTGGAATCCAACGGAAGCATTCAGTACGGAGCGATCGCATTCTCCGTTTCCGCCTTCGTGTCTTACCTCTGGACACTGCTCGGCGGAATCATCGGCGCACCGCATTACGCGGACGCATTTGGAAATTATTTCTTTCTTTCATTTTTATTGCCGGTAACTCTTTTAACGACGTACGGGGTTCTTGTCGAGTTGGTCCTCAAAGACCTTCCTTCCACGAGTCCGAATCACTTTCTGGTCCGGTTCTTCGAACAGGAAGTCACGATACTCAGCGGATCTTCGATTTCGGTAATCGCATCCAACCTGGCCGTTTACGGACTGTTTCACGAGATTCCGTTTTTATTCGTTCTTCCGAATATTTCGATCATCGCCGTTTTGCTTGTTTTACGTTGGAATGGAAAGGTTAGGATCGGCGGAATTCAGTTTGCGGGTCAGAAAAACCGTTTTCAGGAAGAAGATTCTGAATAGGTTTCGACCGAAACTGCCGATAGAAACACTATGAGAATCTTTGTTCTTCTTTTCTCCCTGATTCTGGCTCCGGCCGTTTTATATGCGCAGCTTCCGGACGAAGGTCCGAACCGGAGACAACCCACGAACACGAACCAACAAGCGATCAACTTGTTGGAAGGATTCGCCGAATCCTCTTGGGGAGAAAGTTACGCGAACCTACGCGAAAAGTTTCTTTCGTTATCCACCAATCCTCAAAACGACGAGAAGGTGGAAATCGTTTTCGAAGATAAGGAGAAAACGCTTCTTATCCGAAGAAACGGAATTCTATATTCGTATCGTTTTTATTCCACGCCGAAAATCGTAATCGATTCCAGGCCGAAAGAGCAAAGACCCGCTCCTACCGCGGAAAACAAATCGGAGATGGAGGATGAAAATCATTCTTCTCCCGGAGTTCTTTTTTCCGTGGGAGTTTTGTTTCGTTATCTTCCCGGAAAAGACGTTCAACAAAAGTTGGAACAGAAATACGGAAAACCGAAAAAAGAATCCTTAGCGGAAAACAAAATCGGCGGCGCGGTTCTTTGGGAAAAAACGGACGAGAAACAATCTCCTCCTAAAGGCGGCTACGTCGTTCAGTGGAAAGAGGCTTATAAAAAAATGCCTTTTACGAGAAGAGTGGATTATTTCAGTTCTTCGATCAAATTTCAAATCGAAAAAGAATACAAAGAATTCTTCAGCGCGGAAGAAATCAAAACCCTTCGCGATTTGATTCCATAAAACCGAAGAATTTCAATTGACCACCATCTAGCTTTCCCCGCATGCTCTAAGCATCCTATTTTCTCGGAGCATGTCAGTGGAATTATACCTCGATACTGCAAACATAGACGAAATCAAAGAAATCGCATCCTACGGCCTCGTGGACGGCGTAACCACAAACCCTTCCATCATTGCGAAGTCGGGAAGAAATTTTAAAGAAGTCATCAAAGAAATCTGTTCCATCGTTCCCGGACCCGTGAGCGCGGAAGTTCTTTCCACAAAATACGATGGAATGTTGAAAGAAGCTCTCGAACTTGTTGAGATCGCGGAAAACGTTGTCATCAAGGTTCCTTTGATTCCGGAAGGTCTCAAAACTGTCGTTGAATTAACGAAAAGAAATATTCCGACGAACGTTACTCTTTGTTTTTCAGCGCCACAGGCGCTGCTCGCGGCGAAAGCGGGTGCCACCTTTATTTCTCCGTTTATCGGACGAGTGGACGACACGAGCTGGGACGGAATGGAACTGATCTCCGAGATCAGAGAAATCTATGACAACTACGGATACGACACGAGAATCCTCGCAGCTTCCATTCGCGGCCCTATGCACCTGAAAGAATCGGCATTGAGAGGAGCTGATTGTGCAACTATGCCCCACTCCGCATTCTTACAACTCTTCAAACATCCATTGACCGACATTGGATTGGAGAAGTTTTTAGAAGATTCTAAAAAGCTAAAGTGGTGAAAACCGCCGTATGAGAAACGGTAGATTAAACCGTTTGGTATGGAGTCAAGGATTGATCTAGGAATGAAAAACCGATTCTTGGATAGATTAGATACCGATCAATCTACCATTTTTCTACAATCAAGGTGGTCACGAAAAAAACCCTCGCCTAAAAACGAGGGTTTTCTTTTTTCGATTCCGATCATAGAACTCGGCAATTCAAAACTGTGGGAACTCATACGAATATCCCGCAGTTTGAATATTTCGATACTTTAGCACGGATAAAAACAGCAAAAAGTGTGGGAACTCATGCAAATCTTTGTTTCACCGAAAAACTAAATTCGCGAACGAGTCGTCCTTGATACAATTGTGGGAACTCCTACCGATTCGAAAATTCAAAAGTAGCTCGTCCTTTTTCAAATACAGGCTCAACGAAAAACGAAATGCTCCGACAAAAGGCTTATCGAACAGGAATTTTTTTAAATCCGTAATAATCATCCGTCATCAGCTTCATGGATTCTAAAAAGCACATGATCGATTGATGGGAGGCGTCGTAAAACAAATCGCAGGAAGTCTGCGTGTTCAAATCCACGGGAACCGCGGAATACTTTGCCGCAAGATCCTGCATCTTAGGCCACCAGGTCTTTTCCATTTCCAGTTCGTAATACCGTTTTTGATATGTTTTGTAGACTTTCGGCCAGATCAAATAAACCTTCACATCGTTTTCGTGCGCCAATTTGAGAAATTGTTCCACAAAGAAGAACTGAGTCTTCCCCAGAGTAAAGGTGGAAAGATATAGGTTTCGGATTCGAACCGCGTCTTTTTCCAAACGATCCGGATCGTTTAGAAAGGTCGTATACGCGAATTGTTCTCCATTCTTTAAATTAAGAATCACATAATCCGTATTAAACGCAGGATTGTATTCGCTTAACTTCTTCTCTTGAAATCTTTTGGAAAACAGCTTCAAATCCGGATTGATTCTTCGAACCGCAAAGAGCCTATCCAAAAAAAGTTTCTTTCGGTCCTCGAAGGAAATCTGATCCAAATATTTGAGAAGAAACTCGTCGTCCGCTCCGTATTTCAAAAACGGATCGTAGAAAATCCCCTTCGTGTCATCGAAACCTTCGGGACTAACCACGTAAAATACGAGTTTCGGCTTGATTCCTTTGGAAATGATCTTTTCGAACCAATACAATCCGTAAGCGGGAACGGCCTGCGGACCGGAAAAATTATAAAGAACCCAGTCTTTCTGAAACTTCTTTTCGATCCCCAAAACCGAATACGGATACGCTCTTGAATCGCCGAACGCAAGCGCTAAGGACTTGTTTTCCAAGTTCTTATCCTTGCTGAGTTTTTCGAACAAGGATTTTCTCTGCGTATAATAAACCGTATTACCCGCTTGGATAAAACTCTTTTGGAAATATTCGAGAGTGAATATCTTGTCCAAACAAAATACGAAAACTAAAAAAAGAACCGGATAATAGATGTAGAATTTCTTCATTGATAAAAACCCGTTTAAAACCTTGAGTAAAAGAAGTCCGCATTACCCGCGTTCATTCCGACCATGATAAAAAGAATCAGAAGTCCCAAGATCGGTAAAAGTCTCGCTCTCCAAAGTTCGGGAACGGAAAAACGCTCCGGCCATTCTTCACCGACGTGGAACAAGAAAACGAAGAGAAGCATATACACTCCCGTTTCCAAACCGGCCAGAGCTTGACCGCTCTGAAAGGTAAGGATTCTTCCGATGGACGAGAGCGCGGAGTTGAAATCAGGGGTGAAAAAGAAAGTCCATGAAATCGAATACACAAGCAGAACGAACAAGTAACGGAGAGTCGCTTTGACATACGGGATTTCAGGAAGAACGTTCCAATTCTTCACTTCAAACAATCGTTCCAAGGAAAGATAAACTCCCGTCAAGAGACCCCAGATCAAAAAGTTCAGGTTCGCACCGTGCCAGAGTCCGCCTAACATAAACGTAACGATAAAGTTCACGGCGGTTCTGAATTCTCCCTTTCGAGACCCGCCTAACGGAATGTAGATGTAATCGCGAATCCAATAGGAAAACGTTAAGTGCCATCTTCTCCATAGATCCCCGAAACTCTGAAAGAAAAACGGAGCCTTGAAGTTTTCGGGAAGATCGAATCCCATCAATTTTCCGATTCCGCGCGCCATATCGGTGAGCCCCGAAAAGTCGAAGTAAAGATTGGCCGCGAACAAAAAGCAGGTCAAAAGGAGCGCGATTCCGGAATAGTCCTTCGGTGATAAAAATGCGGGCGCGATCAAAGGCAAAATCGCGGCGGACAAAAGTCCTTTTTTTACAAGTCCTCGCAGAAAAAGCCAAAGACCGTCGATCATTTTAGACGGGGTCATCGTAGGAGCCGCGAACTGATCCCGGACTTGATCGAAACGTAAAATCGGACCCGCGATCATCACGGGAAAGAAAAAGATAAACGAAAAGAAATCCGTTAAACCGACATTCTTGTTAAACCCTTCCCGCTTGGAATCCACCGCCAAAGAAATCAACTGAAACGTGTAATAACTGATCGTCGCGGGCAACACGACTTCGAAACCGGTAAGGCCGAACAAAGCGGAAACCTTAGCGTCGAGCGCGGTTTTTTCCTGAAGCGCGGGAATCGATAAAACGAACCCGACAAACTCCATGAGTAAATAAAAATATTTGAATAAACCTAAGTTGAGAAGATTTAAAACCACCGCGGCCTTTACATACCAGGACTTTTCGCGGCAATAGCGGTAAAGCGCCCAGTTCGCAAAAACCACCAGAATCAAATGAAACAGAAAGTTAAGACTGAATACCGAATAAAAGAATGCAGAACCCAGAATCAAAAGAAACTTTCGGCTCTTTTCCGGAACGTTCCAGTAAAGAAGATAAAACACCAAAAAAAATAAAAGAAATTCTATGCTGATAAAATTCATTCCCAAACCCCTGCGTCTTGGAGAAGGAATTTACCTTCTTCCAAACCCAGCTTTTCTAGTCGTATCGAACCTACGCGGATTCTTTGCAGATCCACCACGCTCGCACCGGATGCGTGAAACATCCTTCGAATCTGTCTTTTTTTTCCTTCCCCGAGAATGACGCGGTATACGCAACTCTTCCCGGGAACGAGTTTAACCATCTTTGCACGCAGAATTTCCCCTGCATCCAAAATCCCTTTTTGAAACGCCGCCTGAATCTGCTTTTCTCCCGGATCGTATTTGAGAGTTACGAGGTATTCCTTTTCGGAACCGTTGGACGGGTGTGAAATTCTCTGTGCTAAATCGCCGTCGTTGGTTAAAATCAAAAGCCCTCTGGAGTTCAAATCCAATCGGCCCGCGATTTTATAATTTTTAAAGGCGGAAGGAAGAAGGGAGAATACCGTTTTTTCATGAAAACGATCTTGATGCGAACAGAGATAGCCGACCGGTTTGTTCAGGATCAGAAGTTGTTTCGGCTCCGTTCCCTGTCGAAGTATATCACCTCGGTAAGAGACAACGTCCGTTTCCGGGTTCACACGGGTTCCTAGATCGGTGACCTTTTTTCCGTTGATCACGATCTGACCGCCGAGAATGATTTCCTCGACCTTTCTTCTCGAACCGAGTCCGCAATCCGCGAGAAAGCGATTGAGACGAATTCCTTCCGGGGTGTTCCGATCATCCTTGGATTGCATGGATTCTTCCATTCCGAAATGTTTCAAAAAATCTTCTACCCAAAACTTTCGTTGACCTCGTCCTCCTTCGCGGCAGGATAGAAGGGAAAGCTCCGTTTTTTCGGACCCGTATTGTATGAACCCTCTCAAAAAAAAGCCGCGTACTCATTCGATTCAGGAAGCGCCGGAAAAACCGGATTGGCTCAAAGTAAAGCTTATCTTTCCCGATCGCCAAAACAACACCGTCGCGATCGTTCGCGATTCTTTAGAAGAAAAAAAACTCAATACGGTCTGCGAAAGCGCTTCTTGTCCGAACTTAAATCACTGTTGGTCCCGTAAAACGGCGACTTATATGTTGGGAGGCGATATCTGCACGCGACGTTGTTCCTATTGCGACGTTGCATCCGGCAAACCGGCACCTTTAGATCGGGACGAGCCGAAACGAGTCGCCGAATCGGCGATCGCGCTCGGGCTAAGACACGTTGTGATCACGGCCGTAAACCGGGACGATTTGGAAGACGGAGGCGCCGCACATTTTGCGGAAACGGTGGAAGCGATTCGAGCGGGACTTCCCGATTGCAAGATCGAATTGCTCGTTCCCGATCTCAAAGTAAAACAAGAATCCTTGGAAATTATTTTCAAAAGCAAGCCTGACGTTTTCAATCACAACGTAGAAACCGTCAAACGTCTGTTTCCCGAAGTTGCCCCTCAGAAAAAATACGAACGTTCTCTCGAAGTTTTAAAGATCGCGTCTGAACGCGGTTTTTTGACGAAAAGCGGTCTGATCTTGGGAATGGGCGAAACCGTGGAAGAAGTCAAAGAATGTATGTTAGACTTAGCAGAAGTCGGCGTTTCTCTTTTGACTCTGGGACAATATCTGCAACCGACTCCGACGCATCTTCCGGTAAAAGAATACATTCTTCCCGAAGTGTTTCAAGAATTGAGAATTTACGGTAAGTCGATCGGGTTGAAGGGAGTGTATTCGGGGCCTTTGGTCAGAAGCTCTTATCACGCGGACGAGCAAGTCTCATGGAATCCGTAGAACACTTCGGTCCCCCGCCTGAAGACATTAAGAGACTCCTCTATCATTCCATCATTTCCTATCTTTCCGATAAACAAGGTCCCGTCAGCCGTTCCGAAGTGAAGGATCTTTTGGAAAAGACGATCAATCTGATTCCGAACCTGGAAGCGCATTGGGCGGAAATCAATCGCTTTGGTAAGAATAAAATGATTCTTCATTGGGAAAAAAAGGTAATGCTGATCGATATGGAAGAAATCTTAGAATCGATTTTGATTCTATGGAATCAAAAGTTCGAGGGTTGATTTTTCCTCCGATTCAAAGATCCTCGCGCAAAAAACTCCGCAAAATCTGAAATCGTGAAACGAAGTCGTAGTGATAGAAGACGGCTATCAGAGCTTATTTCATAATCATGGATTTTCTTTTCCGAAGAAATGGATAAGAACCCGAGTGCAGTCGTACAAAGAAAAACCCGAGGTTTTACGCCCGGGTTTTTTCCACCTGATTTCAGGTTCAGTCACTGTTATCAGAATTTAGCTTTCGTTTGGAAGTCGTAGATTACTTCTTGAACATCCGCTTGATTGATCTTCTTGATACCTTGTTCGGTATGAACGATCATCGTTGATCCTTGTTGATCCACGATTGCACCGATCATAGAAGATCCGTCAGTCATGATGATCTTTTCGATTCTTTCGTAGTAGCTTACGATATCCTTGCTGGATTTCAGCTCTTTCGGAGCGGAGATCAGGATTTGTTTGAATTTCTTAGCTTCTTCTTCTTGACGAGATGCAACTTCTGTTTCGAGTTTCTTTCTCTCAGCTTCCAGAGCGGCCGCTTTTTGTTCGTCAACCTTTCCGGAAGATTCTTCGTTGATACGAACCATCTTTTCCGTCGTGTCTTTGTCCACGGTTACGATCGTTCTGATCTCTTCTTCTTCTTTCTTGGAGATTCCGGAATTATCCAGTTTCTTTACGACGCCACTAATATTCTTTTCGCTGATTTTAGAAGCGTCTTTCGCTTCCAAAGATTTATCATCCGCTTTCAACACGGACGCTTGGTTCTTTTCCAAAACGATTTCGGAAGAAGCAACGGATTGCTGGATCTTTTTCAGATCTTCGTCCTTTGCGATCTCTTCGTCGCTCAATCCTTCAAGTGCCGCAACACGAGGAGCAACCGCAACCGCTCCGTCCAAAACTTTTACGACAGCTTTGTCGGATTTAGATCTCTCTACGATAAAGGATGTTCCGCGCACACCAGCGATCGCGGTCGGAGTAACCACGGAGAACTGGTCTTCTTTGGAAGCCTTGTTGACTTTCGCGAAAACTTTTCCGGAAACAAGAGCCAGTCTTGTATCGGAGTTTCCTTTGGAGTTGATCGAAAGTCCGTCAAAGTCGATCACTGAGTTTTCAGAGATACGAATCGCGGAACCGTCCGCAAATTGAATATCAACTTTGGATTTGTCTTTCGTGCTGACTTTGTCGCCGGTCTTCAGACTTGCGCCTAAAGTAGCTTTTTCTTCGGTAAGATCCGCGTGAAGAATTTTAGCTTCTCCAACGCTGAACACAACAACAGCCGAAGGGCTGTTTGCTTTACCGGTATCGGCTGCCTGGGAATTTTCAGTAGGTTTCTTACAAGCGCTGAACACCAGAACACCGGCGGTCAAAACGATTGAGGAAACGATTAAGAGCTTCTTCATACCCATTTTCCTTAAGATTGGATTGATAACAGGACTGCGGTGGTAGGCAGCCTCTATCTATTGTTTCTCAACAGACAATAGAATCGCTTTTTCCAAATCTTTCAATTTTTTTTTATTATGCGAAAGATATTTCCTGACCCGAAATCGGCAAAATACAACTCTCCAGCGCCGTCCTGGCCGAAAGTGCTGATTTGGAACGGGACACGAAACAACAACTCGTTCGAGATCTTTTTACCGTTCTTTTGTCTTAAAATCCAGACTTTTCCCGCCACAAAGTCTCCGTAAATATAACCCCCACTTAATTTAGGTAGTTCCTTTCCCCGATAGACGTAACCGCCCGTTATCGATTGGCCTTCTTCCCTCGGATATTCGTGAATGGGATCGACAAGCTGCGGATTGGAACAGTCCGGATTCTTCTTAAAACAATGAAATCCTTCCTTAATATTCCATCCGTAATTTTTCCCTTTCTGAATCAGATCGATTTCTTCGAATTCGTTCTGACCGACATCGGCTAAGTAGAGTTCGCCGGTCGCGGAATCAAAGGAGAACCTCCACGGATTTCGGAGTCCGTAACTCCAGATCTCCGGCAAAAACCCGGGACGGTTCACAAACGGGTTGTCTTCCGGAATTTTATACGGTGCGCCGGAACTTTGAGGGTTGGGTAGAATGCGAAGCAATTTTCCGAGGAAGGTTCGGGAATTTTGTCCGTTTTTATAAGGATCATTGGCCCCGCCCCCGTCTCCAAAACCGATGTACAACTTACGATCGGGTCCGAACGCAAGTTGTCCCCCGTTGTGATTCGAATAGGGCTGCTCTACTTTGAACAAAGTTCGTTTTGCATCCTCGAGTTTTTGAACCGCGTCATTCTTCCATTCAAATTCGAGAACCTTGGTATAATCTTTACCGCCTTCTTTTACGACCACGTTGACGAAGAATTTCGAATCCGTTGCAAAGTCGGGTGAAAATGCAAGTCCCAAAAGTCCTTCTTCCGATCGGGTTTCGACTTGGCCGGTAAAATCCGCGCGAAGTGTTTTCACCTTTGTCGTTAAATCGACTTCGACGAGCCTACCGCGTTTTTCCAAAACGATCATCCGGTTCGAATTCCCCGGAATAAATTGAATGTCCGTCGGTTCTTGAAAACCGTCGGCTACGCTCGCATACCAGGGAACTACTTCCGCCGAGGGAACGTTCTTTTTCGGAGGAAGGTTCGCAGCGGAGGGTTTCTTTGTTTTTGCAATTCCGGGAGAATGGAACAGGAGAATCGCCAAAATTCCCAGGTGAAAGATTACGGTAAAACGCGGAAAAATCATCCGTCCTTCCTAAGGGCTTTCCGGGATCGGTCAATCGGAATTCCGATTTCTTCTTTTTACTGGATTCGGCCGTTTGCAACGGTTCGATCGGATCGCTGGGAAGAATTCTCCCGTTACCCAGGATGGTTTTCCCGGAAAAAACTGCGTGTCATTTCCGTTCCGCTCGGGATATTGTCTAATCAAGATGGAAGCTACCGATTCAATCCGCCAAAGTTCTACGATTCCCCTCCTGGAAGAAATGGAGAGGAAATACAAATCCATTCCGATGGAAGCCATCGTGAAACAGGATATTCTTAGACAAGGAATCCATTTTCTCAAAGAAGCCTTCGAAGTTTCGGGCGAATACAAAACCAAGGACTACTTTATATTCTCCTTTGATCATATTCCTCTTTCCGAACTCGGAGAAGGCGCGGACGTGAAGGCGCCGGAGGAAATCAAAGTTTCGGGGGGACATTTCAATCTTCTTCCGACCGTAATCTCCACGCGCAATAATCCGAATTCTCCGTATAAAGTGAAAAAGTCTCCGGATGGAAAACCCTCTTTGTATCTCGGGGAAACGTTTTTAGGAAACGTGGAGTTTCCTCCTCTTCCCGCTTGGTATCGTCATAAAACAAAGAACGGAAAAATTCCAGGCGAGATCGCTCCCGTCATCGAATGGGGTTATCTGATTTATCTTACCGTTTTCAGAAACTGTCAGTATTTCGGTAAGGAAGAGGAATGCGCGTACTGCGACATCAATCACAACTATCGTCAACAGAAGAACGCGGGTCGTCCGTATACGGGCGTCAAGGACATAGAAGACATTCTCGAAGTTCTTTCCTGGATCGATGCGGAAGACAGAACTGCGAAAGTTTATACGATCACCGGCGGAAGCGTGATCACCTCCTTAAAGAAAAAAAACGAAATCGATTTTTATCTAGATTACGCACAAGCGATCGAGTCGAAGTTTCCCGGTAGATGGATGGGCAAAATCGTTTCGCAAGCCTGGGAAATCGAGGACTGTCAAAAATTCAAAGACGCGGGAATTCAAGTCTATCATCCGAACTACGAAGTCTGGGATAAAAATTTATTTCAAAAGATTTGTCCGGGTAAGGAAGCTTACATCGGAAGGGACAATTGGATTCGCAGAGTCGTCGATTCCGCGGAAGTATTCGGACCTTCGTATGTGATTCCGAACTTTGTGGGCGGCGTGGAACTTTCCAAACCGTACGGTTTCGCGACCGTTTCGGAAGCGATCGCCTCTACGGGGGAAGGTTTGGACTTTTTCATGTCGAAAGGAATCATGCCTCGGTTCACTGCCTGGTGTCCCGAACCGTACACGACTCTCGGAACCCAAGCGGGTCCGCCTTTGGAATATTTCTGCGAACTTTTGACCGTCTGGAAGGCTACATTCGAAAAGTATAATCTACCGGTTCCTCCCGGTTACGGCGAACCGGGTCCGGGAAAGGCGGTCTTTTCGGTTTCCGCTTTTATGGACGTGATCGGTTATCAAGGTAGAAATTAAGAGTTTGTCCCAATACCGGAATATGTGGGAACTCCTTCTTTTTTCAATCGATGAAACTGTCTTTGAAAAACCAAGAAGCGTAAAATAGACTGTACTTGTGGGAACTATTACGATCTTAGAGCGCGTCTCAATGACATTCCCCGTCTTTAGTGCCAGTGTACTGTAGAAGTTCCCACAGTCTTTCGTAATACGGGAGAATTCGCAGGAGTTCCCACAGTCTTAAGTTTCGGACAAATCTCAAACCGAAATCGAAAAATTCAAAATCCTGTGCCGGACTCGACTCTATTAAAGTTTCCACTTGGAAGGTCTTCCGATATTGTGATACCTTCCTGATGGAACGTGAAACGGATTGTGTCCGCCCCCACCGCCCGCATTGTTGTAATACGGATATTGTCTAAAGTAGTAATTCTGGTACGGGCGATATCCATAACCTCCCCCGTATCCGTAATCGTTTAGATAACGATCGCAGGGACGGGAATACGTGGAACCCATCTGGCATTGATCGTAATAACGATACGGTCCCGTGTAACAACCCGCGCAGAATAAAAGCGCCATTCCCGCTAAACTGCAATGCAGAAACAATGATTTTACGTTCGCCTTCATGGAAGGCCTCCTATCGCTTAAGACCCTTCTAGCCTGGAACGATCTTAACCTAGGGAGAACGGTTCGTCTATAGGGAATCTCCCTAATGCGGGAATCCCCTAAGACGAAAAATCTTCGAGAGGAAACAATTTCCGCAAAAACGAGGTTTGATTCGCGTCTCCCGACGAAATTCGGAACCGGAATCTGTTCTGAATTCGATACAAAAAAACCCGCGAAACCGCGGGCTTTTTCGAAAGAACTCGTTCTAAAACAACAAACAATCAACTCGAAGAGGAAGAACGCTCCACTCTTCTCCACTGATTGGCCCAGCCGGCAAACGAGTTTTGGTTTCTGGATTGAATATACAACTTACCGCTTCCCGAAAAAACCGCGACCAAACCTTCTCCGCTCAAGAATAAGGATTTAAGACCGCCCACCTTTTGGATCGTATAATTCAACGTTCCTTCGAACCCGACGATATGACCCGTGTCCACTACGTATTGTCCGTTGACGTCGATCGTATGAATCGCTCCGAAGCTCGAGAAGAAAAGATCTCCCGATCCGCTCACTTTCAAAAAGAATAAACCTTCTCCGGAAAAGAATCCTTTGAATCCCCCCCACTTGCTGTCGATCGCGAGAGATTCCGAACCGGCCACATACGCGCCTCGGCTTAGGATGAGTTCTTCTCCTTTCATTTTTCTGTATTCGATATCGCCTTGGGTGGCGCTCGTCAGAAAGAGCGTCCCGGTTCCGCCTTCCGCTTTGAAAGTGTTTTGAAAAAAGGATTCTCCGCTGAGTAACGCGCGTTTGGCGGAAGCCCAGATTCCTCCTTCGGCTTTCGTAGCCATCTTGACTGTCGGGCTCATCGCGACCATGGCGCCCGACTCGGCGCGGATGGATTCTCCGTTTTCGAGTTGGACTTGTACGATTGGAAAATCAGGTTTTAATAATATTTCGTGTTTCACGATCTTTCTCCCTTATCTTTTGATCGGAGGCAGTTGATCTCTAAACCAACTTCCCAACGAAGGAACGTTTCTGGATTGAATCCAAACGCGGCCTTTTCCCTTGAATCGAGCCACAAATCCTTCTCCGCCTAAAAAGAAGGACTTCCATCCGCCGAACTTGGTCATCTCGTAGTTCAAGCCTTCGTCGAACGCGACGATATGACCCGTGTCCACGATCATTTCTCCGTCTACATTGAGGACATCGATTCCACCGTAGCTCGAAATGAGCAAGGGACCGTTTCCGGAAAGTTTGAGAAAGAAGAGAGATTCTCCGCTGATAAATCCTTTCAAACCTTGAAACTTCGTATCCATTTCTATGTTCGGAGAAGAAGCGAGAAAGGAACTGGATTGGACGTAGACCGTTCCGGCCAATTCGATTCGTTCCACGTCTCCCGGAAGAGTCGGCGCGAGCAGAACCTCTCCGTTTCCGGAAGAAGCGGTGAACGTGTTCATCCAGAAGGATTCTCCGCCAAGAAACGCCGCCTTTAGACTCTTTAAGAATCCGCCTTGTTGCGCCTTGTGAGTCTGGATCGTGATCCCCGAACTCATGGACATCATGGAACCGGATTCCGCTTTGATCGATTCTCCGCCGTTTAGAAGAACCTTCGCAAAGCTGTAGGATGGTTTGCTTAGAATTTCAATATTCATAATATTCAGTTTTCCTTATTGAGGCAAAAGGCCCGTGAGCCAGGACAAGAATCCCGATGGAACCCTCGTTTGGATCAACACTTTTCCGTGACCGGAAAATTCCATTACGAGTCCTTCTCCGCCGAACAGAGTGGACTTCCAGCTTCCGCCGGCCTTTGCGATTTTATACTGAAGACTTTTATCGAACGCCACAACGTGCCCCGTGTCGATCGTATACGATCCTTGCACGTCGATCGGGAGAATTCCTCCGTATGCGTTTAAGAAGAGTTTTCCTTTTCCGAGAATCTCCAAAAGAAAAACTCCCTCTCCTCCGAAAAAGGAACGGAGTCCGCCGAACTTCGGTTTCATGGTGATCGTCTCGTCGGAGGCAAGATACGCTCCCGCCTCCACGATCAAGCCCGTGTCGGTCAGATCGACTCCGACCACGTCTCCGGGAAGTTCGGGCGCAAGTCCGATTTCGGCGCCGGCGGAAGGAGCTTTGAAAACGTTGAAAAAGAAGGATTCTCCCCCGAAAAATCTCCTCGAGAGCGCGGATAAAAATCCGCTTCCCATTTTCGTTTCGACGTCCACTCCGGGAGTCATATATACCATCGCGCCCGCTTCGGCTTTGATCGTTTGCCCCGGTGATAGTTTTACTTTAAGAAAAGAATACGAAGGTTTGTGAATGATCTCGTAATTCATAGAAGCAGCAATGTAAATAAATTGACCTGAACGTCAATCGGAAAAGTGCTTCCAGAACGGTTCGCGATTCTTAGTTTGGAAGGCAATATGACTCAAAGAAACGTTTTCATTACGGGTTCCAATCGCGGCATAGGTTTGGAACTTACCAAACTGTTTTTATCCAAAGGGGATCGGGTTTTCGCTCTTTGCAGAAAGTCTTCTTCGGATCTGGTCAAAATCAAACCGACCCGCATTCTCGACGGAGTGGACGTTTTGAATTCCAATTCGGTCCGATCCTTGTCCTCCAAACTGCTCGATACCAAAATCGATATTCTCATCAACAACGCGGGAATTTTGATTCCGGACAACCTGCAAAGTCTGGATGAGGAAAACGTATTCACTCAATTCTTAGTAAACGCTTTGGGACCTCTCAAGATGGTCAAGGCTCTGCTTCCTCATTTAAACCCGAACGCAAAACTTGTCTTCTTAACGAGCCGAATGGGTTCAATCGGAGACAATAGCTCCGGTTCGTATTACGGATACCGCGCTTCCAAAGCCGCCTTAAACGCGATCGCGGTCAGCCTTGCCCGCGATTTGAGCCCTAAGGGAATCTCCGTCGGGATCTTTCACCCCGGAATGGTCGCGACACAGATGACCGGAGGACAGGGAATCTCTCCGGAAGAAAGCGCTCAGGGCCTTGTGGAACGGATCGAGTCCTTGAATCTAAGCAATTCCGGAAAGTTTTTTCATCAGAACGGTGAAGAACTACCTTGGTGATTCAATGGGACCATAACCTGTGTTCGTACAGATACACAGTTGCAAAAAAGAGACAGTTTGTCGGAAATTTATTTCGAATTATGTCGGATTGCTCCGTAAACCTCGGTTTGTAAGCCTGAAAAAACCGGTTTTCCTACGTACTTTGGCATAGAGTTTGCTTAATAGGGTTACTGGGACAAGAGATCGAATCTCAAAAACAATCGGAATTTTGTCTCTTGCAAATACAAAAGCGAACTTCGAATCCCGGAGGACCGTCTTTCCAAAAGAGGGTCTTCGGAAAATCGAAATACAAAACTATGAAAGAAACTATCTATAGAAGATCCATACGAGATACGGTTAGAATCAAGGGGATCGGACTTCATTCCGGAAAGGAAGTGAATCTGATCGCTCATCCGGCACCTTCCGGCACCGGAATCCTTTTCGAATACCGTAAGGGCGAGGATAGAGCCTCGATTCCTGCGGAACTCAGCAACGTCGTTGATACGAGTAACGCGACTACCTTAGGCGACGGCCTTCATAGAATCCAAACCGTAGAACATCTTTTGGCGGCGGTTTATGCACTCGGTTTAACGGATCTCATTCTGGAAATCGACGCGGTGGAAGTTCCGATCATGGACGGTTCTTCTCTCCCGTTCCTGCAAGCGTTGGAATCGGCGGGAATCGTGGAATATCCGGAAATCGTCGAACCGATCTACGTTCAAAACCCTCTCTGGGTCGTAGACGGAGACAAATACCTCGTCCTTCTTCCCAGCAACGAACTCAAAGTAACATACACCATCGACTTCAACCACCCGCTCCTCAAAGGACAAAACATCACGATCTCCCTCGACAGAGAAAAGATCAAAGAGGAGATTCTCCCTGCGAGAACCTTCGGCTTTTTAAAAGACGTGGAAGCGCTCCAAGCCAGAGGATTGGCGATGGGAGGTTCCCTAGACAACGCGATCGTTTTGACGCAAGACGGATATTTGAACCAGCAGCTCCGTTTTGAAAACGAATGCGTTCGTCATAAAATTTTGGATTTATTCGGCGATATTTCAATCGCGGGCCGTCCGATCATCGGCCATTATCTCGCTTCCAAAGCGGGACACGCTCTTGATATATCCATGGCAAAGCTCGTTATGAGCAGTGTCACGGGAGACGAGATCAGCAAATACAAAAGCAGGAGAATTCCTCTTTTCAAGCGGAAAGCGGCGGTCGTATAAGATCGTCGTCTCTGTAAAACCTGCGGTCTGTCGGGGGATTTTCCCTGAAACCCTCTAAGGGTCGGAGGGATTTTTCGTTCCCATTTTCTCTTCAGAAAAGAATTGTCAGATTCTTCTTTTCGAGAATTCTGTAGTCGAGTTTGAACTCGTTCCATACAGAATGATTCCATCCAAACGTACAGTTTTTCCAGGAATTACGGCCTTTCCGGGAAAGCTATACGGTAAGGTCCTTAAGACCGGAAAAAAACGAAACACCATTCTCACCGGAACGTATATTCACGAATCCGAAAAAGAACACGAACTCGAAAAGTTCGACGTCGCTCTGGAGGAAAGCCTTCACAGTCTTCGGATCTTAATCACCTCGGTCGAAGCGTCCGGTTCCGATCACAAAGAAGTTCAGGAAATCTTAGAAACACAGGCGATGATCTGTTCCGATCCGAGCCTTGCGACTTCGGTTCGAAAGAGAATATCCGAACTCGGAGAGAACGCGATTCTCGCCGTACAAAACGTCACACACGAAATCTCCGAAAAATTCAGAGCCATCGAAAACGAATTCTTCCGAGAACGAGTCGATCACTTTCAGGACGTTTCCAATCGTCTGATCGAATTCATCGCCGGTAAAAAGGAAGAGGATTCTTTCCTGTCCGGTTTGAAGGAAGATCTCATTTTAGTCGCGAGAGAACTCACCCCTTCTCAGATGATTCTCATGGACAAAACGAGAATCCGCGGAATCGCAACCGACCTCGGAGGAAAAACCGGTCACATGGCGATCCTCGCGAGAAACTACGGGATTCCTACGATCGTAGGTTTGAAGGATTTTTCCTCTTACGTCAAAGACAACGAATTCATCTTTTTGGATGCGGAATCCGGAAACGCGATTCGCTTCCCCACACTGGAAGAAGTGAAATACTACGGCTTCTCTTCCGTTTATCCCGTGGAAGAAAGCGGCACGAAAAAAATGCGAGCCGTCAGCAAGGACGGAATCCGGGTTCGAATCAAATGCAATCTCGAAACGGAACTCGACTGCGAGCAAGCGCTGAAGTTCGGTGCGGAAGGAGTCGGATTATTTCGAAGCGAATCCTTATTCTTAAAATACCAAGACAGCAACGTTTCCGGTGAGGAACAGTTTCTCGCCTACAAAGCGATCGCGGAAGGAATGGAAGACAAACCGGTAACGATCCGAACCTTCGACATCGGAGCCGACAAATTTTCCACGGGAGAATTGGAGGAAAATCCGTTCCTCGGGAACAGAGGAATCCGTTATTCCCTGTCCAATCCAGAATGGTTCTCCGAGCAACTAACAGCGATTTTGCGGGCCTCGGCGTACGGAAACGTGAACATTCTTCTGCCGATGATCACCGGTCCGGCCGAAATCGTTCGAACCCGGGCGCTCTTGGAAGATTGCAAACGCAAACTCGCGGCAAACAAGGAAAAATACAATAAGAAGATCAAGGTGGGTGCGATGATCGAAACTCCCGCGGCGGTTTCCGCGTTGGATTTGATCGCGAGAGAAGCGGACTTTTTTTCCGTGGGAACCAACGATCTTTTGCAATATATCATGGCCGTGGATCGAAACAACATCCACGTATCTTCCCTTTACAATCCGTATCACATCGCGTTTTTACGGGCCTTGATCCGAATCGTGGAAGTTTCGCGGGATTACGATAAACCGTTGAGTCTTTGCGGGGAACTCGCTTCGGATACGAACTTTACGATCTTTCTGGTCGGAATCGGGATTCGCGATCTTTCCGTTTCGATTCCGTTTTTAAATCCGATCCGAAAAATCATCCGTTCGATTTCGCTTCACCAGGCGGGGACATTGGTAAAAAAAATTCTCGAACTTTCGGAAGAGGAAAACTACGAAAATATCGAAGCGTTCCTCTTCAGCAAACACCTGAGTTAAATATTCTCGATTTCTAATATTAGGAAAACGAAAGAATCCCAGTGTTTCTCCTTTTCCTGAAAGAAAACGGGGCCGAGACTTTCTTTTTCCTTTTTGAGACAAAGATACGAATGTTTATCGGTTCTCAGATAGAATTTTCCGCTTTTCCCGGAAAAGGTTTGGATGAGTTCCTTCAATAATTTCGGAAGATTTTTTTCGTCTTCGGGAAGCGCCGCGCCCGCGATCAAAATTTCCCGGTTTTCCCATTTGCCTGTGAGAGTGACCGCTTTCGGATTCCATTCTTCGAAAAGTTCCTTTTCATAACTCGCGAGCGCCGGGTTGAGAATTTCGTGGATGGATGAATTCATGCTCATCGGAAACGTCGTTCCGAAAACTTTCGGAACAAATCCCTTCGATTCAAAAAGATCCCAATTTTCAAATCCGTCGATTTTGGAAAGCCCTCGGATAAATCCGGAACTCATTCCTTGAACGGCGATCTTCGATTCGGCGTGAGCGGCCAGAACCGATCTCATACAAAGAAATCCGAAATTCAACGGAGAAAACACGCTTATGTTGGACAAATCCCAGACCTCGTTTTCCCGCAGCGGAGAAAGATAGAGATTGTCGAGCGCGTATAAATCCCCGTGTCCGGAAGGAGAAAATACGGAGGATTTCTGGATTTTTTTCTGAGTACCGGCCATATACAAATTCTATCGGTACGACCGCAAATTCTCAGAAGAAATAAAAAAGCCGACCGAAATCGGCCGGCTTTAAAACGATCAAAAGATCGAAAACTTCTAATCTTGGTTGGTAGAGTAGATTTTCTTGATCTTATCGCTGTATTTTTCCGTGATTACGTGGCGTTTCATCTTCATCATGTTGTTGAGTTCATCGCCCACTTCAAACGGCTTCGCGATCAGAATAAAAGGAGTCACCTGTTCGAAAGATTTGAACCCGTTTTTCGTGTTGTTCAACGCCTTGATCTCCTTTCTGAAAAGATCGTAAATCTTCGGATTTTCGATCAACTTCTCGTTGCTTGTTTCGTTGATTCCGTTTTCTTTTGCCCATTCCTGGAGTTTTTCGAAATCGGGAACAACGATCGCTCCCAGATTCTTTTGATCCTGACCGATCACCATACATTGGCTGATATAAGTGGATTCTTGAAGTTTGTTTTCGATCGGGACCGGCTCCACGTTTTCGCCGCCGAGAAGTACGACTGTGTCCTTCGCGCGACCGGTAAGAGTCAGGGTCTTTTTGAAGTTGATCATCCCCATATCGCCGGTGTTCATCCAGCCGTCGGAAATCGCCTTGGAAGTCGCCTCTTCGTTTTTGAAGTATCCCTTCATCACTTGAGGTCCCTTGATGAAAACGATTCCCTTGAGTCCGAGCTTTCCTTGCGTAATCTGGCCGTTTTCGTCGATTTCGGTCAATACTGCGTTGTTGTCGTTTCGGATCTGGAGTTTCGTTTTTGGAACGATCACACCAACGGAACCGATGATGAGTTTTTCGAACGTTCTTACGGAAATCACGGGAGAAGTTTCGGTCATACCGTAACCTTCCAAAACGTTGATCCCGATGTTTCCGAAAAATTCATCCACGTGTCGCGGAAGCGCGCCCCCGCCGGAGATGGACGCCTTGAGTTGTCCTCCCGTAGCCGCTCTGATTTTCGCCAAAACGATTCGGTCCAGAGTAAAGCTGTTCAGAAGAACCGCAAGCCCTGCTATCGTATAAAGCGGAGAACTTAAGAAATACAGATCGGTTCCTGCAAGATAAGCGCCTAACGCGCCCGCGAGGATCGTAAGAGTGAACGGTCCCGTAAGAAGGAACTGAATCACCATAAGAATTCCGTAAAAGAAAGATCCGATCGGATTTCTTCCGGTATAATCCACTTCGATTCCTTTCAAGAAACGAACCGCTTGATTCTTTTTGCTGGAAAAGAAATACGCGAGTTTGAAAAGACCTCTACGAAGCGCAGGAGTCTGTGCGGGATCATTGATTCTTGTATAAATCCCGTTGTAAATGTTTTCCCAAAGCCTTGGAGCGGAACCCATAAACGTAGGTTTAACGGTCGCCAAATCTTGACGAAGATCGCGAACGTTCGTGTAATACGTCGCCGCACCGAGTCCGAGACAAACATATTCTACGACGCGTTCGAACACGTGCCAGATCGGAAGAATGGAAAGAAGACGTGCGCTCGATTTGATGTTCAGCATCGGGCTTACGTGGTTCACCTGGTGCATCATGTTGGAATGTTTCAACATAACGCCTTTCGGAAGTCCCGTGGTTCCGGAAGTATAAATGAGAGTGAAAAGATCTTCGGGTGAAATCGCGGCAATTCTTTCTTCCGCTTTTTTAGAACCGCCTTCGCGCAGTTTCTTACCCTTTTCAATCAGATCCTGCATTTTCAAAACGCCCGGAGCGGAACTCGCCGGATCCATCAGGATGATGGTCTTTACGTTCGTTAACTGCGATTTGTTGCGGTTGAACTTTTCGAGCATCTTATCATTTTCAACGAAAACGACTTCCACTTCCGAGTGATTGAGAATATAAACGATTTCGGAATCCGTAATATCGGTTCCACGAGGAACGTCTGCCGCGCCCGCAAGAATTACGCCGTAATCCGCGATAATCCATTCGATACGGTTATCCGCAAGTAAACCCACTCTTTGTCTCTGTTGAACTCCCAGTTCGATCAGAGCTTCCGCAAGTTGGATTCCTTGCTCGTACAGTTGACCGTAAGTAGTCGGGGTATATTCCTTTTTAGAATCTTTGGAAAAGAAAGCCGGTAGGTCCCGGAATTTTTCCGCAGATTCGCGAAATAGCTGCGCTAAATTCTCCGCCATGAAACTCATTTAACTCCTGATATCTTTTGTTATAACAACTTAGGGATTCCGACATAGAAGCTGCCGGACGAGGATTCAACGGTAAATAGGGAACCTGAGAAATAAACCCTTTTTTTCAAAATGCGCCGGAGAAGATCCTATTTATTTGGCTTGTTATGCAAAATTATGGTGCACTGAACCAATTGGAAAAACTCGCTCTGAGTTTCGGATAATCCCGGTCCCTGATTCCGTACTGAACTTTCAACAAGGTTCCCGAAGGACTAAAGACGATCAAAGCTGGTTGACCTTCCACCTTATACTCGTTCACGAACGCAAAATCCTTATCCACATAAAAAGGATACGTCATGCCGAACTCTTTCGCGGCTTTGATATGTTCCTCTTTGGAAAGTTCCGGTTCGGTGTTGATCCCAAGAAGAACTCCATTCTTCCCTTGCAAATCTTTGGAAAGTTTTTCCAACACGGGAACCGCATCCTTACAAGGTTCGCACCAAGAAGCCCAAACGTCCAAAAGCAAAACCTTTCCCTTATATTCTTTGAGAGAAATGGAACGGCCCTCCAAATCATACAAAGAAAGTTTGTAAAGAACGGATTCTTCCTTGGAGGAATTACAAGCGGATAACAATAAAAAAACGATGGGGAAAATCGTCCGGAAAATGCGCATCACATCCATCATCTTAAAAGAAAGGGAAAGAATGGAAAAGGAAAAAATCTTTCCAACGCAAGGGGTGCGTTCAAATTAGGAGCAGCTCCAGTGAATCCGGTCTTTTACAATTACTTCTCAGGTCGCGAAGAATTCTTAGGTTATTTTAAGAACGATCTTTTTTCCGGTGCGGGAATGATCTCCACTCCTGCGCAGAAAGAGCCGTATTTTTCGGAAACGAACCGAAAAGCGCGGTTGGAAATCAAGGAGAACGGTATCGCGATTCTTCTCAAAGGAAAGGAAGAATCCAAAACGTTTCTGATTCCGTTAGACGAAACACCGGCCGACTCGAAAAAAAAACGAAAACTCGAGTTTCAGCCCGATTATCTGGGATTTCAGGACGGAGATTCGGAAGTCGGCGTTCGCCTGCAACCCCTTGATCGGCAAAGAATTCACCTTCAGATCGATTCGAAAATCGGACTGGAATTTTCCGGTACGTTAAACCGGCTTAGCGGCTGGAAGAAGTGGTTTTCGATTTGAGAACCGCTCGAATCTGATCCGCGATCGTTTTTGCCGCGACGCTTCGGTAGAATTTCCGAAGTTCGACCTTCGCCCCCGAATACGGCTTTTTGGAAAACTCCAAAAGCGCTGACGTCCACAACGGTTCCTTCAACTCCAGATAACGGATTTTACTTCCTCCGATTTCGCGAAACACGGAAAGATCGGTCACGATCGCCGGTTTTTGCAGACTCAAAGCTTCGAGAAGAGGAATTCCGAATCCTTCGTACAAGGAAGAGAATAAAAACAACGAACATCCTTTGTACATGTGGGCGAGTTCAACGTCCGAGGGACTTTCGATCCAGAGAATTCCCGCTGCCTTGCTTTCTTCGCTGCGAAGAAGTTCGATGAAAGCGGGATCTTCCCAGCCCGCCTTTCCGCCGATCACCCAGGAATACCGCCGATTCTTATTTACATTTTTTGAATATTCTAAATAGGCTCGATATAGAAACTGATAGTTCTTCCGCGGTTCCACGGTGGAAACGGAAAGAAAGTATTTTTTCGGAAGGGATTTTACGCGTTCTCCCGGTTTTTGTTTGAGCAAACCTTGAAACTCGGAAAGTTCGATTCCCGGATAAACGACCTGCATTTTTTCCGGTGGAATTCCGAAAAAGGAGGAAACCTCGTCGGCCGTCGATTGTGAAATCGGAAGCAATTTATCCGCACGCCGAATCGAACGGGAAAGATAGAATTTCTGTTGGATTCTCGCGAGTGTCCGCATCGTATCCGGAAAACGATACGCTACAAGATCGTTGTAGGTCAGGACGGTCGCGGTCTTTTTGGATAGAAACGGGGGAAACACCTGTTGTGTTCCCCAAAAAAGGTCGAGCGGAATCTTTCTCAATTGAAGAGGAAGAGCGATCGCAAAGTAAAGCCCTCCTTTTTTGGAAAGAATCCCTTCTCCCTTGACGAACTTGATTCCGGGAAGATTCAAAAGATCGGCGTAACTCGGATGAAGATCCCGGTGGGAAAAAAGATAAAACTCGAAACTCGGATCCTTACCCAGATCGAGCAATGCGCTGTGAATCATTTTCCCCACGCCGGAAACGGGCGTGGAAAACGGACGCGCGTCGACTCCGATTCGGATCGGTTGTATTTGGGTTTTTGAATATTCCTTTTTTTTCATATCATTGACCGTATATAAATGGCGTTTTTAATTCCAGTCGCGGAGACCGGATTGAAAGTTTGATTTCGATTTTTCCCAAACTTGTTCGAGAGATGGGGAATGTCCCGCGATCAAACCTTCCCCTCTTCCGGAAACCGTCTGAAACAAATAGGGTTTACCCGAACGAATCTCCAAATCCGCGCCTCCGGACGCCAAGATAAGCGCGATTCCCGCACAGATATCCCATTCGTTTTTCGGCTTCAGGGAAATCGAGAGCGCGGCCTTTCCGGCGGCCACCAAACCGAGCTTATAGGCAATCGATCCCATCGCCGAAAATTCCCAACCCTCGGGAACGACCGCGGAACGAAACAACCCTTCCCGTTCCTCGGTTCGAGAGACCAGAATCTTATGGGCGGGTTCGGAACTCTCGAGCATCTTGGAAAGAGATTCCGTTCGAATCGGGTAAACATTCCGGTCGGGATCGACGATTTGATAAGCGACACCGAAGTTTGTAACGCCGTAGATCAGTTCGCGGGTTACTGGATTGAAAACGACTCCTAAAACCGCCTTACCTCCGATCGAAAGACCCAAGCTGATGGCGAACTCCGGATTTTTATGAACGAATTCACGAGTTCCGTCGATCGGATCCAAGATCCAAGCAGCGGGAAGTTGTGAAATATCCTTTCTCTCAGAATCCTCTTCGGAGAGAACCGGAATCTTCGTAAACGCAAGTCGCCCGGTGATATGCTGACCGGCTTTCACGTCCGCTTCGGTTACGGGATCGTTTTTTCCCTTATCCGTAACCTTAAAATCCGAATGATAGATTTCTAATACGATTTTGCCCGCTTCAAGGACGGCGTCCACGGCGGGCTGGAGATATTGAATCGAATCCAAAAAAGAAAATACTCGGGAAGAATTACTTTCCGGTTTTATCCGGAGTAGCCGCGCTTTCCTTGTGAGGATCGTCGAGATTTTCCGGACGAAGATAGAAAACTTCGTTTTCCGGAGTTTGCAGATAGATTTCCGGATCCATTTTGAAACTGTAAAAGAACAGATACTTCTTAAACTTCACATAAACCGTATATGTCCCTTTTTGAGGTTCGTAGAGCATGGTTTCCGCGTTCAGGTCCTTGGTGATCTCTTTGTATTCGAGATATCTGTGATGAAGCGTATATTTCACCGCGGAAAGCAGATTCTTTTCGAGGGTCGCTTTTTTGACTGAATCCGAAAGTTTTATGTTTTTATTGAATTCTTCGACCTTGTTGAATTCTTCCACGACGCCTTGGGATTTTCCCGCTTGGAGTCCCGCAAAGGATAAGAGGAGTAAGAGTGAAATCACGAATATATTCTTCATCTGGGTTTCCTGTTTCTGCTATAAGTATCGGATTTTAGAGGGGCAAACTTACCCCTTCCTTATAATTTCTCGAGCGGGGTGTAGGCAACAAAAAAGTTCTTCTCCACGTTTCCGAAGCGGATGGAAACCTTCGTGTTTTTTTCCTTTCCGGAAACGGATACGATCGTCCCAATCCCGAATTGTTTGTGTTTTACGCGATCCCCCGGTTTGAGAAAGGCATTGTCCGGATTCGGAGCTTGGGAAAAACCGGAATCGAATTCTTCTTCCGCGACTTCGCGGATCTTAGAAGCCAAAGGCGGCCCCTGCGGTCTTCGAGCGGTGCGTTCCCGGGCGGTATAACCTCGATCACCGAAACATTCCCGCGGAACCTCGGATAAAAATCGGGACGGAATCCGATCTTCCACCTTACCGAATTTGCGGGAGGTTCTGCAATAGCTCAGATAGAGTTCCTCCCGCGCGCGGGTAAGAGCCACGTAGAAAAGTCTTCTTTCTTCTTCGTCTCCGAAATGAGAATCCTCCAGACTCATGCTGTGAGGAAACGTGCCCTCTTCCAATCCGGAAAGAAACACGATTTTGAATTCCAATCCCTTCGCGTTATGCACCGTCATCAGGTTCACGTAGTCGGTCAGTTCTTTCGTGTCTTCTTCGCTGGTCAAAAGACTGATCTGATTCAGATATTCCTCCAAAGAGGGAGAATCCGAATTTTTTTCGTATTCCTCGATGGAGTTGACTAACTCCTGAAGGTTTTCAAGACGTGCGATCGATTCTTCCGTTCCCTCTTCCTTGAAATGGGACATGAGGCCGGATCGATTCAAAAGTTCTAATGCGATTTCCGAAGGCGCGGAGCCTTTCTCCGATTTTTCGATCAGATCGTTGAAGAGATGATAGAGTTCTTTTCCTTTGGCTTTGGCCGCTTTTTTGAGAGGAATGTCTTCTTTTCCGAGCGTTTCCAAAAGGGAAATTCCGTTTTCCAGGGAGAATTCTCGGATCTTATCGATGCCGGAATCCCCGATTCCTCGCGGAGGATAATTCACGATTCTTAATAAAGAAACGCTGTCGAGCGGATTGGAAACCACGTTCAGATACGCGATAAAGTCCTTGATTTCGGCGCGATCGAAAAATCGGAAACCTCCGAAGATCTTATACGGGATCGCCAACTTACGCAGTGTTTCCTCGAAGTATCTGGATTGGGCGTTTGTTCTATAGAATATTGCGATATTCTTATATTCCGTTCCCGAAGAATACGCCGAGCGGATCCGAGTCACTACCCCGTGCGATTCCTCGGACTCGTTTTCGTATTCGTTTAACACGACGGGAGAACCTTCCGGATTGTTCGTGAAGATTTCCTTTTGTTTTCTCTGCGTGTTGTTCGATATGACCTTAGACGCTGCGAGAATGATGTTGGAAGAGGAACGATAGTTCTCTTCGAGTTTGATAACGACCGATTCGGGAAAATCCTTTTCAAAGTTGAGAATGTTTCCGATGTCCGCCCCTCTCCAAGAATAGATGGACTGATCGTCGTCGCCCACGACGCAAAGATTTCTTTTTTCTCCCGCGAGAAGAAGCACGAGTTCGTATTGGACCTTGTTCGTATCCTGATACTCGTCGACCATCACGTATTCCCATTTGTGACGATACTTTGCGATCGCATCCGGCGATTTTTGTAAGAGTTGAACCGTTTTCCAGATGAGATCTCCGAAGTCGAACGCGCGGCTCGCGTCCTTTCGTTTTTCGTATTCTTTGTAAACCGCGGAAACCGTTTTGGAAAAATCGGTGCGTCCTTCCTTTTCCAAATACGCTTCGGGAGACAACATCTTGTCTTTGAGCCCGCTGATGTAATTTCCAAGCATGGACGGTTTGTAAAATTTCGGATCGAGGGAAAGATCCTTCACGACTTGTTTGAGAAGAGATTCCTGCAAAGTAGTATCGTACACGGTAAAACCGCTATCAAAACCGAAAAATGAAGCTTCTCTTCGTAAGATATAAAGACAAAGGGAGTGAAAGGTTTTGATTTGAAGATTGGCGGGAATAAACGGAACGAGACTTTTGACTCGTTCCAGCATTTCTGCCGCGGCCTTGTTCGTAAAGGTCACCGCGCAGATCCGATCGATTCCGTGATTGACGAGAAGGTTCGCGATTCTATGCGTAATGACTCTGGTTTTTCCGGAACCCGCGCCGGCCAAGATAAGAACCGGACCGGAAACCTGAAGAACCGCTTTTTTTTGTTCTTCGTTTAATCCAACTAACAGAGGGTCCACGGTTAAAATCTATAATCTCCGATCCCGAATACAAACTGAAATGCGTTGTCCGAATCGAATTTCGTAAACGGATGTTCCGCGACCCCGGTGTATTTCAACTTCTGCGCAAAGTAAATCCGAAGCGGAAGAACCGGGATCTGAATTCGAAGACCGATCCCCCAGGAGAACCTAAATTTATCCAGAGCGACGTTGTTACCCGAAAGAACCAGGTTGGCCGGGTTGTTGAGCTCCTCAAACGTATAATCCGCTTTGCGAAGCGCGCTGAGATTGTAGTGATTCGTGAGCGCGTAACCGACCGGATCCTTAAGCTGTGCTTCTCGGATTCTTTGATCGTATGTCGTAAAGAGATCTCTCCTCACACCTTGTGCTCGATTGACTTCCTCATACAAGGCACCGGCGTCGAAGAATGCGACTAACCACAGTAAGGTGGGTTCGATCGGGAAACGAAGTTCCGAACCGAAGATCATACGACTCGCGGCCCCGTCCCGCCACTCCGTCGGATATTTCGCGTCGTTGTAAAACCAACCGCGAAGGGATTCGTATCCGCCCAGGAATTGTAAATCCTGCAACTGAATATACGGATTTTGAATCGGGTCCTGTTTTCCGTAATACGGAACTCGTTGGAACGTAAAGAGGGACGAACTTCTGAATTCCTGAACGACTCTCCAACGTCTCAGAGCGTTGTTTCTGAAAAAACCGAAGAAGCTGTAATCAAACCAGGTATGATAGTATTCCGCGAGAATGCGATATTGGTCGAAGTGGGATTGCCCGCCTAACGCCTGTCCGACGTTGTCCATCTGAAAGAGAAGATCGTATCCTTGCGTAGGATTGAATACGTTGTCGCGAATATCATACGCGATCCCGTTCGAAAGCTGAGAACGGAACTGCCAGCCTCTTCGAACCTCGGCAAGAACCTGATCCGAAACAAGGGAAGAAGGATTCGTCGAAGCGTAAATACTCGGAGAATATCTATGGAAGTGCGTCCAGTTGATGAAGATCCTATGACCGATCCCCACCGTAAAACCGACCCCGTCCCTGGAGTAAATCGCCTGTTCCTTGATGGACTGCTGGTTGTTGTTTTCCGTGATCGAAACCGCGCCCACGTTGTAAATTCTCGAAGAATAAAAAAGCGAAAGAGAAAGAGACCAGGGTTTATTGTAGAGCCAAGGTTCAGTCCAAGTGATTTGAAACAATCTTCGATAAGGACCGAATTCAAGACGTCCCGAAATTTTTTGACCGGTTCCGTTCAGGTTGTTTTCCCCGACTTCGGTAAAGATCGAAAATCCGGTAATCGTTCCGTAACCGCCCCCCATGGAGACCGTTCCTGTCGGTTGTTCGAGAACTTCGATGATGAGGTTCATCTTGGTTTGATCCGAACCCGGTCTCATGTTGAAGTTGACTTCCTTGAAATAGCCGAGGTTATAAATTCTTTCCCGAGAACGGTTTACGAGAGTGGAATTGAAAAGGTCTCCTTGTTTGAAAAGAAGTTCGCGTCGAATCACACGATCCTGAGTTTTCTTGTTTCCCTTTATGATTACGTTCTCCACGTAAGCGAGGTTGTTCTCGCGGATGTTAAAATCCACGTGAACGAATTTTTTTCCGTGTAACTCCGGTTTGGTGTTGTAGAGCTGGCGAAGACGTTTGATGTGAAGCTGCGTATATTCGCTTTCGCAAATCCTTCTTTCCTCTTCGGATTTTCTGCTGTAACAGTTCTCGTAATACTCGATGTTTTCGCGATCGAGAGAGATCACCTTTCTACGCGGAATGACCTGAGCGAACAAATATCCTTTCGAGCTGTAGAGTTCGTTCATCGTTCCCCGGTCCCGCATAAAACGCGTTTCGTCGAAGATTACCCCGATGTCCCCGTCGCTGTAATCCAAATTCTTTTCGATTTCTTTCGGTGTGAAAAGCGGTTTAAAATCGTCTTTCGGAGTTTCGGGCGGATTTTTTTCCTTGTTTAAGAAGAGAGGACGCCCTTCTCCATCCAAGGACATATCGTGATTCAATGTATAACCGTTGAAAAAGTAAACCTGACCTTCGGAAATCTTGATGTTTACGATGATAACGCGTCTGTCTTTTTTTTCGGGGTTCTCCCAATGGATTTCCCAGTTCGTACCTTCTCGTATGAGTTCGGCGTCGAGATAACCCTTGCTCTTGAGATAGGCGACGATCGTATCCTTATCCTTTTCGAACGAGGATTCTTTGAAGTTCCCGCCTTCGAACACTCCTTCTTCCTTCATCTCCATCACCGAAAGAAGTTCCGAAGTTTCCACGGATTCGTTTCCGTACACGTTGATCTTGGAAACGGGAATCTCTTCGCCTTCGTCGATGATAAAACGAACGCGAACCAAGTTCGTCTTCGGATCGGGTTTGCCGAGTTCCACTTTTACGTAGGCGAGAAAAAATCCTTCGTCTCTGTATTTCTGCAAGATAAGATCTCTGGATTTGGTGATCTTTTGAGGTGTGATGACTTCGTTGTCTTTGAGAGGAAGTTTGTCGCGCAAATCGGCTGGAAAAACTTCGTCGGCTCCGACGAACTCCACGTCTCGAACGCGCGGTCTTTCCTTTAAGTCCACGATAATGCGAACTCCGTCCTGTACGTCTTCCGCCTGAATATCCACAAAGTAGAAGAATCCGGAGTTGAATAACGTCTTTAAGTCTTTATCGAGAACTTTCTTAGTAAGGGTTTTGCCGACCTTCATGTCGAGCATGGACTCGAGGTCGCCGTCGGGAGTGTTTTTGTTTCCCTTGAATTTGATTTCTTTGATGACCTTGCCGATGTAGTCGGTCCGTTTGGAGAGAAGCTGAGTCAGTTCGCCCGAATAGAATAACAGTCCTAAAAGAATTGCTAATACGGATCCTTTCAGAGTTAAGGAGAATATTCTTTTCAAAGTAAAAGACAAGCCACCAGATATATGTTTACAGAATCAAACCGTCTAACCGAAGATTGTTTATTTTTCTCCGGAACCCGTTTGTCTAACCATGGCTAGGTTAAACTTACTTACTCCCGCCTCGTTTACCTTATCGATTACTTTGATCACGGTTTGATAGCTCGCCGTTCCGTCCCCGCGGATGATGACTCGATTTTTACCGGGTTCTCTTTTTTCCACAGGTCCGAGAAAAACGTTGATCTTTTCGGTCAGTTTTTCCAAAGGAACCGGATCGGTGTCCTTATCCAGAAAAATCTTTCCGTCCTTGTTTACCGTGATCACGAGTTCGTCCTTTTTCTTTTCCTGCGCGGTGGAGGAAGAACGCGGAAGCTCGATCTTCATCACCGTCGATTTTTCCAAAGTCGCGTTCATCAAAAAATAAATGACGATAAAAGAAATGACGTCGATGAGAGGAGCCAATTCGATTTGGCCTCCTCTGCCGGGGGAAGATCGGAACTTTCTGAATTTCATAATTTATTTCAGATATTTGAGAGCCTGACCGGAAAGGTTTTCCATTTCGGCTATCGTATCTTCCTTTTTCTTTTGAAAGTAGTTATAAGCAACGTAAGCCGGAATTGCGATCGCAAGTCCCATCGCGGTTGTAATCAAGGCCTCGCTGATCCCTACTTCCGCCCCTCTGGTTCCCGAACCTTCTTCAAAGGAACGAATGATTCCGAGAACGGTTCCTAAAACCCCAAGAAGAGGAGAAATTGTCGCGATCGTTCCAAGTCCGGAAAGAAAACGTTCCATCTTCAGAATCTGGGCGAAACCCGCGGAAAGCATTTCGTCTTCTGCGGCTTCCGAATTTTTTCGGGAGGATTCGATACCCGCTTGAAGAACGAGGGAAGCGGGACCGTTGCTGATGCCTTTGAGATAATCGGCCGCCGTGTCCCAATTTTTTTGACGGAATAATTCTTTTACGGACCGCCAATCGTCCGGTGTGATCGGCTTCCACTTAGAGAAGTAAATCAGTCTTTCAATGATGATGGTAAAACCGATGATGGAAACTAAAACGATAATGATCGGTACGGATTCCGGAGGAATCGCAGAAATTAGAGAATCGGACTTGGCTAAAAACATTTGAATAAAATTCTCCCATAAGTAGAGTTTAAAACTCTCTTGTGGCTGCCAAACAGTTTTCTAATCTGCGTGCCTCCTTTTTATGGGGATTCCAAATGAAAAAACCCGCACCGTTAGACCGCCTGTTTTTTCAGCAATTCCTTAGCGTGTTCAAGAGCGCCTTTTGAAACCCTCTGACCCGAAATCATTCTCGCAAGTTCCAAAGTTCGTTCTTCTAAACTCAAGAATTCCGCTTTCGAAAAAGTTCTACCGCCTTCCACGGATTTGCTGATTTTCAGATGATCGTTTGCCGCGGAAGCGATCTGCTGCAAGTGAGTAATCAAGATCAGCTGGTGATTGGCCGCCAAGTTTCTGAGTTTGCGGGCCACATCGATCGCGATCTCTCCGCCCAAACCGGAATCGATCTCGTCAAAGATCAACACGCGCAGATTCGATTGATTTCCTAGAATGGAACGGATCGCAAGCATCACTCGGGAAACTTCTCCGCCGGAAGCGATCTTTCGAAGCGGTCTCGGTTTTTCTCCCGGATTCGGACTGAAATAAAACTCAAGCTGATCCAGACCGGATTCGTTTACGATATAACTCTTGCCGGAAGCCGAAACCTCACCTTCGGGACTCGGTTCCCAGCGCAGAACGACTTGCACGGCAGCGCCCGGCATTCCGAGCTGTTCGAGTTCCGATTTCAAAGAAGACTCGAATCGGATCAAGGATTCTCTTCTTGCTTTGGAAAGTTGAATCGAAAGAGAACCGAGTCGGGAAGTCACTTTTTCAATCTCGGTTTCCATAGATTCTTTGTTTTTGGAATTCTTTTCCATCGCTTCGAGTTCTTGTTCCGCTTTGTTTTTGCAGTCGAGAATCTCCGAAAGATTGGAGCCGTATTTCTTTTTCAATTTGGAAATCAGATCCAAACGGGATTGAACGAATTGAAGTCTGTCCGGAGAAAAGAAGATTTCTTCCTTCTCATCCAAAACGGAAGAGTTGATCTCCTTGAGTTGAATGTAAATCTCCTGTAACGAATCCAAGGTCTTGCTGAAATCGGGTTGAATCGATTTGATCTTTTCCGCGGCCATCAAAAGTCTCGGAAACAAAGGAAGAATCGCGGACTCGCTGTCGGCGAGATAGGAAGAAAGTATTTCGTAATTTTGTGCAAGAAGTTCTCCGTGCGCAAGCAGATGTTCCTCTTGGACTAGACTTTCTTCCTCTCCGTCTTTGAGATCGGCTTCTTTGATTTCTTTGATTTGAAAGGTTAGAAATTCGATTCGTTTGGATTTTTCCTCTTCGTTTTTACGAAGTTCCTCCAAACGTTTTTTTAAACTTCTGTACGTAAGAAAACATTCCTTCACTTCGTTTCGCAGAGGAATCAAACCCGCGTGCAGATCGATGATATCGAGCTGTTCTCCCCGATCCAAAAGAAGAATCTGATCGTTTTGATTGTGAACTTCAGCGATCAATTCCCCCAAACCCCGAAGCGTCGTGGAAGAAGCCAGGGATTGATTGATAAGAATCCGGGACTTACCGTCCCGGCTGCATTCTCTGTGAAGCGTAAGCTCCTTGGATTCGTATGGGAACCCTTTCTCCTTCAACCATTCCAGCGCCGCCGGATTTTTAGAAAGATCAAAGGCGCCCTCTAACACATAACGCGGCGCCCCGGTTCGAATTTCCATCGGGCTACTTTTGCCTCCCAAAAGCGAGGAAATCGCGTCCAGGATCAGAGACTTTCCGGCGCCGGTCTCACCCGTGATCACCGTCATTCCTTTTTGAAAATCGATACAGGCTTCTTCGATAAGAGCGAAATCTCTTATATTCAGTGTCTTGAGCATAGGTTCCTCTAAATACTAAACAAATTATACCCTTCATATAATTGCTATACAAATGATTGCAATCATTTTTTACGGAAAATTGAATTTTATTTTCGAGAACGGAGAATCGAATCCGCACTTCCTTCTTCCCTTAACGAAAAGTCCGTAACGGAAAATCGTTGGAACCAAAAGGAAATCGGTTTTATCTCCTACCGTTTGAACGAACGGTTCGAGAACGGGAAAGAAAGATCGATTCCTAAGAGCAATTCCCTTCTTATAAAAACGAACGAGCCGATGTATCAAATTCAAATATGAAGAATTTAGAATGGAATCTTTTGTGAATCTCTGAGAAAAACATGCCGACGATAGGTTATGAATCCGGTTGTCCCTTCTGTTTTAAAAAGAATTCAGAAATTCTAACGATCGGAACGAACAAAGGAATCGTTTCAAATTTGTCTGATTTATCTGATTTTTAGAATATCGTAATTCTGGAATTTGATTGATTCCTTCTCTTTCTGATTGAAACTGACAGGGAAATTTGTAGCGTCCGGTATACCGCGGGGATTTAAAGAAATATGGCAAAAAGTTTTCAAGACTTAGATCAAAAGCTTTCCGAACTCATTCAAACTCGTTCCCGAATCACGGTTCAATCCTCCCGGATGAACTCCAAACTTGAAAAATACGTTCTCCGAATTATTACGGAAATCTTAACCAAGGTGGGCCAAACCCGATACATCGAAATGTTGTATACAATCACCAAAGAGATGTCCATCAACGGAGTGAAAGCCAATCAAAAGAGGGTCTTTTTCGAAGACGAAGGATTGGATATTCGAAATCCTGAACATTATGAAAAAGGAATAACCGCTTTTAAAGCGAAGTTCTCCGAAAAGATGGCGGACGAATATGGCAAGCGATGTCTTGCTCGCGGCATTTCTGTAAAATTAAACATTACTTATACGAACGATGGTGTTGTCGTCGAGGTAACGAATAATACTCCCGTAATCGAAGAGGAAGAAGAACGGATGCGGGAGAAGATGAGAAAGGCGATGGGTTATAACGACATCGCCGAATTCTATATGGACAATATGGACAATACGGAAGGAGCTGGATTGGGAATCGCCCTCATCATGATTCTATTAAAAAGTGAGAATATAGATCCGCACCTTTTCCGTATCATGACGCACGAACACCAAACGATCGCGAGAGTCGAAATCCCGTTTTCGGAACGTTATATCAGCATTAGAAGCAAAGAATTAAAGGAAAATAATCTTGGACATTAAAGGTAAAACAGTACTTGTTACCGGTTCCGCCGGCGGACTCGGAAAGGCGATGGCGGAACATTTCGCCAAAAAAGGGGCAAAAATCGTCCTTTCGGACATATCTGAAGAAAAACTGAAAGAAGCCGAAAACGACATCAAAGCTTTAGGAGCGGAAGTATTCTCTTTCAAAGCGGACGTATCCAAAGAAGAAGATGCAGAAAAGCTTATGCAGTCTGCGGTGAAACATTTCGGAAGTTTGGATGTCGCGGTATTGAATGCGGGAATCTTAAGAGACGGTCTTCTCGTAAAGACGGATAAGGAAACCGGCAAAGTCGTTTCTAAAATGTCCTTATCGAATTGGCAATCCGTCATCGACGTGAATCTTACCGGAGTGTTTCTTACCGGAAGAGAAGCCGCGATTCAGATGATCGAAAGCAAAAGCAAAGGAGTTATTATCCCGATTGCTTCCGTCGCTATGCATGGTAATCCGGGACAAACGAATTATTCTGCCGCAAAAGCCGGCGTTGCCGCAATGACGAAACTGTGGGCAAAAGAATTAAGTAGATACGGCATTCGTGTGGCAGGCATTGCACCCGGATTTATAAAAACAGAAATGGTAATGAAGGATATGAATCCGGAAGCATTAAAAAAATGGGAAGCTCTTATACCGATTGGTAGATTAGGAGAACCTTATGAAATCGCTCTCACTGCCGAGTTCATTGCTAACAATGATTTAGTGTCCGGAGTTGTATTAGAAATTTCAGGTGGAGTAAAAATTTAATCGGAAATCATTTTTTTAAGAAAAGAACTTTACACTAAGATAAAATTATAATACAATAGACCGTAATTTACCGAATTAAGATTTACTAGTTTAACAAAACTGAATGGACTTAAAACGGTAAAGCGAGTCTAAAAAGAAAAGCATCTTCTTCTTTTAGAAATAAAAAAAAGAGTAAAACAATGTCTAAAGAAAAATCAGCATTAAAGAAAAACCAGTTGGAATCGGCAATTCGCGGAATCAAGGGGATCGCTCACCCGGACCGTCTGCAGATTCTTTTCTTCCTATCTCAGAAAGAACACAGCGTAGGTGAACTCGTGGATTTATTGGGAATCAGCCAATCTGCGGCTTCCCAACACCTGAGCAAAATGAAGATCAACGGAATTCTTTCCAGCAGAAAAGAATCCAACCAAGTCTTCTACTATCTGAAAGACGGAAAATACAAGGATCTGATCCGTACGATCGTAAAAATCTACGGATAATCCTTAAAAAATCACTTTCAAAATACGTTATGTACCCTCTTCCTCATCGAGGAGGGTTACATACTCTCTCACCGCATCGCTCAATTTCGTAAAACCACCGTTATAACCCGTTTTCAGCAGTTTTATCGTATCGGCGCAAGTATAGTATTGATATTTCGCCTTTAAGGATTCGGGCATTTCAGTATACTCTATGTTCTTCGGAAGTTTCAACGTATCGAAGATCGCGGAAACCAAATCGTTCCAGGTTTCGGCGATTCCTCTTCCGAGGTTGTAAAGGCCTCCGTGACCGCCAAACGCCAGATAGGCGGTGATCTTTGCGGCGTCCTTCGCGTATAAAAAGTCCCGTTTTTGTTCCCCGTCCTTGTATTCCGGCTTATAGGATTTAAAAAGACGGATCTTTCCCTCTTTTTTGATCTGCTCGTAACCCTTCAACACGACGCTTCTCATATCCCCTTTGTGCCCTTCTCCGTAACCGAACACGTTGAAGTATTTGATTCCGGTGATTCTGTTTAAAAATCCCTGTTTTTGCGCGTAGAGATCGAACATGTGTTTCGAATATCCGTACATGTTCAGAGGTTTCAACGAATCGATCGGAGCCTTGTCGTCGTATCCGTTCGCTCCGTCTCCGTAGGTCGCGGCGGAAGAAGCGTAAACGAAACGCAATCCGTTCTTCAGCGATTCTTTCGCGAGCAACTTCGTGTATTCGAAATTGTTTTCGATCAGATAGGACGCGTCCGTTTCCGTGGTCGAGGAACACGCCCCCAAATGAAACAGAATATCATAATATTTTAATAGATCGGAACGAAGCGCCGATTCGAGGAAACGATCCTTTTCCAAATAGTCCGAATATTTTTTACCGAGCAGATTCTTCCATTTGGAGGAAGTCCCGAGATGATCCACGACGAGAATCTCGTCGATTCCTTGTCCGTTTAGTTCTTCGATCAGATTGGAACCGATCAGACCGGCTCCTCCCGTTACGATGCATCTTTTTTTCGTCATAGGGTTCAGATTTCCTAAAGTGATTCTAACAGTCTACCAAATCTATCGTCGACCTTTCGGATCGTTTTCGGGTCCGCTTCCGTCAAAGGAGGATACCAGGTTTTCATTCTGCAGTCGACGACGACAGGAGGATAAAGCGCCGGATGATTTCGGATTAATTTCGTATCGGCGTAGATATCCCCCGCGGGTTCGAATCTCGTAAAGATCGACCAGATAAAGTCGTGATCGCTTTTAGTCGCGTCCTCCGAATCGTCCACAAGAAAGACGAACAAGAAATCCCGGATGGATTTTTCTTTCAGAAGTTTTGCGGGAACGCCGTCCTTAAACTTATACTTCGGTCCGGAAACCACTAAAACTCCCGGATAGGCGACTTTCGGATCGGTAAAGGAAGAATTCGCAAACTTGCCTCGGAAAGCCGTTTTGAGATCGTTCTTCTTTTTGCCCGATCCCAAAAGAATCGCCTTGCTTCCCTTGTTCACTTCCGGTCCGGTGTAATCCAGAGTATCTTGGGAAATGTTCGCAAAGATATGAAGGTCCGTAATAGGATTCATTCTTTCTAATACGCTAATAAACGTTTCTCTAAAGTTTTTGAGATCCACGTTCTGATCCGTGACGAGCAATACCTTCGTGAGGGACAACTGCCCTTCTCCCAAAATCCTAAGAGCGCCGGTAAACGCTTCTCCTTGGTATCGTTCCTGAACGACCGCAGCGGCAAGAGAATGTACGCCGGATTCTTCGTACGCCCAAACGCCTTTGACCGCGGGCATTACGACCGGAAACATGGGAGATAAAAGATCCTGCAGATATTCCGCGATCCAGTGATCTTCTTGCGGTGGACGACCGACCACGGTCGCGGGCCAGATAGCATCCTTTCGATGAAAGATTTTTTGAACCTGGACGATCGGGTAATCGTGCCTCAAAGCGTAATAACCGTAATGATCCCCGAACGGTCCTTCCGGTTTTCGGATCTTGGGAGGGATCACTCCTTGAATCATAAAGTCCGCATCCGCCACGATCGGAAGAGAAGAAACGTTCGAATCGCGTTTAACCTTAAGTTTTTCACCTAACAACAGCGATGCGAGAATGAGCTCGCTGATTTCCTCCGGCAAGGGCGCGACGGCGGCGATCGTCAAACCCGGAGGACCGCCTGCGTAGATATGAACGGGTAGAGCCCGTCCCTGTTTTTCGGCTTCGTAGTAATGATTTCCGCCGCCTCGATGAATCTGAATGTGCATTCCGGTTTCCATCGGACCGTGAATCTGAATCCGATACATTCCCAGATTTCCCTTTCCGGTTTTGGGACTTTCCGTATATACCAGCGGAAGCGTGACGAAGTTCCCACCGTCCTTCGGCCAGGATTTGATCGTGGGTAGTTCATGCAAAGAATCTAATGTATTTTCCAGAACCGGAGCCGTGCCTACTTTTTTTAATCCGACCTTGAGCGCCTGAAACGCGACGTTTCTCAGTCCCCAAACCTTGGAAGGGGTCGGAGGCAAAATGTGTTGAATCGTATGCGCGATCTTTTGTACGAAGCGGATCGGATCTTCTCCGAACGCGATCTTCATTCTGCTTTCGGAACCGTAGAGATTGGTAGCTACGCTGAAACGCGAACCTTTTACGTTTTTAAAAAGAAGAGCCGGGCCTCGTTTGGCGACGACCCTTCTTTGAATCTCGGCGAGTTCCAGATTCGGATCGACTTCCTCCTCGATGACGAGCAGTTCCTTTTGTCTTTGCAGTTCTTTTACGAATTCCGCAGTGGATCTGAGTTTCATGATTTCCCCACCGGAAGTTCCGGATATTTTTTAGTTTTAGTTCGAAGTTTGATCAGTTTGCCTGAGATGGACGAAGGAAATTCTTCCTTAAGTTCCGATTCTCGGATCCATTTGAACTCGACGTCCTTTCGTTTCCGCAGGACGGATTCCACTTTCTTGCGGTTCTTCGTTTCGAGTTCGCTGAACTTAAGCCGAATCTTATGATTTGTGATCGAATGTCTTGCGTGGATCGCGTTCGTTACGATCCGATCTTCGTCGAAAAGTTCTTCGATCCATTCGTCCGATTCATACGGATGTTTGCCTTCCAAGCGAAACGGCAGAGAATAAATCGTTTTGAAAAATCTTCGTTTCGGATCTTTCACCAAAAGAAGTTCTTCTTCCGATTTTAAATATAAAAAATTGAGATCCAGATCAATCCAATTCTCCACAGATTTCGGAGCGGGAATTTCCCTTTCCTTTCCCGCAATTCTCGCTGCGCAACGTTTTTCCAAAGGACAAGCGGTGCAGTTCGGAGCGGGAACACAAACGAGCGCTCCCAATTCCATCATCGCTTCGTTGTGATCTCCGGGAGATTCGTAGGTTAAGAATTCTTGTGCGAGGTTCGCAAGAAATTGATTGGTGGAACTTAAATTAGGATCGGACGTGATCAAAAACAATCGGGACAACACGCGCTTCACGTTTCCGTCCAATACCGCATGACGTTTTCCGTATGCGATCGATAAAACGGCGGCCGCGGTATAACTTCCCACGCCGGGAATGGACAACGCTTCTTCGTAGTTTTGCGGAAACGAACCTCGATGTTTTTCCACGATCAACTCCGCGCCTTTTTTCAGATTTCTCGCACGGGAGTAATAACCGAGTCCCTTCCAATACTTCATAACTTCTTCTTCGCTCGCTTCTTGCAGCGCTTTCGGCTCGGGAAACCTTTGGAGGAAAGCTTCGTAAATCGGAAGCATCGCGCCGACGCGGGTTTGCTGAAGCATAATCTCGCTTACCCAAATTCGATAAGCGTTTTTATTGATTCGAAACGGAAGGTCTCGTTTGTTTTTGTGAAACCAGGAAAGAAGGTTCTTTCTGAGTTCGGGAAAAAGATTTGAGTCGATAAGATCGGTTGCCGCTGTCACTGTCGTAAAGAAAATCGATTTCTTTACATGGAATGATACGCGGAAGGAAGGTAAATCCCGTTTTATTTCCGAAGTTCAATTTTCATTCGAAATAGGATTTGAAAACGCGATAAAAGTCCGAATTATTCTCTCGCGAGAACGGGTTGCTGCTTTCCTTGTTTGCCCGGATTCGAGATATGATACTTTCCTTCGGAGAACATGATGTGTTTTCCCTCTTCCAAAGCGTGATACAGACGTTTGAAATTCGGACCGGGCGTCTGCATGGACTGCGGATCACCCAGATTCTTCTTAATGGAATCGATCGTATAAAGATCGTGGCTGCCCACGCCTTTGAGTTCTTTCATACCGATATACGCGCAGTCGAAATAATCGCGCACGTCGTTGTAAACCGATTTGGAAACCGTGATCTTTCCGGGCTCGCCTATGTTTTCAATCCGGGAAGCGAGGTTGACCGTATGTCCCCAAATATCGAACGCGATCTTCGTATGGCCGACGACTCCCGCGATCAAGGTTCCGGAATGAATCGCGATCCTAAGTCCCCACGCGTCGTCCCCGTCCTTGATTCGTTCCTTCTTTTTCGATTCCGTGTATTCCATCATTTCCAAAGAAGCGAGAATACAATCTAGTTTCGCGGTTCGTTTGTATCCTCCCAAACCTCCCACGGCGAGGAACGCGTCCCCGATGGTTTTTACCTTTTCGATTCTATGTTTGGTGCAAATCCGTTCGAACTCGTCGAAGTAAATGGATAGTTCCTTCAAAAGTTCGTTCGGACTCATATAACGGCTGATATCCGAAAAGCCGACGAAGTCCGTGATAATCACGACCGCGTTCTCGTGCTGAATCGGCCTTACCTTTCCCTTGAGTTTCAATTCTTCGATCATGTATTCGGGAAGAATGTTCTGCAAAAGAACGTCCGCCTTTTTTTTCTCAGCGAGAATCCGATTTCGATCGCTGTTGACCAAGTGATTCATCATCTCCCGCGTAAGTGCTTCCTTGTTTCGATAACGAACGATCCGGCTTAACGCGCGGTAGTAGTCTTCTTCCCGTCGAATGATGTCTTCCGGACTTCCGATCGCGATGTTCTTCGCGAATTCCGCCAGTTCGTTCAACTTTTATCTCCTTTTCTCGCTTTTTGGATCATATCGTCCTTGATTAAATCCAGACCGCAGGGAAGATTCCAGAGTTCTTCGATGATCGAAGGAAGTTGTTCCTTACGTATGATTTGTCCGTGTTGCGGCGCGATCACTTCCGCGTCGAAACTTTGAATCCGAAGAAGCGCATAACGTAAGGCGAGATTGGAAGGTATGTACGCCTGCATAAACGCTTTCATATTGTCCAAAGCCCTCGTATCGTGATACAAGGACCATTCCTTTCCGAGACCGCCTAAAATATCGCTCGTAAAAAGCACTTTCGACTTTACGTCGTACGTAATCATCGCTCCGGGAGAATGGGCAAAGGGAGTGCTGATAAACTGCAGTTTTCTTCCGCTCGGAGATTCGAAATCGGTCAATGTGTCCCCGATCCGAACGACACTTCCCTTTACTCCGTAGTGTTTGATGAGATAGACGGTTCTCGTTTCGGCGACGAGCTGGACTTGAGAATCCCCTCGAAGATCTTCGAATATGGGAACGTTCGCGCAAAGATCGGGATCTTGGTGCTGTAGAATGATGGTTTCGATTGAATCCGGCGCGACAAGCGAGAAGATCTTTCTTGCGACCACGGGGAAGTCCGGAATGGAACCGGGGTCGATCAGAATGGTGCTGTCCCCGTTCTTGATCATGTAGGGATTGCAGTGAAGCGATTCCTTTTCGTCGTAGAAACCGATCCAGTATACGTCTTCGGCGATTTCCACCGCGTAATTCGTATCGATTTCAAGCGTTAGTTCTCTTTGTATATTCTTTTGTCCGTTATCCGGTTGAGCTACTTCTGTTGACAAGTACCGACTCCTATTCTATTCGATCTGGACAATCATAACGTATACGACTTTGTCGGTTTACAAATATTCTATTTTTCGTATGTAAGAAGAAGCTCTCTGATCTTTTCGACGCTCACCGGTTTGATGAAAATTTCATTCACACCTGCGTTACGAGCCGCTTCCATAATCTCAGGTTCCGAGAAGGCCGTCATGGCTGCAATCGGAATATTAGAATTTTGCGCTCTTATTTTTTTCGTTAGTTCGATTCCGTCTAACACGGGCATTTTGATATCGGTAATCACCACATCAGGTTGATACTCAAGGAACACTTCCCAAGCGATTTTTCCGTTCTCCGCGGAACATACGGAAATCGTAAAACGTTCCAAAAAACGAACCATCATCACTCGAATCAACTCTTCGTCTTCTACATAAAGAATTTTTAATGCGATTTGTTTCATGGAAGTTCGATCACCATCACCGCGCCCCGTTCGGAATTGTATGCGTAGATGCTGCCGCCCATGTTGTTTTCGATGATTGATTTGGACATATAAAGGCCGATCCCGGTTCCCTTCCCTTGATCCTTGGTAGTAAAGTAAGGCTGAAAAAGTTTGTCCAGCACCGTTCTTTCGATTCCGCCTCCGTTATCTCTGATCGTTACGAGTTTTTTATCGTCTTTCATTTCGAGTTCGATCCTGATTTCCGGTTCGGGCGGATGTGTTTCCACAATCGCGTCCCTTGCGTTTCCGATTACGTTCAAAATCACTTGGGAGAATTCATTAGGAAAACCGAATACTTCATAATCGGAAGAAGGATTAAAGTAAATACTAATATTTTGATTTTTCAAACTTTCTTCCACAAGGGAGAACGTTTTATTGATCACCGTTTTGAGTGAAAATTTTTCCTTCGTCTTATTGGGACGAAAATAATTCCTGAAATCGTCGATCGTGCCGGACATCTGCTCGATCAGATTCATGATCTTATCCGTCGATTGACGGATGTATTGTTCGTCCAGTTCCTCCGCTTCGTAAACGTATAGGAAGTCCTGCACGAACAATCCGATCGCGTTCAGCGGTTGTCTCCACTGATGCGCGATATTGCCGATCATTTCGCCCATATCCGCGAGCCTGGAACGCAGAATCATCGCCTTTTCCTGTTCTCTTCGGCTTTCGATCTCCGCTTCGACCCTCGCCTCCAGGCTGCGATTCAATTCCTCCAATGCGTTCGTCTTTTCTTTGAGTTCTGTTTCCGATTTTTTACGCGCCGTCATATCGCGGATCACGCCCACGAAATACTGATTCTGATTTTGAAAGAATTCAGAAACCGCGAGTTCCACCGGAAAAACGGTTCCGTCCTTTCGAAGAGCCATGACTTCCCTTCCTATCCCGATGATCTTTTTCTCGCCGGTTTCGAGATACCGTTTCAGATAATGATCGTGTTCGGAATGATACGGCTCGGGCATCAAAAACTTGATATTCTTACCCACGACTTCGGTGAAGTTATAACCGAACATCCTTTCCGCGGCTGTATTGAACATGATGATCGTCCCTTTCGGAGTAATCATAATGATCGCGTCGACGACAGTCTCGAAGATGGCCTGAAATCGTTCGTCGCTTTCGCGCATCGCGTTAACGGCGAGAAATCTCTGTTCGCTTTCCCGAATATTCTTTAATCCTAATTCTAAGTTTCTTGCGATTCCCGCATACGTAGTCGCTTCCTCTTCGAGAAAATAATTCTTTTGTTTGGAAAAGATACAAAGAACGGAAGTGAGTTCTCCCACGAGAAAGATCGGAAAGACTCCCATGGATTGATATCCCGCTTTCACGCAGATTTCCTTCCAACTTCCGAAATCATCCTGAGCGGCGATATCTTCCACGATGAGAGGGTTTCCGGTTTTAATCACCCGCAGGGCCGGTCCGAGATCGATGGCCTCGGATTCTTCCTGAAACGCGAAGAGATTTTCGCCTGCATAAGCGACTTGGAATATTACGTTTTTCCTAGATTCGACCGTTCCAAAACAGACAAACCCGAAATTCTCCTCCGCGACGAGAATTTTGCAGATTCCTCCGTAGAGTTCCTGAACGGATTTGGACTTCAAGATCCATTGATTGATTTCGTTCGCGATCAAATAGGACCGGTTGATTTCGATTTTTCTTTCGTCGTCGGTCTCGCCTCGTTCGGTCTGTTCGGGAAGGAGAACCCCTTCTACCTCGGAAACTTCTTCGTCTTTGTAAACCTTTCGTAGAAATACGGATCTCGTCTTGATATAGCCGACTTCGGTCTTAAAATCGATCGCGGCGATCAGCTTGTCTTTAAAAGCGTTCTTTGCAAAGTCGCCGATAAAATCGGAAATCGTTTTGGAAAATCGGAAGGATTCTTCCCGTTCCGCGTCCAAATCCAAAAACGTCAGAAACTCGGAATTGGAAGATGTATACGCGCCGCGCTGGTTGGTTCGAAAGATAGGAGGTTTGAATTCTTGAGAAGATTCCCAGCCGGAATTCATGGCAAAAACTCGTTCTCTGAAACAAGAATCAGAGACGACATTCGATCAAACCCTGAGAATTTTTAAATCACTTTTTTGCCATCTTTACGTTTCTTTCATACATCGAAAAACTCATTCGTGAAATTGCCGAGTCGGAAAAGTGATTCTTGAATTCGCTTTCATTCAGATCCAGAAGAGAATCGGAATTCTCCCGAAAAACAGGACGGACTCGAAATTCTTCCAAATGCGTCCGAATCCCTTTTTTACGGGCCTTAACCCGGTTCCAAGGACAAACGTCCTGGCAAATATCGCAGCCCGCAATCCAACCGTGTGTGGTCGAAATCTCAGGAGAAGAATCCTCGAGAGTATGATGGGAAATACATTTCCCCGCGTCGATCCGATACGGTTCGAGCGCCTGCGTAGGACAAGCGTCGATGCAAGCCGTGCAGGTTCCGCATCGATCCTTTTGTTCGATCTGCGCGCTTTTGATCGGGAGATCGGTCAGAATGACCGTAATAAAGAAGAATGACCCGAAGTCCGGATGAATGAGATTCGTATTCTTCGCCTTCCAACCCAGCCCGGCCCTTCTCGCGAGAACCTTTTCCGGCACCGGCAAAGAATCGACCCCTTGTCTGAAATGATGATTCGGATATTTTCGTTTGAGTTCCTGTAGGAGAGGTTTTGCAAGTCTGCGAAGAACTCTATGATAATCCTCTCCGACCGCGTACCGGGAAAATCGAAACGACATCGTTTCCGCAACGTCGTCGTAGTCGGGATCGTTGTAAATTGTACCGAGCGCTAAAACGGATCGAGGTTCAAAACCGAGATTCTTAAAATCCAAACGAAGATCCATGTTCTTCGGATACCATTCCATCTTTCCGTGTCTCCCTTCGGCGACCCAGGTAAGTATGTTCTCCCGATCTTCTTGCGGAATTTTTGCGTCACAAATTCCATACATATCGAAACCGGATCGTTCGATGAGAGTTTTGAACTCGGAAATTATTTCTTTACTTTCGATCATAAATTTGTTATACATCGAGTATGCAAAAAGAATTATCCGAACGTATTAAGTTTCCCAGAACCGATCTCGAATTGATCCCCGATCGTTCCCCTCTCTCTTATTCGGATGTGATCGCCGCGATTCGTCTTACTCTTTTACCTAAGGATAAACTTTCCAAACAAGTCGTATTCGCATCGGTTGTCGGAGCGTTGAAAGGTTTTGCGGAAAGAGATCTCAAACCGTTTCACTCAAATCACAAATACATTTTTTCGGAACTCGGTTCCGAAGTCTTAAAGACCTTGGATGTTGCGGGCACCATCGATACGATTTCGAACGAGGATAGAATCAAACTTTTAAAAGAAGCCTTCGACTACGGAATCCGCAAAGTATATCACTTAGAGTGGAAACTGTATAGTTCTCGGGAAATCTACTGATCCGTTCATCCGTCGGCATCGGCAACTCGTTTCGAGTTTTTCAAAAGTTGTCTCGTTTCTTCGTTAACGCAACACCGTAATCGTCGAACTTGTCACACCGCGTAGAATAGAATTCCCGCAAAGCTGATCAACACGACCGCTTCCAAAATCCCAACGCCCACGTTTTGATCCCGGCTGATCTCTTCTTTGAGAGTGCTTCCCGGTAAAATCACCGCGTCCGTCAGAAGACGAACCGCGGGAATCACGATCAATCCGAGTATAAAGTCGAGAAAGATCTGAAACAGAGTGTGTTCCATCGAAACGGGGTCTTTGTGAAGTGCCCTCGCGATGATGATTCCAAGAGCGACTAACGCGCCGCTGTAGGAAATTCCGGAAGCGAGATTTTCTTTCTCTTTCAATTCCGAATCCAAGGAATACGGAACGATCTTACGATAGGCAAACGTGAATAGAATGAGTGCGATTTGTCCTATGGAAAAGAATAGAATCCCGAGAAGGCTTCCGTCCAACAACTTCTGAACCGGTTCCAAAAGTCCCAGATCCTTCCAGAGCGGGAACGCGAGTCCCGCGTTGTCTCCGCTGAGAGAAGCCGCGATGATGATGGAGGAAGCGACGCTGCTTCCGAATACGACCGCACCTACGGCGACGTTTCTCCCCGAATAAACGAGTTCGTTAAAATCCAAACTGCGAAAGATCAGTTTATCGTTGATGAAGTAGGAAAGATTCAAGAGAAGAATTCCGAGAATTCCGTAATACAAAACTTGAAAACAATCGGAGATAAGATCGCTTCCGGGAGAGGCTAAAATCACGAGAAGAATTAAGGTGAGTCCGAAATAATAACCGGACAATCCAGTGGAAACCGCGGTGTTGTTGTTCGCGATGATTTCCTGATCGAGATCACCGGGTTCGATCCAGTCCTTGATTTTTTTACCGATGTAAAAGAGAACAAAACTGATTAAAAAAAATACCGCGTCTCTTCCTAAAGCGCTTAGATAACCAAGTACCGTTTCCATGACACCAGATTAACCCGATACGGTTAAAATTTCATAGCCTTTTTCGGTGACGAGGATCGTATGTTCGAATTGCGCGGACCATTTCCCGTCCTTCGTAGTTACGGTCCAATGATCTTCTTTCGAAAAATTCACCTGCCAAGTGCCGAGGTTCACCATCGGTTCGATCGTAAAGATCATTCCCGGTTCTAGTTTGGCGAGTTTTCGATTTTGACGGAAGTGAGGAATCTGCGGATCTTCGTGAAAGCCTCTTCCGATTCCGTGCCCCATCAAATCGCGTACAATTCCGTATCCTTTGGGCGTAAGAAAATCGTCGATTGCATTCGCGATATCGTGTACTCGATTGCCGGGCTTAACTTGTTCGATCCCGATATACATCGCTCTCTCCGTATCCTTCACGAGAGTCTCGACTTCGGGACTTGTCTTACCGCCGACAATGAACGTACGGGATGAATCTCCGTGATAACCGTCCAAGAGCGGAGTCACATCGATATTGATGATGTCCCCGTCCTTTAAAACGTCCGTCGCCTTGGGAATCCCATGACAAACGACTTGATTCACGGATGTGCAAATCGATTTAGGAAATCCTTTGTAACCGAGCGGAGCGGATTTAGCTCCGTGCTTCTTCGTAAATTCCTCGCAGAGATCGTTCAGCTGAAGAGTAGAAACACCCGGTCGAACGTGTGCGGAAATATAATCCAAAAGCTTAGCGGCCAGTTTCCCAGCCGCTCTCATTTTTTCGATTTCGCTCTTGTTTTTGATGAAGATCAAATCGAATTAGAAATCAGTCGGGCGGACCGTACTTCTTTTGTTGGATTCAGTACGTTTCACCGCGTCGTCGATCAGTTGATGAATCTTCTCATTCAAACCGTCAATCGCGTCTCCGGAAGTCATAAATCCTTTAGACTTGATATAAGCCTTTACTTTGCTCGTTACGATCAGGGTTTCCTTTTCGACATTCTTTCCAGCCATTGAGTTCTTCCTCTCTGTCTTAGTTTTCTTCTTTTGTGCCATCTTCAATATTGCTCCGGTTCACGGCCGTCCAGTTTGTTTTTGTCCGTTTTCGGTTTCAGTTTGTATTCTTTTCAGAAACCCGGAAAAAGAACAACCTTTTAGAACTTTCCCCTTCGCGACCTTACCTTTGTTTTAAAAAAAATGATACCATAACTTTGAAAATGAGACATAGAGCTCGAATCGGAAGTCGTCAAGAAGTATTTCATTTCTTCTTAATGGATTCGCTTTGTAGAATCGTATTCACAAGCCCCGTCTCTAAATTTAATTTTTCCGCGATGGTTTCCGCAGGCCATTGAAAGTTATGATACAGATTCAGCACGGTGGCCTTCTTTCTTTGGATCAAATGATCCTTGGAAGTGTCCTTCGACTTGCCGGAAGGAGAGGAACCTTCGGTAACCGCGCCTACCGCGTCCAAAAATCCGGAGAGTTTTTCAAACTTATCGTCCGCTTCTCCCAAAAGACTTTCGAGATCTTCCTTCACAACTAGGGCTCCGGCCTTCAAGTCTTCCATTCTATGTTGCAGCGTGGAAATCTGTTTGTGTCTTTCGGAAAGATCGACCATCAGGTCTTCGATTTTTTCGAACTTCGCTTCCACGGAACGGATTTCTTCCTTTTTGCGGAACAAGGATTCGATTCGGTCGTCTGTTTTACGCACCGTTTCCGCGATTTCCTTTTCTCTCGCTTCGAGAATTTCAACGTCGTTTTGAAGAGAATACAGTTTGTTTGTAAGTCCTTTCGCGGCTTCTTTGTGCGCGTCGGTTTCGTCGAAAAGACCTTTGACTTCTTCGCGAACGGACTCCAACGTTTCCAGTCTTGCGGTAAGATCTCCGAACGTCTCTTCCATTTCGAGCGCCTTTTCACCTGCTTCGAGAAGTCTCGTAAAGGTGTCTTCCCAATCGGAGGACCTTCTTTGCAGTTCTTCGAAGTCTCTGCGTAAAAGATCCGAAGAGTCTTTGATGGAAGTAAGGGAATCCAATCTGAGTTTCAAGTCTTCCGTTTCGGAAAGAAGAGAATGTTTTAAGTTCTGCAGTTCGTCGAGTTTCGTTTCGAGTTCGTTTAACAACGGAGTCTTCTCGTCCGCTCTGGAGAGAAGTTCTTCCATCGTTTGAATGTAAGAATCGGTTCTTTCCACGACCTCGCTCGCTTTGTGGAAGAGTTCTGTTTTTTCTCCGAGTTCTTCCATCTTGTCCGTGATCGCTTCCACGGAAGAACGTAAACCTTCGGATTCTTCCTGGATTTCCGCGATGAGATTTTTTTTCGCGTTGCGGATTTCTTCGAGGTCTTTTTTAAGATCGAGTTGAAGAGTTCTGTATTCTTCCATGGAATCTTTGAACTCTTCTTTTCCGGAACGTAAGAATTCTTCCGCGGCCGATTCCATTTCGCGCAGTTGATTTTGAAGCTGTTTTTGAAAACCCTTCATCTGATCGTCGCTGTCTTTGCGCGAGGACTTGAGGGATTCTTCCAGATTCTTTTTCACGTCCAAAATGTATTTGCTGATTCTCTCTTCGAGTTGACCGAGCTGGAGCTGGCCCTTGTCCATGAGAGAAGTAAGTTGTTTCGAAATTTTTGCGTCGATCGTTCCGTTCAAACGGCTGATCTTTTCTTCCTGTTTTTCAAAAAAGTCTTCGGCGGAATCACGGAGACGGTCTAACACGCGTTCGGCGTCGCGGCCTGCGTTTTCGAGATTGGATTCCACGTTGTTGCGGATTTTTTCCGCGTGGATTTCGAGAACCTTTTCGTTCTTTTTAACGATCTGTTCCATCTTATCGATGGTTCCGGAAAATTCTTCCCGAAGGTTCTGGAGGATCTCCGATCCTTCTTCCTTGATGCTGCGTAAAGATTCGCCGAGACGATCGGATACGCTATCGCCTTCTTTTTGAAAGTTCGCCTTATAACGGGAAACGAATTCTTCGATCTTGTCTTTTTGAAGCGCGTATTCGTTTTTGAATTCTTCGAGAAGACCTCGCCCTTCGACGTGAATTTCGCCGAGTTTATCCTGCAAACGGCCCATTTGATCTTGTGCGCCGAGTCGGATAGTACCGAGTTCTTCTTCCCAGTAACGGCCCAAATTCTCGAATCTCTGATCGATTTTACGGACTTCTTCGTCCACGGTTCCGGAAAGAAGATCGATCTTTTCTTCGACCTGAGACATCAGATCGCCCGCGCTGGATTCCATCGCGGATTGAAGATCGCCCAAATACGAATCCACGTCCTTGATTCGAGTGGAGATCTGTTTATCGAGAGTAACGATGCTTTGACGAACCGCTTCTAAATCCTGTTGGATCTGTTCGGAACGTTCGGCGTGCATTTTAGAAAGTTCTAAATCGAAATTCTCCTGAAGCGTGGAAATCCCGTGAATCGTTTTTTCCTTCGCCTCTTCCCTCGCCGAATCCAAAGCCGAATGGAATTCCCGGAGTCCGAGAGAGATTTCCTTTTTAAGACCGTCCGCGTCGTTTCTAAGATTGCTGCTGATTCGGTTGAATTCCTCTTCAAAGCTGTCGATTTGACGAAGCAGCTCCGACTTGCGAGCGTCTGCTTGACGAAGCAGTTTGTTTTCCGCCTCGAGATATTTTTCCTGAAAGAACTGGATGGATTCGTTGATCGATTCCGCCTGACGTCTTGTTTCGTTGAGAATTTCGTCGCGACGAGTCATCGTTTCCAAACTCATTCCCTCGATCTCTCTGCGGATCGAATCCACTTCGAGTTTAACTCCGTTGATGAACGCTTCTTTGGAATGAGTGACCTGTTCGAGGATACGATCCAGTTTTTCCTGAGCGGATTTTTCGGCGACACGCGCCATCTCTTCGAGTTTGCGGTCCGCGGCCTCGGCCTTCTCTTCCACTCTGGAATCCAGGCGTTCGAGTTTATCGCTTACGGTTAAGAATACGGTTTGCAGTCTTTCGGATCTCAGATCCAAGTCTTCCTCTTTGTTGCGGATCGTTTCAAAGAGAGAGGAGATTTCCGAACGAAGCTGTTCGATTCTTCCCACGGATTCACGCATTAGAGAATTGGAATGTGCTTCCAGGCTGTCTCTGTAATTTGCTGCGATCGAGTTCAAACCTTGATCGATCTTATCGTTTTTAATTTCTAAAAGTTCTTCGAGTTCCACGATTTTGGAAGCAAGAGATTGTAAGAGTTCGTCCGAACGAAGATTGACCTTATCGGTAAACACTTCCAAGATCGCTTCGGCTTCGGATCTCAAATCCAGAATTTTCTGATCCAGAAGCTGGATTTCCTTTTTTCCGGATTCCATACGAAGAAGTCCCTGTTGAATCGCGTTGGATTCTTCGCGGATATCGGAGGAAAGTTGAACGACTTCCTTGAGATCGCGCGCCACGCCGTCGAGAAAATCGCGGTTTGTTTTGATCGAATCGAGAAGTTGTCTGGATTCTTCGTTGAGTGCGTGGACGTCGTTTGCGAGTTTACGCGTTTGTTTGAGGCTGATTTCTAAATCGATTCCTGCGTCTTTTACGGATTGGATTTTTTCTAAGGCAATATCATTCAGTTCGTCTTGAACTTTTCCCGTAAAACGTTTGATTTGACTGAGTTTATAGTTGGATTTATCCAGCCTTCGAAGAAGGATTGTAATTCCTACGCTGGCTATAAACGGCAGGAGTAATTCTATTCCCATTGAATTTTGTTTACCATAGACAAAATGTTTCCGGAAACATTATGTCTCATCAAATTACGATTGACTATTGGAAAGATCGTAAAAAGAGCAAGAAAAAATTAAATTATGCTTAAAAAAAAGCCCTATTCCGGCTTTTCGTCGGTTTATGACGCAGTTATGCGTGAAGTTCAGTACAAGCGTTGGTCTGAATTTATTCTCTCTTCTTATTGCGCTCACAGCGAAACAATTTTTCCGAAAACGATCTTGGATTTAGGCTGCGGCACTTGCCGGCTCTGGGAAGAATTCCCGGATTTGGCGGAAATGACCGGAATCGACTCAAGCTCGGAAATGCTCGAAATTGCGAGAAAAAAGGAGATTTGCGGAGAATTGATCCTTTCCGATTTACTAAAGTTCGACCTTTCCCCGCGAAAATTCGACCTCATTCTTTCCACACACGATACACTCAATTACTTGAATGATGAAGGCGAATTGAAACAAATTTTTTCCAAGATTCGATCCCATCTCGCGCCCGACGGACTTTTCTTTTTCGATATCAGCAGTCTTTACAACTTCAAGAATCATTTTGACGGACAGACCTTTGTGGAACGCGCCGGGGATTATAAAATCCGATGGATCAATCGATTTTTGGAAGAAGAGCGCGTTCTCGAATCGACGCTCACATTTTCTCACAAACGAACGGACGAAGAATTTACCGAAACTCATGTTCATAAATACTTCCCAAGGAATACGATTCATCAACTTCTGCGGGAATCCGGACTCTTCCTTTTGGAAGAAGGCTCCGATTACGAAGATTGGATTTTACGAGAAGACGCTTCTCTGATAAATTATCTCTGCGGAAATTCAGAAATTTATTTACGGAATCGGTGACATTTATCATATATTTAGCATTCGATTTATTACGTCGAAGTGTGTTAACCTATAAGAATGGGTTCAAACAAAATCGTTTTAGAAAGTACTGATACAGAAAAAGAAGAGAAAGGATTTCAGTTTCACAACGTCGAAGACGGAAACCGAGGAAAAAGCGTATGTCCAAGTTAAAGTTAGAAGGAAAATCCGGTAAGGTAATGATCGATACGACGGTGATCGACGGTTATGATAAGATCTTCGACGAGGTTTCCAAAAGTGCTTCCTCGGGTTCTTTGACGGACGTAGAGTTTTTTGTCGACTCGGTGAAAAAAATCACTTCGAGCGGAATCGCGAAACTTCTCACCTTGAAGAACTTGATGGACAACTACGGAGTAAAGATGAAAATCAAAAATCTCAGTCCCGATCTTCTCGAAGTTTTGAAAAAGTTCAAAGTGGACGGCAAACTCGGGCTCTGAGATGTTTCGAAAAACGATTGCCGCTCGGATCAGATCGGCAATCTCTGGGTTATCCCAATGGGAACGATCTCCGTCAGCCAACTTTCCAAATCCTATCCGGGAAAAATAGCGGTCTCGAATCTTAATTTTGAAATTCCAAAAGGAAGAATTACGGGCCTGCTCGGTCCGAACGGGGCCGGTAAAACCACCACTCTCAGACTTTTAACGGGATCTCTTCTTCCGAACGAAGGATCCGTTCGTTACGACGGTCTCGATTTTTTTCAAAACCGAATTTCGATCCAGAAACGGATCGGATATCTTCCCGAATCCTCTCCGATTTATCCCGATCTTACGGTCTTCGAAGTTCTTTCCTTTTTGGGAAAGGCAAAGGGAATCGCTTCCGATCGTTTGAAACAAAGAATCGATTTCGTGATTTCGCTCTTAAAACTGGAAACGGTTGTCCATAGACCGATCGGATTTCTTTCCAAAGGATTTAGACAACGGACTTCGCTCGCCGGAACGCTCATTCAAGATCCTGAATATATCATTTTGGACGAACCGAGTTCCGGTTTGGACCCGCTCCAAATTTCCGAACTGAAAACCCTCCTTCGTACATTAGGAAAAGAGAAAACGATTCTTTTGTCCTCGCACGTTTTGAAGGAAGTGGAGGAAATCTGCGATCACATTCTCGTGTTAGACGAAGGAAGACTGATCGCGGACGGTTCGGTCGAATCCTTATCCAAAGGAAAAGGCTGTCTGATTTTGGCCGAAACGGATCTAAAAACGATCCGAGCCCTGTTTCCGAGCGATTTATATACGATCGAAACGACCGGTAAAACCCGGGATCGTTTCGCGGAATTTCGTGTGAGCGCGTTGTCCGAACACGAACGAATCGTATCGGAAGATGTTTTTCGGATTTTGAAAGGAGCTTCCTTTCCGGTCCGTTCCTTGATTCCGGAAAAAAATTCCCTGGAATCCGTGTTTGAATCCCTCACTTCCCCCGCGCAAAGATGAACGTTTTCGATTTTCTACAGGAATTTTTAAACAACGTCAAAACCGTCTTTTGGAAAGAATTTTCCGTGTATTTCAATTCTCCTTCCGGAATGATTTTCGCGTCCTTCTTTTTGTTTCTGACTTCGTTCTTATTTTTTTTCGGCCTCGGAGACGGTTCGTTTTGGGATTTTAAATCCGCGAGTATGGAAGCGTATTTTCTTTGGGTTCCGATCCTGTATGTCGTATTTATCCCAGCGTTGTCCATGCGTCTTTGGTCCGAGGAGGAACGTTCGGGAACATTAGAAATTCTTTTTACTCTCCCGTTGCGCGAGGCGGAACTCGTGTTCGGAAAATTTTTGGCGGCTTGGAGTTTTTTAGGGTTCGTGCTTTCGTTCACGTTCATCATCCCCGGAACGATTTTCTATTTAGGCGATTTGGATTTCGGAACGGTCGCGGTCGGTTACATCGGAATTTTTCTTTTGGGGGGAGCCAATCTTTCCTTGGGAAGTTTCGTTTCCTCCCTTACGAAAGATCAGATCGGTTCGTATCTTCTCGGTTTGATCGTTTGCCTCGCGTTCTTTCTTTTGGGATATCGGCCCTTTCTGCAATTCGTAGGACCGCAACTCGGAAACGCGCTTTCGTTTCTGTCGCTTTCCAAACATTTCGAAACGTTTCGTCTCGGGATTTTGGACGGAAGAGAAATATTCTTTTATCTGAGTTTTATTCTTCTGACACTTTACGCAAACGTGCTTCGTTTGAGGTCAAAACGATGATCGCCCGAATACGGATTTTTTTTGCGCGTTGGAACGGAAATCCGTCGTTTTTGTTTTTTCAGGTTTTTATTATATTCTTATTTTTGAATGGAATCGTTTCGCAATTCGCCTGTAGAAAGGATCTTTCCAAATCCGGCCGATTCGAAATATCGGAGAGTACGAAAAACGTATTCAAAAATCTGCATTCTCCCCTGACCATCGACGCGTATTATTCCTCCAAGATTCCGGGAGAATACAAGGTCCGTTTGGATTTGACCAAAGAACTTTTGAAAGAGATCGCCTCGCTCGGCGGAGCAAAGGTTTCGTTGCGGTTTCATGATCCGGACGAATCGGAGGAAGAACAACGAAAAGCGGCCGAAGCGGGGATTCAACCGCAGATCCTGGAAAAAACGGAGAGAGGCGGCGCCGAATTCAAACGTCTTTTTCTCGGACTGACTCTTACCCTCGGCACACGAAAAGAAACGCTTCCGGTCGCGTTTTATGCGGAGGAAATCGAATATCAGATTTTGACTACTTTGCGAAAGATGATCCGCGAACGACGAGACGCGGAAATAGGAATTCTTTCCTTATCCGGAAGTTTATCCTCCGCTCCTCCCGGACCCGAAACCGGAAAAGACACGATCGGAATTTTTACGCATCAAATCTTAAAGGAAGAATACGGAAACATTCCCGAACTCAAACTCGAGGAAAAAGAAGTCCCGCTATGGATTCGGACCCTGCTTTGGATCGGCGAAGGCGCGTTATCGCCGAAAGCGGCCTATCGCCTCGATCAGTTTTTGATGCGCGGGGGAAATCTGGTGATTCTTGCAAAATCGATGGACTTTCGTTTGGAATCTCCCGAACGGGAAACCGGAATCGGAATGAACGCGACCGGGCTCGGGATCGCAAAACCTTCCGCGCACAACGAAGAACAAAATCAACTTTTTGAATATTACGGTTTTCGAGTAAACACGGATCTCGTTCTCGATCTCAATCATTCTTTACCGATCGGCTCCTTGATGGAAGTGGAACCCGGTGTGATCGGAAGATACGCCTATCCCGCTTGGATCGTGGCGGATTCTTCCGAAAAAATGTTAAGCGAAGTGAGCCCGTTCACAAAACCCTTTCAAAGTCTTCTTTTACCCTGGGTTTCCAGCGTAAGTTTGTTTCCGGAACGCCAGCCGACGGTAAAAATGGAACCGATCCTTTGGTCCTCCGAAGAAGCGACGGTCCGTTCCTCGATCGTTGCCTTAGGAGAAAAACAGATTTTTGCGACCCCGTTGTCCGCTTTCGGCGATAGAATCGTGTTAGGTGCGGTTTTAGAAGGAAGATTCCGATCCCGTTTTTCACAAGCGGAGAATCCATTCCAAAAATCGAATTCGTTTTTTCCATCCACGCCGGAAGGAAAGGTTTCCCGGATTTTCGTGGTCGGTTCGCCCTATCTCGTTTCCGATCTATTGGCATTTCCGGATACGAGGGAAATCTATCAAGAATCCAATCTTCCGTTTTTGTTGAACGTATTGGACGTTTCCAACGGAGATACGGATCTGATTTCTTTGCGCGGAAAAAAATCCGCCTTTTTAAAGCTGAAGCCCTTTTCGGACGCGGAAAGAATCACATTCAGTTTTTTGAATCTTCTTGGAATTCCGTTTTTATTGGGTCTTTATGCGTTTTTAAGAATCAGGAGTCGAAACTCCGCGCCACCCTTTGTCTCCGAGGAATCGTCGACGTGAAAGCGCGCTTTCAAAACAGAACCGTTTCTTGGGTCGTCCGTTTTTTTCAGGAAGACAAGGCGCTTTCTTTGGTTCTGATCAATGTCGTTTTAGCGACGGTTTGGATTTTACTCGCAAATCCATTCGGATTCTTTTTAAAGAACTACCAAAGCGCGGACCCGTTTTTTCCGTTTGCAAAAAACGAAATCGAACGGATTCAAATCGGCAGAAAAGGACATGAAACCGTTTTGGAACGAACGGGCGGCGCCTGGATCGTGACGGTTCGGAACAATTCGGCGGACTCCGATTCGCAGAAAGTCGCCGCGTTTTTAAACGGAATTTTGAAGATTCGAAAATTTACCAAGATCGAGGAAAACGGTTCGAACGGAGCGGAGTTCGGATTCAACGGGGAAGAACTCAAACTGGAACTCCAAACCGCGTCGGGAGAAATCGCTTCCCTAGGAATCGGCGCGGGCGAAACGAATGCGAACGGAACGTTCGTGCAAGAACGTGCGGGCGGCCCGATTTGGCTTGTGGAAGAAAACTTAAATTCTCTTTCCGGCCGGGGAAACGAAACGTTCTTTTTTTCCGGAAAATTCTTTCCCGAAACCGGAAATATACAAGAAATTCATACTATTCTAATACACTCCGACGGCGCCCGGAAAATCGAAATCAATATAGAACAAATACGATCGGGCGTTTGGAAGCCTAACCGCACCGACACTCCGCTTTGTCCCGGAGACGACTGCTCTCCATTGATTCAAAAAATTCTTTCCTGGAAGGCGGAACGGATTTGGATCAAACCGTTTCACGAAAGAATTCTTCCTCTATCATCCGGGGACAAATTGCAGATCGAGATACGCTTTCACGGCGGACAAAATTCTCCCTTGCGTTTGGAATGGATTGGAAACACGATCGATCAAGAACCGATCTTTCGTTCGAACTCGGATTCCGTTTTGTTCGTTGCCGATCCCGTTTTTCTACGCGGATTTCGAGAAGATTTCAACGCAAACGAGTTCTTTCGGGATTCTTCCGATCCGTTTTGAAGCTCCGATTCTCTATTGACAGGGCAAGGGCGTCCAATTTCATTTCAAAAGAACTCTATAACTTAGGACAAAAGCATGGCTTTGATCGAAGAATTTGAATCTCAAGGGAATTTTTTATTTCGTTGGAGATCCTATATCCCCGGTATCATCTTGATTCTCTGCATCGGTCTTTTGCCGTTCTATCAGTTCCCCGGCAATTCATACACGTATCATCTTTATTATCAGTCTTTTTGTTTTGCGGTCAGTCTCTTGGGACTTTTTGTTCGCAGCTTTGTAATCGGTTACGCACCCGCGCGAACTTCCGGAAGAAATACGAAAGAACAAGTCGCGGACCTGGTGAACCAAGAAGGAATCTATTCCTTGATTCGTCACCCTTTGTATCTCGGAAATTTTTTGATGTATCTCGGTGCGGTTCTTTTCTTAAAGAATTTTCTGATCGCGTCCGTATTTATTTTATTCTTCTGGGTATATTACGAAAGAATTATGTTTGCGGAAGAACAATTTCTGCGTAAGAAATTCGGAGATGCGTATCTTTCCTGGGCGAACACAGTTCCCGCGTTTATCCCTAAGTTCAGCGGCTATAAAAAACCGGCTTTGGGCTTTTCGATCCGCAACGTTCTCAAACGAGAATATCCGAGTCTTTTCGGAATTCTTGTGATCTTCAGCGTGTTCGATTTGGTTGCTGTTTATTTCAATGAGCCCGTGAGCAATCTTGTAGAAGCGATTCGTCTTCCGCAGATCATTCTGTTCGGCGGCGGTCTTGTGTTTTATCTTCTCGTGAGAATCATCGTTAAAACGACAAAACTTTTGCATGTAGAGGGTCGCTGAGCGATCTGAATTGCGATCCGTAGAGAGCAATTCAATGAGTTCAGAGAGCGAAGCGGCTGAGTTCCTGAGCGATCTATTGAACGACCGGAAGGCTGAGTTCGTCCGTGACTCTATGTCTTCCCTCTAAAGTCAAAAACAATATCGATTCATCTTGTCGGAACAGTTCCTTCAGGACGGAATTGACTTCATGCGACTTTTCTGATATGTGGAAAAATTGCGGAAGGACGCCCACAAAGCCCGCCACCTCCACCCAATTCGGGAGGGGGCCCGGCGGTTTTACGATAAATTGTAGGTAGAATTCAAGAAGACCTTCCGCTAATTCGAAAACGTCCTGGACGAACTTTCCAAATACGATTTCAAGTGATTGGTTTCTCTCGTAAAAAAGACCGGAACCGGATAATTCGACTTAGAGGGAATGAGAACGATCCCCTCGTCGAAAAAGAGAATCTTTTCAATCTCCGAAAAAGAATATTTATAACTGCTGTTCAACGCTTCGAACGCGAGCATATCGCGGCTCTCGTTCAACTTACCCGGACCGATCCGTTTCAACCCTTTGAGTTTATCCGGAGTCAATTCTTCCTTTTTGCTCGCGAGCTTTTCATACGGAAGTTCGCGATTCTGATCCAAATACAAAAGCCCGTCGATTTCAAAACGAACCTCCCGAACTTCTTCCTTCTTTAGCTCGCTTGCAATGGAAAACTTCGGAGATTCCTCCAAAACCTCTATGCCGGAATGAGGATCGTTGTCTTCCCCAAAGTCTTCCTCGACTTCGATGCTCGAAACGGTTTCGTAACTCGCTTCCGGCTCCGACGAGGAGATCTTGCTTTGTTTCGGAATTCTCCTTCCTTCCACAAAAAGATTCTCCAGATGTTTTTGTTTTTCGATCTGTTCCAAACTCGGAGCCCTTTTGGAAGAAGAGAGAATCTCCGCTCCCTTCCGAGCATTCGGTCTTGAAATCAAATGTTCGTTTTCCGAACCGCCTTTGCGCAAGCCCGGCTTGAATCCAAAACCTTCGGAAGGATTCGGGTTCAGAGAGACATAGATAAAACAGAGTAGTCCCACAAGAATGAGCGCGATCGCAATAAAGAGCATCATTTTATGTATCTGTCGTTTGGGCGGGTTTCTGAAGCGTTTTTCTCACTTTTCTCCTTTACAGAAATATTCCTTCACAAACCCTTTCAGTTTAACAGTTACAATCATGGAATTAGAAAACGTTTCCCTCAAAGACAAGATCATCCGCACCGTCGTCGGATTCTTTCTGTTTATCCTTGTCGGTGGTTTGATCATCACCTTTCTCCCCGGCGACGCCGAAAAAAGCTTTTTCGACGTAATCTCCGGCCGCTCCAATTTGAACGCGGGAAAAATCGGGGACTATTCCATCCCGATGGACTATTTTCAAGCTGCGCGAAGAGATTGTTTCTTCCAATATAGAAGCATCGCCCCGTCCCTCGCGGAAGATCCCTCTACTCTTCAATCCTGCGCATTTCAGACGATCCGCAGTTTGGTGGTCACCAAACAAATCGCGGACGCGACCGGATTCTCCGTTTCCGAAACCGGAATCCGTGAAGAACTTTCGGACGAAGCCCGCAGAATCTATCGCGAATCGATGAACGGAGCCGGATATTCGGACGAAGACGTCCGTAAACCGGAAGCGATCTACAAGCAGATCCTCAATTCCGCTCCTATGCAGTACAGAATCGACCGCAAAAACGCAAGCGGTCTTTACGAAGCTCTTTTAACCTCCGATCTCAAAAAGACGGATGGAGAAGTCGCGGTTCAAAAAGAATCCTCTTCCGCAAGAGTTCGACTTCGCATCGTTTCCTATACGGACGATCAACTGACGAAACTCGCGGAGAAAGAAGCTCCGATCACCGACGAAGTTTTACGCGCTAAATACGAAAACGAAAAGAAAGAAGGAAAACTTCCGAAAAACAAGGACGGAAAGGAAGTCAGCTTCGAGGAAAGAAAAAATTTCCTAAGAAGCAAACTTCTTCTCGAAACCCGTTCCAAATCTCAGGAAGAATGGAAGGGAAGAATCGCGTCTCTTCAACAAGAGCCGGACGGACTTCAGAAAATCGCTTCTCTTTTAGGCAGTGGCGTTCAGGAATTCAAGGACCAATCTCTTTTGAATCTCTGGGAACTCAAAGCCGGAAATCAAAACATTCGTTTGGGAAATAACACTCAGTTTCTGAAAGATTTGACAACCGTAGCATTCGGGTCTAAAAAAGTCGGCGGTCCTTACAAAGATTCCGAAAAAAATGTTTTTGTGGAATTCGCTTCCTTGGAAATAGATACGTCTAAAATCAATACCTCCCAGGGACCCGATTTGAGAGACAATCCGAACCTGATGAACGGGTTCGTAATGGAAATCAGTCAGGCGCTTCAGGAAAAATACCCGATTGAAAGAAGGATCGGTCAAAAGGCAGAAGAATAATGCAAATCCGGGCTGAACTGGTAAACCCCTTTCTCGAAGCTGCTACGATCGTTTTTAGGGATGTCTTAAAAACGGACCTGATCCGTGGAAAGATCGGAATCAAGGATAGTCCGGAAACCAATCTTGAACTTTCCATCGTGATCGGTGTGATCGGAACCTTCAACGGAGAAGTCGTCTACGGTCTCAACTACGACGCCGCCTATAAGATCGCTGGAGTTCTGATGCCCGGAATGAGCGACCAGGATATCAAAAACGAATACAAGGATATCCTCGGTGAGATCGCGAACATGACTACGGGAAATGCGATGAACATCTTTGCGAGTTCCGGTCAATCGATCGAGATTACCGCTCCGAACATCATCGATTCCAAAAACGAAACATTAAAGATCCCTAAAAAACCTTCCTTAGGAATCAGCCTTTTTTCCAAGTTCGGAAAATTGGACGTAAACGTATCTCTGACTTGACGAGCGATCCATAGAGAGCGAGTCGGCCAAAAGATACCGGAACGCAAGCGTTGGCTTTCACACGAAGTACGAAAAATTATCGCGAAAGCAATTCGCTGAGTGATTGCGACCGGCCGAATGACCTTAGAGAATGAGACGCTGAGTTCAGGAAGCAATTCAAACAAATGACACCAGAGCACTATCGAACGACCCATAGGAAGTGAGATTGAGTTATGAGTGCTTCTTTCGCGCAAGCATAAGAAATCAACTCGAAACTAGAAAAAAACGGAATCTCAAGTCCGGTTTTTTCTAGTTCATAAGAATTCTTGAATGTTTCCTCGAACGCTTTTCTCGTATTCGAAGATATTATCGCTTTAGAAATCAATAATATCTTCGTTTTAAAATTCTACGGAGTTCTTTCACAAAGGGAGAATCTTCGGAAGCGTCCGGGTTCAATCGCTGGAGATACACTTTCGCCCAATTCTCCGCTTCCTCGTATTTACCTTGATCGCCGTAAATTCTCGCAATCAAAGTAATTGCTTTTTCGAGACCATCCTTTTTCGGATCCAGCTCCGGTTTTTTCTGCAGAAGTTTGACAAGCTGCAACAAATATCTTCTCGCGGAATCCTTACGATCCGTTGTGGAAAGCATTTCCCCTAAGGAAAGAAGGGAGATGGATTGAAAACTTTCCGGCGCTTCGGTGATGATTCGTAAATATTGCGTTTCGGCTTCGGCGATTTTTCCGTTGCCTCGCAAAGAACGCGCAACTTCGAAAACTGCCTTCCACTTTTCCTCGTCGGAATCGATCTGCTCTGTGATCGCATTCGCGTCGTTCGAACTTTCCGCTGTCAATCTTGCGTCTTCCAGTCTCGAAGCGTTCGCCGACTTTCCCTGCCCCGCCTGATTGAACTCGGTCTTTGCGTTGTTTCTCTGATTTTCACGCAGACGAAGAAGTCCTTTTTTATACCCGCTCTCGGACGGATCTTCTTTCTTCTTATCCTTCTTCTTTTTTAAATTCGTTTTTTCGGAATTCGGAAGGGTCGTCTTAGAAGGTCGTGCGGATTCTTCCGTCGTTATTTTGGAAATTTCTTGCCCACTTTCCGCAGAGGAAGAAGCGATCTTAGACGTGTTCGGATCCATCGTTGAGTCGGAAACTTCGACGTTCGAATTCTTTTTTTCTTCCGAACCGCCGTCGCTTTGCGAGTTTCCGTCGCTCAACGATTTTGATTTTGAATCCCCAGAATTTCCTGTTTCCACGGAACCAGAACCGGTCGGGTTGGATGTTCCTGCTTCGTTCACGGGAACCGAGCTTTCCCCCAATTCCTCCGGAAACGGAAGGGGCATATCGGCATATAAAGAAACCGTAATACTGATCTGCAAGAATGTTACGACGGCCGCCGAAAAACGTTTCATCGAAGTTCGGGAGATCCTTTCGTATTGTTTTTAGGAGGACGAATCAAACTCGGCCGATCCTGATTATTGGAAGAATTTCGATCGGGGGAAACGGTTCCCGGATCGTCCAAATTCCGATTCGAATCGGGGGTTCTTTGTCGATCCTCGGTCGGAAGAGAATCGGATTCCGTCGGAAGTTTTGGCGTTCCCGTTCCTTCCCTTCTTCCCTCACGCAAAGGATCTTTTCCTTCCGGAAAATTCGACTCGGGCAACAATCCGCTTTTGGGTTTATCCCTTTCATAACGATCGATTTCAAGATTAGAGGATTCTCCCGTGATCGAAAGATCGGGATCGCTGTAGTGGATGGATCTCCGTTTGCGGTTATAATTTCGTTCTATATCTTCTAAAAAGAGCGCCTTACGATCCAGCTCCTTGGCTTGGTCGTCGAACGCTGCCCCTTCCTTTCCTCTTTGAATTCCCACAAGAACGGCCAAAGATACCCCCAATACCGCGAGGGATATTCCGGTGTACAAAAGGGTCTTTTGCACCTGTGGGGGAAGATTGCGGGATAGACTGTCGATCGAGGAAAATCCGGATTGAAGTTTATCTTTGAAATTGAGATCCATTGTTTCTATTTTCGGCCGTTTTCCCAATTCTACTAACAAAGAGAAAATTCTCGACCCGTTTTTTTACGGTTTTAGTGAGAAGGAGAAGCCGATGAAAACGGGTCCGTCAGGAACGGATTTCTCCTAGCCGCATTCGTTTTCATTCTGAGAAACAATCTCATAAACGTTTTATTCTAAGAACGACCAAATTAGAATTCTCCGCTTTTTACTCAACTCCAAGCACAAGAGTCCGACTTGATTTTTATCATCGTTCCAATACCCGAAATCCGACCCAGAATTCTTCCAATTATACGTCGATTTTAATATAAGGTTAAAGCATAAGCCGAAAATTCATATTATATTCAATTTTATTAAATTATAATTGATTAATGGTGATTTTTCGGTTTAATCCAACAGGAACAATCGAATCAGGAGACTAAATCTCATGAGCCAAACGAACGCCAAATACAACGATTCCATCGTAAAAGGGTTCATCATCTCGGCTATGGTTTGGGGAGTCGCTTCCATGTTAGTGGGAGTTCTCGCCGCATTTCAAATGGTTTTCCCGGAACTGAATTTCACTCAGTATTTCAGCTTCGGCAGAATCCGACCCTTGCACACCAACGCGGCGATTTTCGGCTTCGCATTGAGCATCATCTTTGCGACGGCGTATCATCTCATCCAAAGATTATGCAGAGTAAGAATCTGGAGCGATTCTTTAGCGAAGATCCACTTCGTATTATACAATCTAACCATCGTTCTTGCGGCGATTACTCTTCCTTTGGGACTTAACCAATCCAAGGAATACGCCGAGCTTGAATGGCCTCTCGATCTTTTGATCGTTGTTTGGTTCGTGATCTTTATCGTAAACTTCTTCGCAACCATCTTCACAAGAGAGGAAAAACAACTTTATGCCGCGATTTGGTTCTACATCGCCTCCTTCGTGACAGTTCCGATTCTTTTTATCGTGAACAACCTTTCGATTCCGGTAGGTTTGGGAAAATCCTATTCGATTTTTTCGGGAGTTTACGACGCGAACATTCAGTGGTGGTACGGACACAATGCGGTCGCGTTCGTATTAACGACACCGTTTCTCGGTCTGATGTATTACTACTTTCCGAAACATATCAAACAACCCATCTACAGTCATAGATTGTCGATCATTCACTTCTGGTCCTTGATCTTCATTTATATCTGGGCCGGCCCTCACCACTTACTCAACACTCCTCTCCCCGAATGGTTGCAAACCACGGGGATGGCGTTCTCCATCATGTTATGGATGCCTTCCTGGGGTGGTATGTTGAACGGATTTCTTACCTTGACTCAAGCGAAGGAGAAAATCAAAACCGACGCTCTTCTCAAGATGATGCTCGTGGGAATCACGTTCTACGGTATGTCTACGTTCGAAGGTCCGCTTCTTTCGATTCGTTCCATCAGCGCCCTCGGTCACAACACCGATTGGATCGTGGGTCACGTTCACTCGGGAACCCTCGGTTGGGTGGGAATGATGTCTTTCGCCGCGATTTATTATCTCGTTCCTAGATTATGGAACTCGAATCTTTACTCCGAAAGATTGGCGAACCTTCACTTCTGGCTCGCCACACTCGGAATTCTTCTCTACATCGTTTCGATGTGGGTTTCGGGAATCACCGAAGGTTCCATGTGGAGAGCGATCGACTCGAAAGGTTTTCTTCAATATCCGAACTGGGTTCAGATCACCGAAGTTCTCAAACCGTTCCGGTTTGCGAGAGGAGTCGCCGGTACGATTTACCTGAGCGGCGTCTTCGTTATGATCTATAACATCGTTAAGACGATTCAAAACTCGGGTTCCGGTTTTCAAGAAATCGATCTGAGAGTGAAAGAACAAGGAGGAAACGCATGAAACTATTCGACAGTCTTCTTACCTGGTTTAGCGGTTTTACCGAAAAATGGGAAAAACAGGGTGTTAAGTTCACCGTATATACCACGATCGCGGTTTTGATCGGAGGTATCTTCGAACTCATTCCTCCTTTCTTTATCTCGAGAACTGCGGTTCCGATCCAAGGAGTAAAACCGTTTTCCGCCTTGGAACTCGCAGGAAGAGATATCTATCAAAAGGAAGGTTGCAACAACTGTCACACACAGATGATTCGTCCTTTCAAATGGGAAGTGGATCGTTTCGATCCTTCCAAATCCTACGGAAGAGACGGATATTCCAAAGCCGGCGAATTCGTGTATGATCACCCGTTTCTCTGGGGTTCCAAAAGAACCGGACCGGATCTCGCGCACGAATCCCAGATTCAACCTTCTTACGCTTGGCATAAGACGCACCTGATCAATCCGAGAGACACTTCTCCGGGATCGGTGATGCCCGCCTATCCGTGGTTATTCGAAGAAAGCGCGAGACTCGACGCGGAAAAGATCGTGAATCACATGAAAGGTCTTTCCAAAATCGGCGTTCCTTATTCCGAAGCGGATTATCTTTCCGCCGCTAAGGAATTGGAAGGTAAAACGGAAGGAGACGCTCTTATCGCGTATCTCTTGAAACTCGGAAAGGACACCGCGGACCTTTCCAAATCCATTCAGTGAGGCGAAGTATGGAACTCGAATTGATTCAAATCTACAAGTTCGCGAGACTTCCGATTCTCGTGTTGGCGATCGCTTTGATCACGGCATACGTCTACAACCGGAAACGGAAGACGGAAATGGAAGAACCCAAGTTCAGAATGCTCAAGGAGGACTAAATCGATGACTCATGATTCCAATAAGGATTTCGACGGCATTCGGCAAGAAGACAACGCGATGCCCGCATGGTGGCAATGGATTTTCGTCACATGTATAGCGGTGTCGGCGGTCTACGCCGTTTATTTTCATAAATTTTCCAATTGGGGGCAGGAAGTGGCTTACGAGTTGGAAGTACAGGAACACGAAGCGAAGTTTCCGAAAGAAGCCGCTGTTACGTCTAACGACGGTAGCAACCCGTTCCGGGGAAATGCGAGTGCGATCGCGGAAGGAGAAAAGACCTTCAAAACGATCTGTGCCGCTTGTCACGGCCCCACGGGTCAAGGTCTTGTCGGACCGAGCCTGATGGACAACGAATGGATCCACGGATCCGCGGACCCGCAAGTTTACGAAACCATCATGAAAGGAATCGCCGCGGACAAAACGAAACTCGGAAGAGGTCCAATGCCTCCGCATGAGAATTCTCTCGGCTCCGAAAAAGTGTATCAAGTGATGGCTTGGCTTGCTTCTCAAAACGCAAGTATCAAGGCGTCTCGTTAATTTATCGTTTCAACTCCGGAGAAAGTTTTCGATCCGTCTAAAAAACATCGAGACTTTTTCCGGGGACCACAAGGAGGACTTTTGTGGTCATCTCCAGACAAATTTCCGGTAAGATTCGTTCGGCGAGATATCTTGTAGAAGCGTTCTTACTTCCGTTTTACTTCCTTCTTCCTTGGCTGCGCTGGGGAGAACATCCTCTGATCCGGCTCGACATCCCCGGAAGAAAATTTTACCTGCTCGGAAACATCTTCACTCCGCAGGAAGGTTTTTATCTTCATCTATTTCTGATCGGGATGGGACTTTCCCTTTTCTTTTTCACCACTTTGATCGGAAGGGTTTGGTGCGGTTGGGCTTGTCCTCAAACCGTGTTCACCGATCTGTTCGATCTGATCGGAAGAACCGTTCTCGGTTCCAAATACGGGAAAAAGGATGCACCTCTATTCGGAAAGATTCTCGTTCAAAAACTTTGGATTCTCGTGAGCATCCTGGGTGCCTTGGCTTGGGTTTCGTATTTTGCGGACCCATACGAAATGATAAGCGACATCCGATCTGCTTCGTTTTTTTCAAAGCCGCCGACTTGGATTTATTTCGTTCTCTTTTTCACGATGACTCTTTATCTCGATATGGCATTCGTGCGGGAACAATTCTGTAAATACGCATGTCCTTACGCAAGATTTCAAACCGTGATGATGGATGCGGATTCGGTCAACGTCACTTACGACTACAAACGAGGAGAACCTCGCAGAAAGGCCGGGACCCAAGTCGGGGACTGCACGGCGTGTAACCTTTGTTTGGTGGTATGTCCCACCGGAATCGACATTCGGGAAGGCGTCAACGTAGGTTGTATCGCATGCGGAAAATGTGTGGACGCCTGCACCAAAACCATGGGGAAAGAAGGAAAGAAAACTCTCATCGGTTATATGTCCGAAAACCAAGCGAACAAACCCGGTGCGAAAATTCGTTGGATTCGCCCGAGAAGCATCGTATACGGAGTTCTTCTTTTCGGAGTTGCGATCGTTTCCGCGATTCTGCTCTACAATCGAGTTCCGCTTTACGCGAACGTTCTACCGGATCGAATCATACAGCCGATGGAAATCCCGGGAGGAATCGTACGCAACTTTTATAATGCACAAATTTTGAATATGACCTTTCAAAACCGGAATTTGGGCGTTTCCGTGGAGGAAAGCACTCTCCATTCTCCCGTTCGAATCCTTTTGGGAGGAACGGAAGTTCCTTCGATTTCGATTCAGCGGAATAGTTCCCAGGATTTCAGAATCATTTTGGAAACGGAGATCAAAGAAGAAGATCTTCGTAAAACATCGCATCAAATTACGCTCAAAATAGGCGATGCGGAAAACAAAAATTACGTATTAAAAAAGAAGATTCCGTTTCGAATTCCGATTCAGGATCGAAACTAAAGGAAAATCTATGGCGCTACACAGAACTATGAAATTCGCGTTCGCTTGGATCGGAGTCGCATTCGTCGCATTGATCGCCGCGACCGTGGTAACGATCCGATACGCAAACAACGGTTATACCGGACCGATCGAAAAGGAATATTACGAAAAAGGATTAAACTACGAAAAGTCCATTCTCGAACAAAGAAAGATGCTCGCGGAAGGTTATTCGTATGCGAGTCCGCTTTTTGAATTGAACGGTGAACTCAAAGCCGGAAAAAATCCGATTTCGATCCGTTTCCTGAAATCGGGCCATCCCGTTTCGGGTGCAAAAATCACGGTTCAAATCGAAAGATCGGCCACCGATCAATGGAATCAAACCTTAGAGTTACGGGAAGATTCCAAAAACAAGGGAACTTACTTAGGAGAAATCGAATTTCCGGAAAAGGGAAGATGGATTCTCAGCCTCCGCGGGGAAACAAGCGGGAGAACCCTTGAAAAAACACAAGAACTGAATATTCAATAAACGATATGCAAACCCTGACGATCACGAACTGTTATCACTGTAACACACAGATCCGCTCTGAAAAGGAAATCGTATTCGGAGAACTGAAAGGAAAAACGGAAACCTTTTGCTGTTCCGGCTGTAGATCCCTCGCAACCCTTCTGGTGGAAAACGGACTGACTCGGTTTTATGATCTCAGGGGATCCGAGACGTTGGAGCCGGTCGCTACCGAAAGAAACAATCAAGAAGATTTGGAAACTCCTTCCGTATATCAGGAATATGTCGTCCAAAAGGAAAACGGAATCTGCGAAACCCTGATTACGATCGGAAAAATCCATTGTTCCGCCTGCGTATGGTTAAACGAACGAGTTCTTTCCGAAAGGGACGGGGTTCTCGAAGTTCGGATTAATTTCGCGACCGCGAGAATGAAACTCGTCTACGATCGAAACAAAGTGGATTTGGGGGAAATCTTCTCCATCATCCGAAAGATCGGTTACGAACCTTCCTTGTATTCTCCCTTGAAAGCGGAAACCAAAGTCGGACTGTTTTCCAAAGATCTGTTTCTCAGAATGGCACTTGCGGGATTTTCCTGGGGAAACATCATGCTTTTCAGCATCGGACTCTACGCGGGATACTTTACGGGAATCGAAATCGAATTCAAGCGACTCTTTCATTACGTTTCCTGGATCTTCGCGACCCCCGTTTATCTTTATTCGGGATATCCGTTTTACAAAGGAGCGATCGAATCGATCAAACGAAGAATGTTGTCCATGGATACTCTTCTTTTTTTGGGAGTCTCTCTCGCCTACTTTTACAGCGTCTACGTAACGTTAAGCGATAAGGGAGAAGTCTACTTCGATTCGGTCTGCACGATCTACTTTTTTATTCTGATCGGAAAATTTCTCGAATCGGCGATTCGTCTCAAAGCGGGAAGAAAAATCGGAGAACTTTTGTCCACCTTACCGGAGGAATACACCGTATCGCGTGACGACGTTGAACTCTCCGTATCTCCGAACAAAATCCAAACAGGCGATTTCATTCTATTAAAAAACGGAAATCGAGTTCCGGTGGACGGAATCCTACGATCGACTACGGCTTATTTCGACGAATCCTTTTTAACGGGAGAATCCAAACCGGTCACTCGAAAAGAAGGAGAATCGATTTTTTCCGGAGCGCTTTGTCTCAGTTCGAACGTTCGGATGAGCGCCTCCACCACCGCGAAGGAGAGCACGCTCGCGAGAATTTCATCCCTCATCGAAAGTTCTCTTCAGACAAAACCGTCGATTCAAAGAACCACGGATCGATTTTCGACATACTTTATCCAAGTCGTATTTCTGATCGCGATTGCAACGTTTAGTATATTCGGATTTTATTATGGAACTTGGGAAGCCGCAACCCTCAATACGATCAGCGTTCTCATCGTCGCCTGTCCTTGTGCGCTCGGTTTGGCGGTTCCGGCGGCCTACGTGGTCAGCAATCTGCTTCACGGTTCCAAGGGAATTCTTGTTAAAAACCCGGATTCGCTGGAAATTTTGAGCCGCGCCGATCGGATCTACTTTGATAAGACCGGAACTTTGACCCTCGGCAAACTTTCGATTCAAGAGGAACGGTTTTTAAAACAGGAAGATCCGCTTCGGATCTATTCGATTCTGATTTCGCTCGAATCCAAATCCACGCACCCTCTGGCAGTCGGATTAAAAAAAGAGATCGAAAAGAAACTCGAAGACCTAGGTCAGACTCCGATTCCGATCTCTTGGAAAGAATTGAAAGAAATTCCGGGAAACGGAATCGAAGCGGTTTCCCTCAACGGAAATCAAACGTATCGAATCGGAAACAAACATTTCGTGACTTACGGCCGAGTTCCGCAGGACGGAAAGATTTATCTCGGCTGCAATCGGGAACCCATCGTATCTTTTTCCATGGAAGATACGATTCGCCCCGAAGCGGAATCAACCATCCAAACCCTAAACGAAACGATTCCATTCTTAGGAATTCTTTCCGGGGATTCCCGATCCAACGTTCAATCCTTGGCTTCCGCTTTGCATTTAGAACATTCTTTCTATGAATTAAAACCGGAAGAGAAACTGGAAGAAATCCAAAAGGCTCAGAACGAGGGACATACGGTCGTTATGGTGGGCGACGGAATCAACGACTCCGCATGTTTGGCGGCGGCCAATCTGGGGATTTCAATGGGAATCGCATCCGATCTTTCCATCGACAAATCCGATCTCGTGCTTCTTTCCAATCGTTTGGACTCTCTCGTTTCCGCGGTTCGAATCTCCAAAAGCACGCGCAAAATCATATTTCAGAATATTCTAATATCCTTAACGTACAACTCGATCATGATCCCGCTCGCCGCCTTCGGGTTTATGCTTCCGGTCATCTGCGCCGGATTTATGACGTTGAGTTCCTTATCCGTCGTCCTCAATTCGATCTCGTTACAATGGAGAACCAAACTATGAACGCTTTGTATCTCACGATCCCAATGGCGATGTTGATCGCACTCGGAGCCTTGGTCGTATTCTTTTGGTCACTAAAATCGGGGCAATATGAAGACATAGAAGGTCCGAAATACAGAATGCTTTTCGACGACGATCCTCCGCAGACGGAAAAAAGAAACACGGGCGTTTCAGCGAAAAAGGAAGAATCCCGTGCAGACTGAATTGGTCCTTACTACGATTTCGGTGGCCTTCCTTCATGGAATCACGAGTTCGCTTCATTGTCTCGGAATGTGCGGACCGTTTGCGGGAACCTTAAACCTGGCGGGTGAAAAATCCAAATTTAAAACGAACCTACTCTACAACTTGGGAAGACTTCTCTCCTATTCCACGTTAGGCGCCATATTCGGATTCGTAGGCTCCGGTCTCAATCTCGCGGGAAGCCTGGTTTCATTGCACGAGTTTGCGGCCATCGTCTCCGGAATTTTTATCGTCGTCTTCGGGTTGAGTCTGATTCAAAACGCCGGTCCCGAACGTTCCGGATTCTATCAGAAAATTCTAAACTACTTTGCGGCTCCTTTGATCGCTTCCCTCAAACAGGGAAAGAATCTGAGCGGAGCCTCTCTCGCGTTCGGAATGGTTACCGGACTTTTACCCTGTGCGGTTTTATATCCCGCTTTCAGCTTAGCCCTCGCCACGGGAAGCGCGCCCTCCGGAATTCTTGTAATGTCCTCCTTCTTTTTAGGAACGTTTCCCGCGCTCTTTTTGTTCGGAATCGGATTTCGCAAGATTTTGACTAAACTGCCGAGCGGAGCGATTCGTTTCGGAGGAATCGCGATCATTCTGATCGGAATTTCAATGATCTTCATTCGAATGAACCATTCTCACGCAAATCATGAACATTCCGCTCCCGAAAACAAAACCGAGTGGAATTCCTCTCCGAACGAGGATCATTCGCATCACCACTAAAGAAAAATTCCTTCCAAACATTCAAGTTTTTCCGGGAGATTTCGATTGTAAAAAGGAACAATGATTTCTACACTGAAACCCCGGATGAGCGACTCTCTCAAGAATTTTACGGATTCCCTTTTAAAGGATCTGGAAGAGAATGAAAACGGCTTCTTCAAAATCGAAAATGAAGACGGGCTCGCCTATCTATCGGTTTTTCCCGCGGGTAAAAAGGGAAAGCCCGTCGACTCCAAAGAAATTCTAAGAAGAATCGAACTCTTTCAAATTACGGAAGTTTCCCCCACGGTCGTCAAGGATCTGGTTCAGAAATCGGATGGACTTTCTCATCTTATCGGAAAATGGCCCGGTAAACCGGAAAGTTCCCGGATCGAAATCGAAATCCCCGAAGACAAAATGAAGGCCTTCTTGATCTTTCATCCTCCCAAATACGGAGGAAGAATTTTAAACACGGAGCAAATCCGCGAATCGATTCAACTCCGCGGAATTCGATTCGGAATTCTTCAAGAAACCATCGATCAACTTTCGCAGGAACCGGAATACGGAAAACGAATTCTCATCGCGGAAGGTACGGCGCCGATCCCCGGAAAGAATGGAGACATTCGAATCTTATTCATTCATCCCGCGACTCCTCATTTGGAAGAGGATCAATACGGAAGAGTAGATTTTAAGAATATTCAAATTATTCAAAGTGTTGCTAAGGATCAAAAACTAGCCGAAAAAGTTTCTCCGATTCCGGGCAAGGAGGGAAAAAACGTATTGGGAGAAATCCTTCCTTACGATCCGGGAAAGGAAGCCGAATGGAAACTCGGAGCCAACGTTAGACTCTCTTCGGAAGGGACGACGGTCCATTCGCTTATCAACGGAAGACCGATTCTCGATCGTCAAGGAACGATCCGAGTCGACGAGGTATGTCATCTTGAAAACGTGGACTTCTCCACCGGAAACGTAAGTTTTCCGGGAACGATCATCGTAGAAGGTTCGATCGCCGACGGATTCACGTTGGAAACCGAAGGATCGATCATCGTCAAAAAATCGGTGGGCAAGGTATTTCTCAAAGCGGGCGGCGACGTCGTTTTATCCGGCGGTTTTATGGGTAGAAACGGCGGCCTGATCGAATCGGGAGCGGATATCTATACGCGCTTCGTCGAACAAGGAAGATTGATCGCGAAAAATACGATCTTTATCGAAGAAGCGTCCATGCACTCCGACCTCGTTGCGGGAGAGTCCGTCGTGATCCGCGGCGGACGGGGAGAACTGATCGGAGGAAGCTGCGTCGCGGGTAAATCGGTCGTCTGCACGAAGTTAGGCGCCGTAGCCGAAACCAAAACTTCCGTTTCGGTCGGGATTCGACCCGAACTTTTGGAGGACCTGGAAAAACTCCGTTCCGAAGTTCAAAAGAATCAGGAAATTCTGAAAAAGGTCGAGTTAAGTCTCGTCAAACTTCACGAAGATTCGCAAAGAAGGCAACTCACTTCCGAAGAAAAGGAAAGCCTTCCCAAACTCGGAGCGATCAAACAGAAATATTCAGGAATTCTAAACAACTTGTTGGGTCAGGAACAAACCATGATTATGGGTTTCGAACCTGATAAGGATTCGTATGTGGAAGTGGAGCAAGAGATTTTTCCCGGAGTGGACATCTATCCCGGCAAAGGGAAAAATTTCAAAGTCCGTCTTAAGGAAATCCCCGGACCTTCCTTTGTCTTTTTAGGAAACGACGGCAATCCTCAGATCACAAAAGTACGACCGAAACGTCTCGGAATCCTTCAGGAAGAAATCTGACTTTTTAATACGAAGTCGTTTCGGGCGCGATTCCGTTATAACGCGCCCGAGGCCGAATCAACTGTCCCGTTTGGTATTGTTCCATCGAATGCGCCGTCCAACCCGCCGATCTCCCAATGGCGAATAACGCAAGACCCGCCCCTTTCGGAAGTTTCAACGTTCTGCTTACAACGGCCAACCCCGCGTCGATCGTGGGATGATCCCCTAACATTTCGGCTGCTTGGTCGATGATTCGTTTTGCGGAAAGAAATTCCTTGCTCTTAGGAAAGAAACGTTCGCAGAGTTCCATCAGCTTTTTTCCCCTTGGATCTCCGTTTTTGTAAAATGGATGGCCGAACCCTGGAATCGTTTCTCCTTTTCGCAAACGTTCGGTGAGAAATTCCTTTGCGTCCATTTTACGAACGCTCGCACTTTCGAGAAGTTCGATCGTTTTTTCGGTCAGCAAACCGTGCTTTCTTCCGGAAAGCGCGGCCAGTCCCGCAATCACCGCCTGATACAAACTCGCTTCGCTCGAAGCCACACAACGTGCCGTAAACGAAGAAACGTTGAGTTCGTGATCCGCCGATAGAATAAGAGAAGCTTCGATCAATCGGACGGCCTTTTTATCCTCGCTCTTAGAGTTGGAGATTGTATTCCGATCCATTAAAGTTTTCGAATGTGATTTGGAGCGGACGGAGTTTGATGCATCGGAATTTTTCCAAGCCGACCATAAAGTTTCCGCGATCGACGTTTTTCCCCGCTTTACGCGAGATGCGAATAAACAAAGAAGTCGAACGATTCGAGAAGCCGTTTTCTGCAACGCCTCCGAAGTTTTCAAGAGCGCCCCCGTGTCATCGTATTCCGCGATTCCGAGAAGAATCCTGCAAAGATCGATCAAAGGGCGATCGGAAAGATAAGGAAGCGACTTTTTGCAGGCATCCCCCAGCAAAGGCCAAGGGGAATCGAAAGTGGACGATGCCGCCTCCCAGAGAAGATCACAAACTTGTTCGAACGTGTAGGATTCCGCAAGATCCAGGATATTCTTTCCGCGATAATAAAGTTTTTCGTCCTGGATCAGAGTGATTGCGGATTCCAAAACGGGTTGTCCGAACGTCAACGCGGCTCGTGCCGTTTTTCCGGGATGAAGTTTTTCCTCTCTTTGCAGAAGAAGACGTTCCACTTCCTCGCGTCGATATCGTTTACTTCGGTCCTTGGAACCTCCCGGTTCGGAATGAAGAATCCCTCTGCTTACATAAGCATAGATCGTCTCCACTTCCACTCCTAGTTCCTGCGCCGCCTCGAGCGCGGATAAAAACGGCTTTTTAGAAGAATTCTTCATACATTGACAATGAAATCAATATTGATTCATTTTTGTCAATCTTGTAAACTAAAGCCGAACAAGGAAATCAATATGAACACGACAATCAATCCGATTGAAGAGAGAAAATACAGTCCCGGTCTGGAAGGAATTCCCGCAGTTAAAACGAGGATTTCAAAAGTGGACGGAATCAACGGCAAACTCACCGTCGCCGGTTATCCGATCGAAGAGTTCGCAAATAAAGTGAGTTTCGAGGAAACGTTTTATCTGCTTCTCGAAGATAGGCTTCCGGATCAGAAACAGAGAAGGTCGATCACGAGGGATCTAATCGCCGCGCGCCGTTTTTCAAAAATACATCGAACGATTCTCGAAGCCGCCGCCGCGGAAAGGGCTTCCGTCATCGAATGTCTGCGGATCGGCGCGGCGGCGCTTTCACTTGGAAATAAATTTTCCTCTCCCGAAGAGGAAAGTATGACGGTGGTAGCGACGTTTCCTTTGATTGTAGCCTGGGTGTATCGATTGAAAAAAGGTCTCGTTCCGATTCTACCCGATTACAATCTTACACACGCGGCAAACTTTTTGAATATGCTCGGAATCGATCCCGATCCGAAAAAAGAAGCCGCTTTAAACGCATATTGGAACACGGTCGCCGATCACGGATTAAACGCTTCTACCTTTACCGCGCGGGTCATCGCGTCCACACAATCCGATTTGATTTCGGCGGCGACCGGAGCGGTAGGCGCGCTCAAAGGTCCGTTGCACGGGGGAGCTCCCGGTCCTGCGCTCGACATGGTTTTTGAAATCGGAAAAAAAGAAAACGCCGAGGGTTATCTAAGAAATAAATTGATTCAAGGCGAACGATTGATGGGATTCGGTCATCGAATCTACAAGGTTCGTGATCCGAGAGCGGACGTTCTTGCAAGAGCCGCAAAGGATTTATACGAACTTCCGGAACTGAAGGAATTGTATGAGCTCTCCCTATTCGTGGAAAAAACGGCGCTTCGCTTATTAAAAGAATTCAAACCGGATCGGATTCTCCACACAAACGTGGAATTTTATACGGCTCTTTTACTCCATGGACTTGGATTACCCACGGAGTTGTTCACTCCCGTATTTGCGATCGGACGCGCGGCGGGATGGATGGCGCATTGTCTGGAACAAAAAAAGGAAAGAATCTTGAGACCCGATGCGATCTATATCGGACCGGAAGATCGTCATTGGATTTGAAATTCTTTGAATGAGCCGAACGAATGGGTGATCGGAAAATAGAAAAATTCTCGTTCGCCTATTCGTCTTTGGAGGACTGAAACAACTCTTGGCAGGAAGGAATTCCACCTCCTTCCATTTCCTCGCAAGGAACTTTCAAAAGATCTTCCATGCAGACTTTGACCTTGGCGATCTGCGCGTCCGTAACCTTTTCATATTCGTCGGGAAGAATGTTCTGATCTTTTTGTTCTTCCATACATTGATCCACGGAATACGCAGCGTTCTCGGAAGTTTTTTCGGAGGCGGGAAGAGTTTCGAGATAACGGCTCGCACATTCGGCGGTTTTTGTGCAAAGGCGCGTAAAATAATCCTTACTCAGCTTCTGAACTTCCTCTCTGGAAATGGAAGGACCTTTTCTGCAATTCGGAGCGGAAACAATAGAAATCGCTAATATAAGAAAACCGAATTTATTTTTTTGAAACAGGTTCATTTCAGTTTTGTGAGAATCAGTCGGTTCCCTTCCGGCAGGGATTGGTCGAGATAAAAATGATCCGTGAGTTTTTTCACGAGATACAGACCGATTCCTTCCTCCCGATAATCATTGGGTTCATATCCTCGGATTTCGGAAAGATTTTTCTGACTTCCGAAGTCGCGAATTCGAATTTCCATCCGGTTGTCGTAAAGATTGATTTCGAGAAAAATCGGTAAATTTCGTTTCCCGCCGTAGGAATGTTTAATGACGTTTTGGAGGCATTCCCCGACTGCGAGTTTTAAGTCTGCCGAATCGCTCGTTGTAAATCCGTTCTCGAACGCTAAGTTATAAACGAGGCTCCGGATGATCGACAAGTAACGGGGATGAGAAGGAATCTGCAATCGGAACAGATTTTCAAAGTTCTTCTTTTTACCGGAATCCATTTCGAGTTTATTGCAAGGCTTCTAATTGAATCAACGAGGTAAATCGTTCACACTAAGGAAAGGATTTGCGAGGTTTCGAATCCTTCCGAAAAATACTTTCCTTAGATAAGTTTTGCGATTATCCTCTCGGATGAAACTTCTTATGAACTTCCTTAAGAGTCTTATTAGCCATGTGCGTGTAAATCTGCGTCGTGGAAATATCGATGTGACCCAAAAGTTCCTGAACCGATTTGAGATCCGCGTGATTCTCCAGCAAGTGCGTCGCAAAGGAGTGACGGAGCGTATGCGGAGTCACTTTTTTCGAGATGGAAGTCCGTTTGATGTAGTGATTCAAAAGTCTCCAGACGGATTTGCGATTGATATAAGATCCTTTTTTGGAAACGAAAAGGTATTCGCAGTTTCTCGCTTTGAGAATAAAAGGTCTGCTTTGTTTCAGATAACGATTGAGAATGTCCAAGGATTTTTCGCCGAACGGAACGAGCCTTTGGCGACCGCCCTTTCCTTCCACGGTAAGAGTCATTCCTTCCAGATCCATGTCGCTTAATCTCAGATTGCAGGCTTCGGAAATTCTCAAACCGGAAGAATATAACAATTCGAAGATGCACTTGTCTCTGAGTTCATAGAGGTTGTCTTCGCGAATGCTTGCGAATAATTCTTCGATTTCTTCCTGAGTCAAATAATCGGGAATGCTCCGCATTACCTCGGGAGTTTCGATCTTTTCAGTCGGGTTGGTATCGAGCTTTTTCTCGTCCTTTAGAAACTTGTAAAACTGTCGGATCGCGACGACTTCCCTCGCGATGGTTTTGGAGCTGATCTTTCGATCCTTCTCCTCGTTCAAAAAACGCATGATATCGTTCGCCTGAACTTCTAGGAAATCGATATGTTCCTTTTCCAGAAAGTTCTTAAACTTATTCAAATCGTAACCGTAGGAGTAAATCGAGTTGTCGCTTAATCCCTTTTCTACGGAGAGATATTCCTGGAAATTTTGAAGTAGGTTGTTATGTGAAGATGTCACTGTTTTAGTCCCGTCTGAAATGTTTAACAAGTACTAAATCCTTCGGACGTTTCCTCTCAGGAGAATTAAACTTTTTTATGTTGCCTTAAGGCTTTATGGGAAAATTCTAAACGAAACCTCGGACAAATCCCGGTCTACCTCGGTTTTTTTTCGAATGTTGAGAGCAAAAACTTCTGTATTTATGAGACTAAATATCCGATACGTTTCCTTCTCATTTTTTCTGTTCTTTTGTTTTTCCTGTTCCTCCAATGAGGAAATGATCTGGGACGCGCGGGATTCCCTTTCGATAGGAAACACGGCGGAAGCGATGCGTCTTTATGAATTGATTCTGAAAAAAAATCCGACGCATCTCGAAGCAAATCGAACCCTCGGAATGATTCTCGCGGACAGCGGACTTGCGTTAAACTCCGCGGCGTTTTATCTCGAACGCGCCGAAACTTCCGTTCCCGGCGACCCCGCAGTTTTACTCTATCTTCTTGAAATTCATTTACAAGAAAAAGACAAGGACAAGACCAAGCTAATTCTGGAAAAATTCTCCAAAGGAAAGGAGAAGGAAACGGAAAGTTATGCGGTTTTTCTAAAGGATTGCCTTTTGGAAAAAAAGAAAAACAATTCCGAATTCAGCCGTTTTAAAACGAGCGAGATTCCCGCCCTTCTCCCGCCCGCTCGACGTATGTTTTTAAAATGCGAACTTTCCTTGTACGCGCCGCCCGCTTCATGAAATCGTCTTTTACCCGCAAGATTCTTTTCCGTTCCTTTCTTGTTTTAATCGTCTTTGCGGTATTAGGTGAATTGTTTTTAAGAATTCTTCCGCCTGTAGGATTGATCTATAAGCTGCGAGACAAACAAGTTCATTGTATCGAAGAACGGGAAATTCCCGAGATTATGCTTTGTCCGAATTCGGATACGGTTCTTCCTCATCCGGCGGGTTTTACGTTTCGAGTGCGCGTCGATCGGCGCGCGGAAAGAATCGTTTCAGAGGAACCGGTTCTTCCTGGCAGTAAACCCGAAGTCTGGTTGATGGGCGATTCGATCGCTTACGGTTTCGGTCAGAATGACGAGGATACGATCGCCTGGAAAATGCAGGAAGCGCTGCGGCCATCGGGAATTCAGGTTCGCAATTTGGGCGTGGATTCTCTCGGGACAGGCGGCATTCAAAGAAGAATGGAACGCGCTCTGATTTGCGATGACGATCAACGGAAGAATTGTATTTTACCGAAAGCGGTTTTTTGGATCTATCATCCTTCGGATTTACAGGACGTTCATAGGGAATTCTATTTGAGAAATTCGGTTTATGGAAGATGGCTCTTTCGAGGTTCGGTTTTTTTATCCAGATACAGCGCTCTTTACAACTATTCTAAAATTCGAAGCGAGATGCGGCGTTTAGAAAAGCTCCGCGAGAACGGTCCCGAAATCATTCCCGAAACTCTTTCCAATCATCCGCACGATCATCCATCGTTCCAAGAGATGAAACGGTTTTTCGACGTTTGCAAAGAATTGAAGATTCCATTGACGGTTGTTTTGTATCCGAATGGCACACATGATTTGACTCCTCTTCCATCGACGCCTTTGCTGGATTTGGTGGCCGTGATTGCTCAGCAGAAAGGGATTCCCGTTTTGGATACGAGACCGGATTTTCTGAGCGAATACGAGAAGAATCGAACGGATTTTTATCTTCAGAATGATGGGCATCCGAATCCGACTTCGGCTCAATTGATTTCTAAGCGAATCTTAGAGAGAATTCCTATTCCGATTGCTGCTGGTCGGTAGATAGATTGACTGAGTCTGCGACGGAAACATTGTTTGCTCGTCGGTTGTCTGATTTTTTTGTAGGTTGAAATTTCGAGATTCTTACTCTCGACTTGCGATCATACTCTTCGTTTTTTGGAATTTCAATATCTGGTACATGGTTGTTTATTTTTCTTTGAAAATCCGAATTAACAATGTCCCATTTTGTATCCCCGCGGAACCGCTTCCGATATGGGCGTGCTACTTCTCAATTCCGATCACAAGCTTGATGGCGTTCTTCAGGATAATAGAACGAACGTTGTAACTCTGATTGTCTCGGAGGCGACCTTATCTCTTTATTCAGAGTCAGAACGGCGACATCTCGCCAAACGAATCCCCGAGCTTTTAAAAAGATATTCGAAATATTTGACGGCAATTCCTCGGTTGGGTCAAAAACCGGGAAAAACGCTGTATCAAAATAGTCCCGGTCCGAAAAAAATGAAACGGATCAATGTCCGTCTGAGCACGGGAAGTTGGGCTTTGTTCGGAACTCTTGCCCAGGCTCACGGAGTTTCTCGTTGTTTTCTTTTTAATTTTCTTTTGGAATTAGATCGCGCCGGAGTCGGATATTCTATCGTGAATACGATGAATGAAGGAGGTCCTACATTCCACAGGAATTACAGTTATATCCTCCACCTCGACCTATTAAACAACAGAATCACGAGAACACTACAATGCATTCCCGAAAACTCCTTTTACGTTTTAGATTACCGAGACTGGTTCGATTCCTGAACGATCGAACGGCAAACAGCGTCAAAAAAAACTTTCAAGCTTTCAAAATTGAAAATACAGGAACGGCTGACTAACGGTTACGCTGTATAAAATAAATCCCACCAGAATCATCATACCCGCAAGGGGATAAACAACCCAAGGTTTACTTTGGAGATTTTCCATCCAATTCGATTTCTTCTCTTGTAAAAAGTCAGCGCCGAACAAAACGATTACTGCAAACAGAACGGAAAACGGAACCGCAAGACCTTGGCCGCTTTCAAACGAAAAACTTCGCTTAACAATCGCAAACGCCAAGTCTAAACTCGTTTCATATCCGTATTCGAGAGAAGGTTTTGCACGAAAGAAAAACATCGAAAAGGAAAATACGAAAAACGGATAAACGTATTTGATCCATTCCGGAATTTTGTCCCAGCCCCGTTTCAAGATCGAAAAAGAAAAGATAAAGCGTTCAAACACCATCACGGAAGCGTGACATGCTCCCCAAATGATAAAATTCCAATCGGCTCCATGCCAGAGCCCGCTGATAAACGTCGTAAAAAAGACGTTGAAGTAAGCTCGGGGAATGCTCACTCGATTTCCACCGAGAGAAATATAAATGTAGTCCCGAAGCCAAGAGGAGAAGGAGATATGCCATCTTCTCCAGAACTCGGTTACGGTCTGAGATAAAAACGGACGCACAAAGTTTTCCGGAATCGAATATCCCATGATTCTTCCGGTTCCGATCGCAACATCCGAATACCCGGAAAAGTCGCAATAGATCTGAAACGAAAACAAAAAAGAAGTCACGAGCAAAGACCAAGAATCATAAGCTCCCGGATTTGCAAAAACCGGATCGACAGTCATCGATATCGGATCGGCCACGAATGTCTTTTTAAAAAGCCCCCACGCGAGCTGACGAATTCCTGGAAGAAGATTTTCCTTCCTGTAAGCGTAATTCTCCAGAAACTGATGGAGCATATCCTGAGCACGGATAATCGGCCCCGCAACCAACTGAGGAAAGAAGGACAAGAATAATCCGAACTGAAACAAACTCTTCGCCTGCGGAACGGTTCCGCGATATACGTCCACCGCGTATGAAATCGCCTGCAAGGTGAAAAAGGAAATCCCCATCGGCAACAAAGCGCCCGTGAGCGGAACATAGGAAGGATCGCAGGGAGCGGAATTCGTAAAGACATTCCACGCCTGGATCGAAAAGTCCATGTATTTGAATACATAAAGAAGAAGCAAATTTCCCCAGACCGCCGCGTTCAGACAAAGCAACTTTAGAAATTTGGAATGTGCCGCTTCCATTCCCTTGACCGCATAATAGGTCAAAACGATCGAATAGATCAAAAGAAGAATAAAAGGAATTTTGAATATGGCGTAAAAATACAAACTCGCCAGAAGAAGCCACAACCTCTGAAATCTTGCGGGAATCCAAAAATATACGAGAATGACTACGGGCGCAAAGATAAGATACTGAACCGAATTAAAAAGCATTCTTTTCCAATTCCTTGAGCTGTTTTTCCACCGAACGTTTCGCCCAACGGTTTCCAGGAACCGTCAAATGCCCGTCTTCCGGAATAAAGTAATCTCGAATCCCCGAGAATTTTTTTCCTTTGGGAGTATCGATCACTTCCCCGCACATTTCCTCGGTTTGTTTTCTGAGTTTTAAAACGGGAACGCCCTTCTTTTCGAAATAAGCGGCAGCGCGAAGCGCGTAATTTTCGAGAGGATGATAGAGTCCTCGGTTTCTGCAAAAAATCTCTTCCACTTGAATCGGCATTAAAACGACGATCAATCGGATTCCGTTTGATCGGGAATATTCAACCATTTCGTTATACGCTTTTTGCGTAATCTGTGGAAGCGGTTCGAGAGAAGCAAGGTTCGGCTCCTTGTCCACGCACGAAAAATAATCGGGAATCGGTTCCGGGCAATATTGTTTTTTATATTCTTCCCGGGTCATGTTGTCAGGAGTCGGAATTACAGCCGTATCGGACTTTGATGTCGATATCGAAGTTACATTCTCTTTTTCGAATGTAGTTTTCGTATGCGGATCACACTTCGTTTCGGGAGTTCGAAAAAATGAATCCTTCATATACTTTGTGGGAGTTTGTTCCGCGTTCGAACTCGCCGAAAGTCCGGTCGAATCCCATTCGGTCTGCAATCGAAACTTGGTAAACGCGTATTGAACCTTCAACTGCTCGAGCGCCAACTTCAAAGCCTGCAGCGTGTAAGAAGCTCGGGACAACTCGAATTGTATCTGAAAGTTTCTGTTGAACGAAGGATCCTTGTCTCGAATTTCATCCACCTCGTCGTCCGAAAGCATTCCTTTGGCTCTTAATTCGTCCGGGATCGTAAAGTCGTTGCCCGAAACGAAAAACAAAACCTCTTTTAGATTCTTCAGTTTGGGAGCCATGTCTTTCAGTCTGCGAACCGCACCTAACGATCCGTAGGCGTCTACGGCGAGGTTCAGAGCCTGTCTGCGTCCTCCCTTCAACTCGATTCCGTTGAGCTGATGACAGAACGTGTCCTCATCCGAAACTCCGAATCCCATCACGAGACTGTCTCCCAAACAAGCAAGCTTCGGTTTTTCGGGATCGGCTTCTTCCAAACCGCGCATTCCTAAGGAATTCGTCCTGAATCTTCCTTCCCACTTTCCCGCAAAATGACGGATATAAATATCTTGATTGGGCGCTAAATCGACGTAGTAGATCGGATTGTATCGATGGAGAATCTTCTGATCTCTGTAAAACTGCAGAGAAGGCGCTTTGAGAAGATTGAGAAGTATTTCCGTTCCTAAGAATACTAGGACGAAGAAGGCAAGGACTTGCCCTGCTCGGATGAAGAATCCTTTCATGGATACAGGAAAGGTTGGAATAGAAGGCTCGTGTGGCAAGCGAATTCTCCGGTTTTACCCAGAGATCCGGTTTACGATGCGCCAGAGATGGGAGCGACGCGGAACGCGGTCACATCGTGACCGGAGCGAAGCGAAGTCGCGAAAAGCTCGGTCCTTTCGATCGAAGATCGAAAGGAGGCGCCCGACAAACTCAAAAACGCTTCCATTCAAGACGGTCTTTTTATAAAAACTTTTAAATTTCTTTCTCGAAAAAAGGATCGTCTTTACAACGGTTGAGTCTAAAAGTAAATCAAGTTTAGAATCATTCTAATTCGAGGATACAATGGCCCACAAAATAGTCATTATCGGTTCCGGACCCGCCGGACATACCGCGGCGATTTATGCTGCACGTGCAAATTTGAACCCTGTTCTGTACGAAGGCTTTATGGCCGGTGGAATCGCTGCGGGCGGCCAACTTACCACCACCACCGAGGTAGAAAACTTTCCCGGTTTTCCAGCAGGAATCGACGGAACACAGTTGACCCAGCTTTTCCGCGAACAATCGATCAAATACGGAACTACGATTCATACGCAGACCATCACCAAGGTCGATTTTTCTTCCCGTCCGTTTAAACTTTGGTCCGACGACGAACTCATCGAAGCCGAAGCCGTTATCATTGCGACCGGCGCAACCGCCAAACGAATGCACGTAAGTGGTGAAGACACATACTGGCAACGGGGCATTTCCGCGTGCGCCGTCTGCGACGGCGCACTCCCCATTTACCGTAACAAAGAACTCGCCGTCGTCGGCGGCGGCGATTCCGCCGTGGAAGAAGCGTCTCACCTTACAAAGTTCGCGTCGAAAGTGTATCTCGTCCATAGAAGAGATTCGTTACGTGCTTCCAAGATCATGCAGAAGCGTGCGACCACTCATCCTAAAATCGAAATCATCTGGAACTCCCAAGTTCAGGAGGCAAAAGGCGACGGTAAAAATCTGACCGCACTCACCCTGCAAGACACGGTCAACGGTCAAAAGAAAGAACTCGCCGTGGGCGGTCTCTTTTATGCGATCGGTCACAAACCGAACACGGATATCTTTGAGGGAATTTTGGATCTGGACGAAACCGGTTATATCAAAACAGTTCCGGGCACGACCCAAACAAGCGTAGAAGGCGTGTTTGCGGCCGGAGACGTTCAGGACAAAGTGTATCGTCAAGCGATCACCGCCGCGGGCTCCGGCTGTATGGCCGCGCTCGAAGCGGAGCGCTGGCTCGAATCCAGAGAAGAATAAGAATTTTAGAGAATTCTAATGGATAAGGGGACCGCGCGGTCCCTTTTTTTGTCGAATTGGATTTTTGATCAATACTCTAAATAATATAATTTTTTATTTGTTATCACAGCTAAAACGAAATCCCTTTCTGACTGAGTAAGCGGAATGGATTGCCTGCACTGATTATCCGTTGTTTGAATTGCCAAATAGATTGAGGGATCATACATATTGGGAAGTTCGTACGCTTGCAATAGTTTTTCCCGATCCGCAAATGAGTTACAATTCGCCTCGAAATCCGTTTGTTCAATTTTCAAAATCCGATTTGCCTTATACATATATGGATCCGCATTTTTTAGCATCGAATCTAAAGTTTGAATTTCCCCATAGACTTCGATTATGCAATTATTAACCTCAGATGCAATTTTAAGTAAACCATTCCTAAGCGTTTCAAATCTGCGAGAATTCGATTCATTTATTTTTGGTAATGAACATTCGCTAAATAGATAATTTACACATCCTCTGTAGAAAAGATTCGGATTTTGAATATTTTGTAGATAGAAGCTACATCCCGATTGAGATAGATACAAAGTGGAAAAATAAAATGCGAATTTAGCTTCGTCTGGTCTCGGCACATATAAACAGCCCCAAAAGAGAATCGAAAACGCTATTTTAAAAGTTATGTGCAAAACTTTTTTCATAATAAAAACCGTAACTACTCGCGAAAGGCGACGGACTCTGAAATAAGTGAGATTGATTGGAAGATATTATTCTGAGATATTCCTCCAGCGGTATTTCTTTTGCCTTATATGCGCCGGTTTTCTCGCCCACAGCGTCTGTATCGTAATACCTGTAAGCCTCAACAAAATAATACAATGAAACGAACAAAAAGAGGGTTGCCGAGAAATAGAAATTTTCTCTTGAACGTAAAAATTCAGCCGTCCTCTCCTCATAATTAACGAATTGAATTGAATCTGCAGTCCTACGTTGATTTATAACGGTCTCATTTAAAAAATAAAGAGCGGATCCTAAAGATAGAAACTTCAAGCCGAACGCGAGATAATTTCTCTTTCTTATATTCTCTTCCTCAATAGAACGATATTCCGAACCGCTTCTAAGATAGATCAAACTTTCAAAAGAAGCCTTCAAAGGACTACTTTTGAGTATTTTCTCCCTATACTTTTCGTCTACAACGGATTGAATCGATTCTTTCGGCAAAAGATTCCCAATCTTTCCCTGTCTTAAAAAATAACCAGATTCCAACTCTTGATAATCCCCGAATAGCGCGTGCCCTGATTTGGTTATTATGAATCCTTTTTTCCAAACAGAATCAGCTTCAAGATTTGAACAAAGCGCTATAGTCAAAAATATGAAAAACCTGAATTTATTTACCATACAATCGAATCCTTATCGACAATCGTAAGCGGTTTTTCACCTGGAAATAATGTACGGTAAAATGAATATTTGTTCTTTTCTCTTTTATAAAAACAATACTGGACATCTTTCATTTTCAAAAAGTTCGGTGGATGCGGTAGGATTCGAACTTGCATCAGTTCGTGCGGACAAGACTCCATTTTATGTTTCGAACCTTCGTCAGGCGATGTATTTCGCGGAGTTTCTTTCTCTTTTTCTTTGCCACATGCAACAAATAAAAAAATCAAGATCATCGAGATAAAGCACTTATAGATCATAATTTGTTAAACCTAAGGTTTGGAGCTTCGGTTCTTCCATTAGATGATTGGCGAATTTTTATCGTCTGGATTCATATCATCCAAACAACGCATCACAAAATTTGTCACACAAATATGGTATTGACTTCCGCAATTTGCTGACTCCATACCTTCGCTGTTTTGAGAACAGATACGTTTCTGTTCGTCACAATATAAATACGCGCTAACGCATTCAAGTGCGCTTGTCTTATCATAATTGCTGAATGGACTAACAATATCGCCTTTATCGTTACAAGAAAACGAGACAAACGCAATCATTGCAAAAATTAGAATCCTTCGTTTCATAAGGTAAATTTCAGAAAAATTACAACTCTCAAGGCCAAAATGAGGCGCCAAACAGACGTCATCGAACAAAGAACTTAGGCAGCAATTAAACAATCCAAAGATTTCGATGCATATATTTTCTACTTTTCATTTCTTACACACTCACTGACTAAGCTTGAACAATTTGCCAATTGAGTCCCGCATTTTTTGCCTGTTGCATCCTCTACGCAGGCTTTATCCTGTTCAAAACAATAAAGATAAAATAACGTACATTGTTCGCCACTAGTGCCTTTTTTAGGTTTAGTTGGATCTTCCCATTCCCCGTCCTTATTGCAGAAACAAAGAAAAAGAATAACAGCAATCAGTAATATTTTTTTTCTCATTAGAATGTACAGATCCCAAAATAAAAACATAGTATAATCAATAACATGGCATCCTAGTTTGCTTCCGGAAGCGGTGGAGGTTCGGGGGTCCAACCTGCGGGTTGTGATGTGGGAAACGTGGCAGTATTCGTAAAATTACATCGATCTCCTTGCTGCGGAGTCGGATTTGTCCACCAGCCCAATTCACTGATCTTATTACTTACATTAGAAGCGTGTAACGTATGACCAAACGGATGCGAGAAATGGATCGAATCACCTCCATACAAATTCGGGTTCCCTTCCCACCAACGACCTGCAGCTAACGCACCTGGATCGGAAAACGCAAACCATTCGTCGAGATATTCGATATTCCTTTGCATTACGACTAGATTCTTTGTATATAAAGTAAGATAACCTAATTGTTGTGAAAGCCAGCTCGTATCCGTTCTTTTACTTCCCGAATAGTTCAAAGCTTTCGCAAGAAAATTTTCGACTTCTCTTTCCTTCGAACCCGAATAAATGGAAGCTGCCGCTAATTCTTTGGTGGTTTGCGGTGCCGTACAGTTTCCTGCTGCAATACATTCCCTTACGTCGTTATAAACCGGCCCAGCAGTAGTAATTGCAGTCGCCAAAGCATTCAACGCAAATTGAAACATTTGATTGTAAAAATTTCCGAGGACACCAAGATCACCGAAGAAATTGAACTGAGGAAGAGCGGGACGAGGCGTATGACTAACAATCAACACTTGGGCTCCTTGCGCTTGGTGATAAGTAACCAAGCGGTTCAAATTGTTAATCACTGCATTTTGTCGGAAGATACTCAACCAGGGAACAGCTTTTAAGATTACCTCATATCGTAAAATATCGTTACCGCCGTAAAGAATCACCGCCCGACGGTTTTCCAAGTTGATATGAGTATCATAACCGGGCATCGGATTTGGATAAAATTTGGAAGGATCACTTCCACCTTTCAAATCGAAATGATAACGTAAATCTTCTGACGTTGAACCTCCAATTGCTTGCTTATCAATTACATTCCAATTATTGCCGTAATAAAATTTTGGATCTACCGGTATATCATTCCCTACTGGCCCTTGTCCAGGTATATCAAATTTCATTGGGATTCGATCTATCCAATCCGTCATAGAGTCGCCCCAAAAAATAATATGCCTTTGATTGTTCGTAAGTACATCGTTTTGGGAAATAGGACCTCTTGGTTCTGAAGTAGTAAAGTTTTTCGCTTTGCATCTATTTTCTAGATTTCTTTCGAAAGCTTGTCGTAAAGCATTCCGAGCAAAAAGGGCCTCTCTAAATTCTTCCAATAACTGTGCATTCGTCGGAACGCCGGTAAGCGCACTATTCAATTTTCCATACCATTCACTTACCGCACTCGCTTGCAAAAACGAAGTCCGAAAAAAAATGAAATTAATACAACTGCTCTTTTATTCATTCGAAATTCCTAATTCCGCTTTCATCTTTTTTTGCGTCGTTTTAATTATCTCTTCTCGCATATATAAATATTTGTCTGAAAGAGAAGAAAGAATTTTACATTCGTCCGCATCGACAGGAGAACAAACTTTTAAGAGCATTTGCAATGAATAGATCCAAACCGTAATCTCAATCCTAAATTCCTTTAAAACTTCGATGGGAAAACTTTCCGCATCAACGAGCATACTCTGAATTACTTGGTCGGAATATTCGAGCAAGGTCATACCGGGAGCGTATCCCGGAATATCACCGACAAACGCAAGATTGTCCGAAGAATTTGGATTTTGAAACAACTGATTCAGATCCCGAAGCCCTTCCAATTGGATCAATTTACTTTCTTGTAAATTTTGTCCCTTTCGTATTTGAGAATTCATAACCGCGCCGATCGCTTGAACTTCCGTTGTTAGCAATGGAGAGGGAATAAAATCCTGCGAGATGACGATCGCCGGATACCTTGTTTGCGAATTAGTAACTAATGGAAGCAATAGTTTCCCTGTTGGAGTAGACAAATCACAATAACTCAAGAAGACTAACGTAAATAAAAATATCGTATATTTAATGCATTTAAACACAAATCCACAACATTCAAGACGTCAATATAGCTCAACTAAGTTTATAGTTGTAAATTTTTAAAAATAATAATACTTTAGAGTCAAAATAAAATCAATTAGTATCTATGTGTCATTTATTCCAATAATATTTAACTTTAATCGAGATCATTTACGAATTCTGCAATGAGTGCGTAAAATATACGCAAAATTGATTAAGGGCATAAAAACAGGAATGAAAAGCCAATAAGAGAGGAAATTCGAAACTTTAAAACGTAAATTGATGTTTTATTAGGGAATTACGAAAAACGTTTCTCGCCTCAAGGCCGATCGACCAACATTCCTCTTCCGTTTCGAATATCATAAATATAGAATGTGATTTCCGGAAGTTTCGGAGCCGTGGACGGTTTTTTCTTTTTCGGTTCCTCTTTTTCCTCTTCAAGGGAAACGATCATCACCAGTCTTTCTTTGCCGGAAGAAGGAAGAATTTTCTCCAAGGAATACTTTCTGGGAAGAACTCCGACCAAAGTGGCCGCGATCGGATTGTAAACGAAAACCTGTTTGCGGTCTCTTTGATTTAAAAATCCGTCCTTGTTCGTATCCTCGGTCATACCGATTAGAATCAGATTTTTGCCTGTGGAAATTCCGTGCGCAAGAACCGAATCCGATTCGGATTCTTCTGTGGATTCTCCTACGCCGACCTCTTTTTCCTTGTCCGTTCCGGTGAAATAATCCCAGATATAAACGTTGCGGTTGAAGAGTTTGCGCGGAATGCCGGATTCAAGATCGATTACGGTGAGATTTCGCGCGTGGTTCAAAGTCTTTCTGGGACCGGCCACGGTTTCCCTGGAAAGTTCAAACGGATAAAAAAGGTAACGTTCCCAAAGAACCACGGAATGATTGAGTAGATCTCCGCTTCGGTCCGCGGGTGTCAAAGGTTCTTCTTTCGAGGAACCGGGTTCCACCAACTCGACCCCGCGATCCAATATGAACCAGCTTTTAGAGAGAGTGAACACGAGAATCCCGACTATGATGATCCCGAACGCATACACTCCCAAGCGGACTTTTTCCATGATGTGTAGAAAAAAGCCCGGGAAAAGTCCCGGTCAATGAAAAAAAGATTCTCTTATTTCGCTTCCAAAGCGTACGAACGTTCGGGAACCGTAAGATAGGAAGAAATTTCTCCCGTATCTTCCCGAAGTCTTGTGTTTTGATTGAACGTGTCCAAGATGATTTTTCCGTCTCGAACGAAGTTATAGAGATACGTTCCCGGTTTCATCTTCTTGATAAGAGTGAACACGTCCTTTTCTTTTTTCAAAACGTCCTCTTCCGGGTCCCAGTGATTGAAGTCCCCGACCAACGTAATCATCTCCGCGTCCGGCGCATAAATTCGAAACTCGACGGTTCTGTATTCCAATTCTTCATAGGGAGAATCTTCCAAGATCCTTGTGGTCACGTGTTTGTCCGGGCCGGATGGAATCGCGACGAGTCGTGAAACCAAGGAACCGTCCCCGTCTTCCACCGAATCCGAGTTAGACGGGTCGTGCGTAAACAAACCGTCGACTCGGAACTTGTATTCTAAGATTTTCAATTCTTCGCGAATCGTGTCCCTGCTTTCCGGATTGTAGACCGTGTAAAAAACTCCGTGATCGTTCTTCTTCAGCGGAATACATCTCCAAAGCGAAAAATTTCCGCAGACGGAAACGTCTTCGTTTTCGATTCCTTCGAAAGTAAATAGAATTCCACGATTGAGAAGTTTTCCCGTTTCCAAGGATAAGGAAGAATCGATGTAACGGATGTATCTCGGAGCCACGGCCCGTTTCAACTTCTCCATTTGCCAATAGTAGTAGATCTTTTCCTTTTCCACCGGCTCCAAGAAATCCTCGTAGTCTTCGGACGAAAAGGAACCGATCCAATTTCCTGCGTCGTCGGCTCCGATGGCAACGGTGATGGTCAATAGAAGTGCGAGTAAAACTTTTGTCGTAGGGATCGATTTCATTCTGAATAAAAGTTCGATCAGTTTTCGAAAAAGCATAAGGCAAATCCGGAAAATCACTTCCAAAGAAACCGAACTGGCCGTGTTATAGGACATAAAATTTTTTTTCGATTCGGGGCGTTTTTGAGAGGATTCGGGATGAGTTTTTTCCTTGGAGAATCGAGAAGCATTCCGATATAATTTATCAGGATATCATGGCAGAGGCGAATTCTACCCCATTGAGCGAAGCGGAATTAGAACAAGTCCGTTCTATTCTAGAGCCTCTTTCCAAAAACCCGGATATTTCGGAAGAACTCAATCCGATGCTTTCCGTTTTCCGTCAGAAGATGGGATACGGATCGCAAATGCCTTCTTCAGACGAGGAAGAAGAAACCGAAGATACGACTCCGACCGCCGGAGACGAAGAAGAATCGGACGAGGATTTTGAAGAACCGCAAAGACCGCAAAAGCCTCCCACAAAAGTATTCGAAGACGACGATATCGATTTAGACGAACTCTTGGCGGAACCGAAAACACCGGCTCCCGCCGATGATTTTTCATTTGAAGAAGAATCTCCTGCTCCGTCCGCAGATGCCGGCGATCCATTTGGCGACTTCGGAATGGACGCGGAACCCGCTCCTACCGCTTCGGAGGATTCCGACGCGTTCGGTGATTTCGGACTTTCCGAAGAACCAAGTTCCACTCCTTCCGATGATTTTTCTTTCGGAGACGAAAGCCCTTCTCCTTCTGCGGACGCGGGCGATCCGTTTGCGGGCTTAGATGAAATGACCGGAGGAACTCCTTCCTCCGACGATCCGTTCGCCGGAATGGGAGATACGACTTCGGCGGATTCAGATCCGTTCGGTGGTTCCGATTTCGGTTCAACCCCGATGGACGACTTTGGTTCTACACCTTCCAGCTCCGATGCGGACCCGTTCGGAGATATGGATTCTTTTACTTCCACGCCGGAACCGAGCGCCGATCCGTTTGCAGGAATGGGCGGCCTTGAAACACAAGGCGGCGGTGACGACGACTTCGGCCTCTCCGCTTCGGAACCCTCCGGAGGCGGAGATTCTTTCGACGACTTCCTATCTTCTTCTCCGACTCCATCCGGCGGCGGTGACGATGATTTTTTCAGCTCTTCGGCGGACTCCGGTCCTTCTCCCGGAGAATCGGACCCGTTTGCCGACTTCGGCGATATGGGCGCACCTGCGGGACAAGATCCGTTTTCGGATCTTGCTTCTTCCGCTACGGTTTCGGAAGATCCGTTCGCGGACTTCGTTCCTTCCACCGAAGAAGACACGTTATCCGACATTCCTGCCGGCGGAGATTCTTCCTTTGAATCCTTTAGTCCCGATTTGGATAGCGACGTAGGCGGAGGCGATTTCGATTCCGGAAGTTCCTTCGGTCTCGAGGCGGACTTACAAGGTCTTGCGAGCGAAGAAAAACAGGACATCGACAAGGGCCTCAAAGACGAAGAACTCGCGATCATCCAGAAGGAAATTCTCCGTTATCCGCCTACTCTGCGCCGCGCGGTCATCGACGCGATCGTTCAAGATCGACTTACTCCGAGAGACCAAAAAGGTTTATTAGAACTCATTAAAATAGAAAGTTCTCCGGAGGAAATCGCGGACTTCCTCTCGGGAGTTTTGGGAGAAACGATTTCCGTTTCCCAAAGAATGAGCGGTTTCTCCAAAGACGGGGTTCCGATCATCTCCACCGATCCTCTGTACACAAAAGAAGGATTACAAAGACAAAGAAAGGCGATCCGTAGAACGATCATCGGGATCGCCGCGGGAATCTTTCTCGTGGTCGGCGGAACGTTATTTTACAGAAACTTCATCATCCCGAATCAGGCGGCTCAGTATTACGAACAAGGTCTGACATTGATCCGTGAAGCGGGAGCCTATCCGAAAAACAGCGAGTCCCGCAAAAAGAAATTCTTTGAAGCGGAAGAATCCTTTGCCAGAGGAGAAAATATTCTCCCGAACCACCTCAAGTATTTAAACCTCTACGGTGTGGAATATACGAGAGTCGAAGAATACGACCGCGCTTTTGAAAAATTATTCGGTAAGGTCAGCCCCGATTTCGGCGCAGGCGGGGAAGAACCTTCCTCCAACGCTTGGGACAAACGCGAAAAAGTCCCTATCATTACGCTTGCAAAAGGTCAGGTTTGGGACAACGGAAAACTTCCGATCGCCGGAAAAATCGGGAACGAAAACCGAATGATTCTCGTCGCTCAAGACGGAATTCAAAGAAAAATCATGAAGGCCGGAGCCTACATCGTGATGCGTCTGGAAAAACAAACGCACGACAATCCTACGTATAAGAATTTGGGAAGATTTCATTCTTCCATTATGCCTTCGTTCACCGAGTCTTCTCTCGGAGGCGGAAAGTATAAGAACGATCAACTCGCGATCAACTTTTTCAAACAAGTTTATACGGACGGAAACGAACCGTATGACGAAGAATCGACCGCAGGTATCGCGAAGATCTATTACAACCGGAGAGAATTCGGAAAGGCCGCGTCCTTTTACAACAAGATCGTGGAAATCGATCCGTCCAGTCCGGTCGGTCAAGGCGGCCTGCTCTCCACGTATATCGAGATGTGGAAAGAAGACGGAAACCCTCAGTTCGTCATCAATCATCACAGACAGATCAAGAACAACTTGGACATCGAGAAAAAACTTTCTTTGCACGTTCTTTCCAAACTCGCTTCCTTCTACACCGATCTAAACAAGAAAGAATTACGAATCCGTTATAATATCAATCCGATGGATCAGGTTTCCGGAATGGAAGTCAACGACAACGCCCTCGAAATTTTGGATCTGATCTATCATAAAACGGAAGAAGATCCGGTGACCGGCGTGGAAATCGACGGCGCAGATTACGCGGAAGGTTATTATCAAAGAGGAAGATACTTCGCTTCGATCAAGGAGTCGATTCAGGCCAGAAGATTTTTCGAAAAGGCCGCGACACTCGATCCGGCGCATTATCTGGCATCTACGGAACTCGCCGAAAACGCGATCCGTCTCGCGAACTTCGGCGAAGCCGACAAATTGTTAAACGAATCCCTCAAACGATTCGAGAATTACAAACAAAGTTACGGCGCAAGAGAAGAAGACGAAACATTGATCCAAGGAAACGTCGGCCGTATTTATTTCGACAAGGCGAGAATCCAATACTTATCCGCGGCGGGAATCCACGAAAAAGATAAGATCACCGAATTTCCGGGCCGCAAAATCTATCCGTTCCGCGCGAGAGCCGCGATGGACGCGATCGCAAAAACGAGATCCATGGAACTTAAAAATTCTTTGGACGGTTTTTCCAAAGCGGAAGCGGTTCAAACCGACGAAAACGAATTCACTCTCATACGCAGATGGAGAACTCCTCTTCCCGCCGGAATTCAAAGAGAACTTCGTTACTTCAAAGGTTGGGTGGATTATATGAGCGGGGATTTTGCCGCTTCGCTCAACGAATGGTCCGGTTTCGAAGACGAGGACGAATACAATCATTCCACTCTTTTGATGGGAAAAGCGAACGCGTTCTATTATACGGGTCAATACAAAGCGAGCCTCGGGAATTATCTCAAGGTTCAGGACGACATGGAAGAAAAATTGTTGAATATGGGACTTCCGAAACCGGATGATCCGTATCACCAGGAAGTCTACCAGACGTTAGTCGCCGCTTACAACAACATCGGCGCGGTTTATGAAAAACAGGGAAACACCGCCGAAGCGTTGAAACATTACTGGAAGGCGATCGAAACTGCGAGAAAGATCAACGAGGTTTCCGAAATCGCGATGTCGAACAAGGACTTAATGTTTAAAAAAGAAGCGATCGGGCAAGACCCTCTTCTCGAAGACTGGCTTTCCCCTACGCTCGACAGCGTAAAGAAGTTAGCACGGGAATAGAAAAGGATCAGCAACGAATTTTTCAAATGTTCCGACAAAAATCATACTTTTTACTTGCAAGAAGTATGATTCTTTGATACGAAAAATTTTCCACCGCCGCCCCCACCCCGTGGAGCGCCCCTTAGGAAGCGACACATAGGGTGGGACCAAGTTTTACTGAAAAGCCCTATATCAGAGATTCAGAATATTCAATTTTCCTTGTGTTTCCAACCTCTCCCGCAGCGACTTCAAAAGCGATTGGAACCTTGCGATTTCTCCCTTGCTCAAAAGCTGGTTCGTGGTTTTTTCCCGGGACGAAAAGCTGAACGTGATTTCTTTTGCGACGAGAATCCTCTCCGCGACGTCCGCAGGAACCAAGGAAGAAATTCTCATGGAATCGGAATAGTCGGTTCCCACCTTTCTCAAGTTAAACCAGGTTCCGTCGAGTTTCAGGGAAACCCCGATCGGAAAACTCACCTCGAACGAACTCAAGAAATAATCCAGATAAACCGTCTTTTCGCCGTTCGGATTCTTATAAACTCCCCGAAACGTCAACGACTTCGTGTCGCCTTGGGAGCAGAAAACGTGAAATCCGGGACAGAAAGGATCGGAATGAAAGAGAACCTGTTCCAAGGCCGGTTCGGGGGTCTGACGGATGGATTCGCTCGAACAGGTGATTCCCAAAACTACGGCGAAAGAAAGAATGAGTGCGGAAACTGAAATTTTCAAAAAGGATCTCCCGTGATTTTTCCCCCAGTTTTTCCGGCCTGCCGGAGATTTGAAAGAAAATTCCGTTCTTCAACCACGCGGCTGCGCCGCGGGAAAAATTCAATTTTCAGGGAAGAGCACACTTGAAACCCTGGTTAGGTACTACCTATGATTTCATTTCCAAAAGATAAGATCAACGTCCTCCTTCTTGAGAACGTCCATCAGGACGCACACGAACTATTTAAGAAAGACGGTTTCAACGTCCGTCTTCTTCCCGCCGCTTTTTCGGAAAAAGAGCTTTTGAATGAAATCGAAAATATCCACGTTTTGGGAATTCGAAGCAAAACAAACGTAACCCCTCCGGTTCTGGAAAAGGCGAAACGTCTTTTAACGATCGGCTGTTTCTGCATCGGAACCAATCAAGTGGATCTCGCCGGAGCCGAAAAAAAAGGAATTCCGGTTTTTAACGCGCCATACTCCAACACGCGTTCCGTTGCGGAACTCGTCATCTCCGAAGTCATCATGCTCGCCAGAAGAGTTCCCGATCATATTCGAAACACTCACTCCGGGATTTGGAACAAAATTTCGAAAAACTGTTTCGAGGTCCGCGGTAAAACTTTGGGAATCGTCGGCTACGGCCATATCGGAAGTCAGGTTTCCGTACTCGCCGAAGCGATGGGAATGAAAGTCATCTACTACGATGTGCAAACCGTTCTTCCTCTCGGCAACGCAACTCCCGCGGATAGTTACGAGGCGCTCTTGAGAAATTCAGACTTTATCTCGTTTCACGTTCCTGAAACTCCGCAGACCATGAATCTTTACGGTAAGCAGGAAATCGAGATCACGAAAAAGGGCGCGTATATGATCAATCTTTCCCGTGGGAAGGTGGTCGATCTGGAAGCGTTAGCCGCCGCTATCAAAGCCGGTCATATCGCGGGCGCGGGAATCGACGTGTTCCCGGAAGAACCCGAGTCGAACAACGATCCGTTCTTAACCCCGATGCAAAACCTGCCTAACGTGATTCTAACGCCGCATATCGGAGGAAGCACGGAAGAAGCGCAGAGAAACATCGGTTCCGAGGTTGCGAGCAAACTTCTCAAGTTCGTAAACAACGGATCTACGACATTCTCCGTAAACTTTCCGAACTTGGAAATCACTCCGTTACCTACGGGACAGTATAGAATTCTCAACGTACACAAAAATCAACCCGGCTTTTTGAAGGACATCAACTCCATGGTTTCCGAAATCGGAGCGAATATCAGCTCTCAACACTTGGGAACGAGCGCTGAAATCGGATATTTATCCATGGTGATCGACAAGTCCGTCGGAGACGAACTCAAGGAAAAAATCGAAAAACATCCTTTTTCGATCAAAACTCGGATTCTTTACTGAACATTCTGCCTTTGTGCAAAGCAATTTGCCGAAAAGCAAATATAATGGAAATGTAATATAAAAAACATTCCATTGAGAAAGAATTTTTTGAATTTTGCTTGATTGAATCGAGCCGGAATTCGTATTATTGTGCCATGCACTATAACAGAATTCCAAACACAATCACCGTCTACCTGAACGAATTAGCCGATCAGAGCCTGCGATTGGCTGATAACATTCTGAAAGGTCTGCTGCACAGAACCGATTCTCCGGTCGAACCGGGAACGGTTCTGGAACTAAAACTCGGAACGATCAGTCTTTCCGGCGGAATTCAAATCCCGGTCAAAGTGATTCGCTGTGAGAAAATCTCCGGTTCGGAATACGATCTGTATTTGAATTATACGGAACGGGATTTTAACAAGGTTCAAGAAATCGAAGATTTAATCCGCGATCTTTCTTAAAGGGAGAGTTTCCAAGTACAGCTTTCATGAAATGTAGGAACTCATACGAATTTCGAATTTCAGAACGATGTTGTGCTTTGTCGGACCAAATACCGCTTTCAAAAATTGATCGACTTTTGAAAGCTCCCGACCGTAAAAGAACCGCATTTGTTTAGAATCAAACTTTCTCGTCCGGGATTGAAACTTCATCGTTCATTCCCGAAAAAGCTTCGCCTTAACCGCTCCGCATTGACAGAAATCGCCCCCTTCGGAATTTAACGATATATGAACGCATTCTTTTTAGAATTACCGGAATCGGATTCTCCCGAATTTGCAACGTATTTCGGATCACGGGACCGATTCTCGCAAAAGGTCGGTTATAAAGCTCTTTCGGCCAGTCCCGGTAAAAGCGAATACGAGATCGAAACGGACGAATCCTTTTTCAATCCGGTCGGTTCCGTGCACGGAGGAGTTTTGTTTTCGGCGATGGATAGTTCGGCGGGAGCTGCGGTTGCCGCCTGGATCAAAGCGTCGGGTCGAACGTTCAAGTTTATGGCGACCGCAAGCGCGGAGATCAAATATCTAAAAGGAGTAAAATCCGAAAAGATAAAGATCGTTACCGAAATCACCGAACACAAAGGCTCCGTGGTAAAACTGTTATCCAAATCCCTCAACGAACGAAACGAAACCGTAGCGGAACTTCATTCCGTCTGGGTCGTTAAATTCGAAAATTGATTCTTCGTTTCTCGGATTCTTTCGGACACGAAAATTCTTCGCGTCCTTCTTCCATTTTTCTAATTTAGAATTTTTGAATCCGTCGGAATCGTCGATTCGGACGGATTCGATTCGAGTTTGTTAAGCGACAAAGAATTCGGCGCGGCTGATGCTTGCGAGTTCCACGGCGCTGCTCAAATTCTTGGAAGGGAAATACACGATTTGTTCCCCGACCATTTTACGATTGCGATCCAATTCCACACGAGAACCGTCTTTAAGGTGCAGGACGATATCGATCCCGCGGTAGTTGATATATCTTTCTAACTGACTCTTAAACTTTGCACCCTGTTCTTGCATGGAAATATCCTTAAAAATTGTTGAAAGGATGTTCTAGGAGTACGGAGGAAAGTACAAGCTTTTTTTTACGAATGAGACAAAATTTTTTTATGTGAGCGTTTTTATTCCGACGTTAAAGTTATCGTTTCCTGCAAGGTCCAAGTCGCCCCGTCATTCGTGGAAACGTAATGTTTCAAACCGTCCCCTTCGATGTTCACAAAGTTATGCAGCTTGTCTCCTCCGGTGGTAGTCGCGTAAAACCCAAGGGCGGCCGTCTGACTCGGAACTGGGTCAAACGGATAACCCGGCGTCGGCAACGTTAAAGACGTCTGATTGAGTTGCGTCCAAGTGGCACCTAAATCGTTACTCTTAAATGCGTAGGGCGTTGAATTTCCACCTGCGTTGGCGATAAACGTGAGATACGAAAACGATCCGTTTACAAAACCTCGAACCGGATAGATGGAATCGGTACTGGATAGCGCGGACAACGCGATCACTTGTTGATACGAGTTTCCCGGAGAAGTCAATCCCCCCATAGAAGTCAAATCCCCAAACGTGGAAGTAATTCTTAAAGTACCGGCGCCGTGTTCGAGATAATGCGATTGAGTTCCGATCGGAGAAAGAAAGAAACTGCTCGGACCGGAATTCGTATAAGCGCCGGTTTTATAGTTGGATACTAGAGTGATCGGAGTCGGTCCGCCGAACGCCGCAACACCCCCGTTGGTGGAATAGAACTGATACGAATTACCGCTGATCGAATCCGCACACCAACCCACGGAACCGTTGTTGTAAACGTTCGTGCAGGAAGTGGGAACCGGTCCTGCGATCGTCTGCAGGTTGGTAAAATCGCTATTCGTATTGTAACAGGTGGTCGTACTTCCCAACTTTTGACAAAAGACGAGCTTTTCCACCGCACCGACGTTGAACGGTCCAAACCCGACAATCGGAGCGCCCGCAACCGGGGGCGTAAACTGCGTAAAGGTCATTCTGGTTCCCGCGCTCGGAAGACTCAGACCGACCCAGTAATAATAATTATAAACGCCCGTTGTCTCCAGAACCTCGAACAGGATCGCGTATTTGTTCGCGGTGTTCCCTGCAGTATATCCGTAACCTACCATGCTGGTAATTTGTCCTCCGATCATAGGCACGTTCGTCGGAATCATAAGCGTTCCGTTCTGACTCGCGATGATCAGATCGATCCGGTTTCTGGAATCATCCAAGCCGAAATTTCTACGCACATACGAAACGTAGACGTCCAATCCCGCAGGCCGAAACGCCGAATACTGATTGATCATAAAGTTCGTGTAACCGGTCGCACCTGAAAAAAAAGTCCGCAGAATACTAAGAGCTCCCGTAGGATCGAATTGACTCTCTTCGAATTTATAGCAGTTCAGAAGAAGAGAAAGCATTAGAATAGAATAATATTTTTTCATACGATTCCCCTTAAAAAAACCAGTTGTACCGAGCTTCCGCTCTCCAACCGAAAGCGTTGCCGGAGCCAGCGTTCAACGGATTCACTTCCCTCATCGAATCCAATTGTAACCCCTTTGTTCGAATTAGGCCATCCGGAGTTACTGCGATTTCCTCCTTTTCCCATTCCACACCCGTAAAATAAGCATGAGTGAGCTGAATCAAATAAATCAGCGCGGTCCCGGCCGCCACGCTTTGATAGTCTTGGATGGATTTTTTGTAAGCGGCCCGTTTATCGCCTACGTAGGCTTCTCCGAACAATAAATTTCCGGAAGCCTGTCCGTACAAAGACGCCTCGTCGTAGGCCGCCTTTTTACTTTCTATTTGTTTTGCGGCAAGTCCCGTCGCAACCGCTCCTGTCCAAAATAAGGCGCCGTAAACGATCGCCGTTTTTTTCCGCTCCGCCTTGTAATGACCCCAACCAGGAAGAACCGCGGATCTCCAAACAAGACTCCAACGGCTTCTCGTTCCTGAAGTTTTCACCGGCGGATTGATGACGACCGCTTCTTCCTCGATTCGTTTTTTCTCTTCGGCAGATTTGGCTTCTCGAATTTTCGTTTCTTCTTCTTGGCGGATTCGTTTCGCCTCGTCTTCGTTTACTTCTTTGTAGATAACTTTCAGAATGCTCCGCTTTGAAATCGTCCGAACCCCTCCGTCTGCGGTTCGTACGGTGATTGCCTTTTCGTTTTGACCGGTGACTTCTCCTTTGAGAGAGGTTCCATCTTTCAGAAGAATCGTCTGCGCACTCCATAGGGGCATCGAAAAAAACAAAGAGAAAATAAGAATGGATCGAAAAGAAGAAGTTGTGAAGCGCTTCAAAAAAAACTCCGCGGGAATTTTAAAAAAGAATCCCTGTCCTAAACAGAACTCGTTGGAAATTCTTTTCCAAAAGATCTTAACGTAGACGGAACCATGTTATCAATAACTTTTTGGTTTTGGATTTCGTAATAAATTCGTAAACGAAAAAACCCCAGGAAAAAAACTACTCCCGCTCGGACATCTTGCGTAAAATTCAGGCTAATTGAGTCGGATTTTCGGGAATTTTTTATGCGGTTCCGTTTATTTCGTTTGCGGGTTACGCTCGACCTGATCGCTTGATTGCGGCCTTAAGATTTCACAATCAAGCCGTGTTTCGAATAGAATTCGCTTAACAACGATTCGAGTTTTTCCGGTTGGTCGTGATGCATATTGTGACCCGCGTTTTCAATCTCGATATATTCAAGATGTCTAAAATGCGAAAGAATCTCCTCGCGGTTTTCCGGCATCAAATGAGTTTCCTTTCCGTAGATGATCAGGGTCGGGGAATCGATACATTCCCAGAGATGTCTCGTCAGATACGGGGAAAATACGAAGGGAAACCCGCGTTTGTACAAAGGATCGTTTTTCCATTGATATCCTGAATCCGTTTTTTTGGAAAGATAGACCGCAAGATCGCGAACCTTTTCCAAACTCAAACGCGGATACACTGGCTTTAAACGAAGGGTCAGTTCGTCCACGCTTGAAAAACTCTTATTCTTTCGTTCCTTGGTTCCGACCTCGTTGTTTTCCAACGTGTCGAGCCAGGCTTTTAGACGTTTTTTTTCGAACTCGGGAGATTGAATCGACATAAACCCTTCCAGACAAACGACGCTCAAAACCCGTTCCGGATAGATTCCCGCAAATCGCGCTCCGATTCCCCCTCCCATCGAATGACCTAAAATGTGGAATTTTTCGGGAAGAAATCGGGAGATGAACGTCTTCACGTCTACGAGGGTTTGAATGAAATGATAATTCCCTTCGCGGAGCCAATCGGAATCTCCGTGACCTCTATAATCAAATCGATATATATCGAAATGTTGCGATAAGAACGAGAACTGGTAGAGAAAGGTATCGGACGCGTCCTGAAATCCGTGAAACAAAAGGATCGCGTTGTTCTTTTCGTTCTTGTGGATTTTATAGGAAAGATTGTATCCGCCGGATTGAAAAAAGCCGCTTTCGATTTCACCCATATCAGCCTCTGAATAATTCCCGCCAGTCTTTCGGAAGCCGAGGAATCCTGAAAGCAGAAACTCTTTCTGCGTGAAGTTCGTCCCCGTCGTACAGACCCAAAATCGATTCCAGATCGGAAATCAAATCTAACGTTACCTTTTTTCCAAGTCCGTTTAACGCGGAGGAATTTAAGACGGATTCCAATTTTTCCTTCGACTTTTCCGCCTGCATACGGGAGCCTCGTCCGTTGGGTTTCACATAAATCTTGTGCAACGAAACGGAAAGCTGGATCAACGCCTGCAAAAAAGTCTTTCGAGGTCCGAAATCCTTTTTCCATTGGAATTCCAAAACCTCGTGCGCCTCGAAATACTTTCCTTCGTGAAACAATCGTTCCGCATTTTGATAAGCGAAGTCGATCGTGAGTTCGGGATCGTTTGTCGAAGTGATATGTTCGAACAGAGCCACGATTTCGGGATCAAACTTCAAAACGTTTCCAATCCTCGATTCGAATCTCGGAAAGAGCGGTCCCGAACGAAAGAGCCGCGTCCTCCACATACGTTTTCTTTCTCATCCCGAGCAGCACCGTTCCTTCCCGTAGAGAAGAATGCAGGAGATGCAACGCGATTCCGGAAAGATTCCAACCCCGATACTGCGGATAGTATTTTAGAATCTTCTCATAAACGGAGGATCGATCCTCGGCGTTCTTTTGTAACACGTACTGTTCCAGGATCGGAAGAGACTTGTTCAGGATCTCGATGTAATCCCCTTGTTTTTCCGGACCTGCGATCGTTTCCACTTGAGAGATCAGTTGTTGCACGATCGGAATCACGGTGCGCTCTAGAAATTGACTCAGATGATCCTGATTTTGAAACTGATCCAAATACGGCTCCGTAACAGAACGAAACGTGTATTTGTACGAACCCGCGGGAAGAAGGGAAAGAATCGTCGCTTCCTGCGCATAAATTCCGTTCAACTCTTCTTTTAAAAGAGCGAGAATACCCTCTCCGCTTTTTTTCGGATCATAAGAAAGTCTGAATATACTTCCCGCGTTCGAAATCGCGTTCAAGGGGCGATTGATCAAGGGAAGAAGTCCGTTTTCCCGAATGATTTCCACAAGGCTTTTGCCCTCGAATTGCGGTTCGAGAAAACCGATTTCCAAAAGATTGGCCGGGAACTGAACGACGGCAAAACCGGATTCTTCAAGAGAGAGTTCGTTTTGCACTTCCTTTGCGATCCGTAAAACTCGCTGCAAAGAAGTCGCCGTATATTTTTGCGGATCTTCCGGAAACGTATTGGAAGAAATTCCGTAATAGAGAATTTTACCTTCCTTTCTTTTTTGTTCCAGGAACCGGAAAGCGTTCTTAATTCTTTCGTAATATTGTTCGATCGCCTTTTCTTTCGGAACGTTATGCTTCTCCCGATCCATCAAAAAGTATTCGGGATTGTGAAGCAGGAACACGTCCACGGTTTCCAGTCCGAGACGTTTCAAAGAACGTTCTAGTTGATCCTCTAAAAAATCCGGATGAATGCAGTGATAACATCCTTCGGAGTAATAGGTGATCTCCGGAAATTCTTTGTTTTGTTTTTCCAGTTCGGTTACGATTTGTAGATTTCTTCCTTGGATATAACCGGCCTTTGTGACGAGGAAAACGTCTTCGCGCTTCAATTCTCCCTTTCCTATTTTTTTATGGAGAACCTTTCCGATTAAACTTTCGCTTTCTCCGTTTCCGTAATTGGAGGAAGTGTCGATCACGTTGAATCCCCGAGCCAACGAAAGTTCCAAAGCGGATTCATGTTCGGGAGATTCGAGTCCGACTCGATAACATCCGAACGCGATTCGGGAAAGTTTTCGTCCCCGAAACGTATAATACGGATTTAAAGTTTTCGTATCTTCCGGATATTTTTTTCGAAGGGGAGAATGCTCCGCAAATTCTTTCGTGGCTTGCGCGCTTGACTCGCCTTTTAATTTTTCTTTTTGATACAATGTTTGGAATGGATCGGATGCGTTCATGATCGTTTCTTTCGATTCTCTCGAAACTCCTTTGTTACGCGATGCACAAAATTCTCAAGGAAGTGAATGGGACACAAGTTGGTTTCTAATTGAGAAGGAATCTTAATAACTTTCGATTCCGGTATCAATTTTTTCAGTTTCCAATAAAAATGCTTTTCGTCCCAACTCGCTTTTTTACCCTAATTTAAGAAAGCGGGCTTCAAATCCCATCTTTTCGAATCATTTTAATTTTTCGATGAATTCTTTCCACCAAACAAACAGGAGAAAATGTAATGGATTTTAAGGCTGGATATCTCCGGTCTTCCATCGGGAGAAAAACTCTCGTGGCAGCGACCGGACTCGTTTATTTCGGCTTTGTGGTTGTTCATATGTTGGGAAATCTTCAGATCTTCCTAGGACAAGAAAAAATCAACGCATATGGCCAATCGCTTAGGGACATCGAACCCCTTCTCTGGGTAGCCAGAATCATTCTGATCGTTAGCTTTATCATACACGTTTATTACGCGATAAAACTCTCAATCGAAAACAAACAAGCTCGCCCGATCGCTTATGCAAAACAATACACGGTTCAAGCGTCTCTCGCTTCCAGAACCATGGCTTTGACGGGACTTTTAATTTTTTCCTTCATCGTGTATCACCTTCTCCACTTTACTCTCGGAGTCACCAATCCGGATCATTTCGCGATGACCGATTCCAAAGGAAGACACGACGTTTTTACGATGGTAATTCTCGGCTTTCAAAATCCGATCGTTGCGGGTTCTTACATCTTCGCGATGGTGCTTCTCGCTTCCCATATCAGCCACGGTGTCGCGAGCGTGTTTCAAACCTTGGGTTTGAGCACTCCCGAATTGAGCGGCAAGATCAAAGCGGGTGCGATCCTTTTCGCTTTAATCATCTTTATTGGAAACACTTCTATCCCGCTTTCGATTTTGCTGGGATACGTTCACCCGTAATTCTTTGGAGAACCATTCATGAGTTTAGATTCTAAAATTCCCAACGGCCCGATTGAGAAAAAATGGTCCAATCATAAGGCCGACATCAAGCTGGTAAACCCGGCCAACAAAAGAAAATTCAACATCATCGTAGTCGGTTCCGGTCTCGCAGGAGCTTCCGCTTCCGCGACACTCGCAGAACTCGGTTACAATGTAAAAACCTTCTGCTTTCAAGACAGCCCTCGTAGAGCGCACAGTATCGCGGCTCAGGGCGGGATCAACGCGGCGAAGAATTATCAGAACGACGGGGACTCCGTTCATCGTCTGTTCTACGACACAGTAAAAGGCGGGGACTTCCGTGCAAGAGAAGCGAATGTTCACCGTTTGGCGGAAGTTTCCGTAAACATCATCGATCAGTGTGTGGCGCAAGGAGTTCCTTTCGCGAGAGAATACGGAGGACATCTTTCCAACCGTTCTTTCGGCGGGGCGCAAGTTTCCAGAACCTTCTACGCAAAAGGTCAAACCGGACAACAACTTCTTTTAGGAGCGTATTCCGCGCTTTCCCGTCAGATCGGACTCGGCGCAGTGAAGATGTATCCAAGAACCGAGATGGTAGAATTGATCGTAGTAGACGGTCACGCAAAAGGAATCGTGGTTCGCGATCTCGTAACGGGAAAACTTTCCACTCATATGGCCGACGCGGTCGTTCTCGGAACCGGCGGATACGGAAACGTATTCTTCCTTTCCACAAACGCGAAAGGTTGTAACGTAACAGCGACTTGGAAGGCTCACAAAAAAGGCGCCTTCTTCGCGAACCCTTGTTATACGCAAATTCACCCGACTTGTATTCCTGTTTCGGGAGATCATCAATCCAAACTCACTCTGATGTCCGAGTCTCTCCGAAATGACGGAAGAATCTGGGTTCCCAAAAACAAAGGCGACAAACGCAATCCCGCGGACATTCCCGAAAGTGAAAGAGACTACTACCTCGAAAGAAAGTATCCGAGTTACGGAAACCTTTCTCCTCGCGACATCGCTTCTCGCGCGGCAAAAGAAGCCTGCGACGCGGGACTGGGCGTGGGAGAATCCGGTCAGGGCGTGTATCTCGACTTTGCGGACGCGATTCGTCGTCTCGGCGAACCGAAAATTCGCGACCGTTACGAAAATCTCTTCCAGATGTATGAGCAAATCACCGGTGAAAACCCATACAAACAACCGATGAGAATTTATCCTGCAGTTCACTACACCATGGGCGGTCTTTGGGTGGATTACAACCTGATGAGCAACCTCCCCGGTCTTTTCGTAATCGGCGAAGCGAACTTCTCCGATCACGGAGCGAACCGTCTCGGAGCTTCGGCTCTGATGCAAGGTCTTGCGGACGGATACTTCATTCTTCCTTATACGATCGGAAACTATCTCGCAGGAGCGGGGTTCAACTCTCGTCCGAGCGAAGATCATCCGGAAGCGAAGAAGGCTCTTTCCGATGCGGAAGAAACTACGAAAAAACTTCTTTCCATCAACGGAAAAAGAACCGTGGATTCTTTCCATAGACAACTCGGTAAACTGATGTGGGACAAGTGCGGAATGGCGCGTAACGACAAAGGTTTGAGAGAAGCGTTAGCCGAAATTCCTAAGATCCGTGAAGAATTCTGGCAGAACGTAAACGTTCCCGGAAGCGGCGCGGAACTCAACCAATCTCTTGAAAAAGCGGGAAGAGTCGCTGACTTCTTGGAATTCGGAGAACTGCTCTGCCTCGACGCACTCACAAGGGAAGAATCCTGCGGAGGTCACTTCCGCGAAGAATACCAAGAAGAAGGAGAAGCGAAACGAAACGACGATAAGTTCTGTCACGCTACCGCTTGGGAATTCAACGGAGTCGGTAAAAAACCAACCGAACACAGGGAAAAACTGGAGTTCGAAAACGTTCACCTCGCTACAAGGAGTTATAAATAATGGATCTGAAACTCAAAGTCTGGAGACAAAAGAGCGGAGAAGAAAAGGGAAAGATCGTAGACTACGACGCAAAAGATATTTCCCCGAACATGTCCTTTTTGGAAATGCTCGACGTGGTCAACGAAGAACTCATCACAAAGGGAGACGATCCGATCGCTTTCGAACACGATTGTCGCGAGGGAATCTGCGGTTCCTGCAACCTGATGATCAACGGACAAGCGCACGGACCGCACCAAGGTGTGACTTCCTGCCAGTTGCACATGCGTTCCTTCAAAGACGGTGACACCGTTTACGTGGAACCGTGGAGAGCCAAGGCTTTCCCAGTCATCAAGGATCTCGTCGTGGATAGAAGCGCGTTTGATCGAATCATCCAATCCGGCGGATTTATCAGCATCAACACCGGCGGGGCTCCCGACGCAAACGCATTACCGATTCCTAAAGTGGATGCGGACGTTGCGATGGACGCCGCGACTTGTATCGGTTGCGGAGCCTGCGTCGCTTCCTGCAAAAACGCGAGCGCAATGTTGTTCGTTTCCGCGAAGATCACTCACCTCGGCTTGTTACCGCAAGGAAAAGTGGAACAAAAAGAGCGCGTGAAAAAAATGATCAACGCGATGGATGCGGAAGGTTTCGGAAACTGCACGAACCAATACGAGTGCGAAGCGGTTTGCCCGAAATCGATTAAGAGAGATTTTATCCGGACGATGAATCGGGATTATATTCTTTCTTAAAAAGTTCAACCTGCCGGCGGCCTTCTTCTTTACAATAAGAGAACGCCGTCCCGCTTGAACCCGATCGTCAGGGTTAGTATTTTGTTTCTTTGAACAAAACCGTTTTTAAAAGCCGTCCCTCAGGGCGGCTTTTTTATGTCCGAACCGGAAAGACGCAAAGAAGATTTGCAGGCATCGATCGATTCCGAACGGAAATAGGATTTTTCGAAAACAAAACGAATCCTAATTTCAAGACGAGAATCGCGGTTCATTCTTTTAAAAAAACCGATCCAAAATCAAAACAAAATCCTGATTCCGTTTTCGAATCGCAATTTTCTATCCCATGCCATCAAATTATAGAATTGCGGATTCAAGACCTAAGAAGAAGTTGCTGAATTTTGAATATTCTCGAGGTTGAGGTCCAAGATGAACAAATACAATCAAATCGTAGAAACGTATTTAAAACTGTTATCCGAATTCGTAGTCGAAAAAGAAGAATTCAAAACGATACTCCATCCGGAAATTCAACAAATCGAATATCCGAACGCACTCACAAAGACCGTCACAGTCAGCAACTGGGAGGACATATTTCGAAGAATGCCCGCGGGAAAAAATCTGTTAAAACGGCAAGTCTTTCGGATGCAGAGTTATCTCGAAAACGGAGATACGGTTGTCGTCGAAGCGGAATGGGAAGCAACGGTTAAGACCGACCTTGGTCCATTCAAAACGGATCAGAATCTAAAGGCATATTTCTGTATGATTTTCGAATTTAAGGAGAATAAGATCTATCGTCAGAAGAATTACGATTGTTTCGAGCCGTTTGTTTAAAAGGGAAAGAACGAGGACGGATTCGGAAGTTTCAAATCGGCGGACGACGGACGAAAAACACTAACACAAAATAAAAAACGAAAATCATTTCGTCCGAAGAAAAAAAGCCGTATAAACTTACTGATCGGAAAATTTTTGCGATTGCGAAAATCCGAATCGAAACGTTTCGGCAAACGGATCTAAAAAATTCAAAAGACCGCCCTGGTGAATATAAAGCGTTCGTCCGCTCCACTCGCCCGAACGGATTCTCGTTTCGGTCGCGGACAGGGTTCGCGCGGAATAAATCGGTTCTACGGGAACACCCGTTCGTTGGTAAAAGGATTTAGAATATTCTAAAATTTGCATATCTTCTGCCCCAAAACCCAAACTTCCGTCCGGTTCCAAGATTCGTTCGTCGTCAATTCGTAACCATTCCAACCCGAGAAGCCTCTTTTTCTCCTCAAGCCAATACAATAACTTCGATTTAGGAAGTCCGATGGCGATTCCGTGGACCGGAATTCGATTTTGAAAAAACCGAAGCGCCGATAAATACGTCGAACCGGAACCGACGTCGATCACAATTCGATCGTACTCAGAAATCTGAATTTTTTCCCAAAGGGAATCGATCCCTTCCAAAGCGGCGCGGCACAATCCGTATTCAGGGATGAGGATGGATCCCGAAAAATCGGGATCGGGAAATTCTTGCGCCGAAACCGGATTGATCGTAGGAATTCCATCTTTGACGGATGTGTGATTCGTAAAACGATAGGAATCGAGTGTGACGACGGACATTTCCTCTGAAAGCCGCGAAATTCTTTGCATCCATTCGGTGCGCGAAGAAAACAGTTCCAAAGAATGAGAATGACGTTTTGTCAAAATCGAATTGGCGCTCGCCCGTTTCGGATCGCGCGTGTAGCCGATCGACCGGACCCGATATCCGAAGCTAAGGAATAGAAACGCAAACCCAGCCAACGCGTTGCCGTGAAGTTCCCCTTGTAACAAAACCGATCGAATATTTTGGGTTCGGAGAGTCGCGTGAATTCCAAGAAACTTTCTGGCTTTTGTTCCTATGCCGAATGCAAGGCGATCGTCGCGAAGGACGGATAAGGTTGCGGACGGATTCGCATCCATCGGAATTTTTTGAATCCGAATCGGCAAGGAAGTTTGTAAAAGAAGATGATCAACGAATTCGTTTTGCAGCCGCTGCTTTGGACCGTTCATTTCTAAAAATTGTGGGAACTGCTACTCCGTGATCCGGGTTCGACGGAAAAATCGGAAGGACAAGGCCTTCGTTTTAAGAACCGTGGGAGTTCCCACACAGAAAAAGGAGCGGCGATCAGCCCTTTCTAGGAATTTCCGTATGAGTTCCCACAAAACTTTCGAAATCAAACAAAAGTTATCTCGAAGACCGAATGTCCCGACAATCAAATCCTTGCAGAAGACCGGCTCGACAACTTACAATTTTCGTCGTAAACAGGAACGGAGTGTAAGATCTTATCTTGGCTATTAAAGTTTATATCAAATTCGAACATAAATAAGGATCCGCTCAGTTCCCCGTTTTCAAAACCGCCAAAAAGGCTTCTTGCGGGATTTCCACGTTCCCGATCTGCTTCATCCGCTTTTTCCCTTCTTTCTGTTTCTCTAAGAGTTTCTTTTTACGAGTGATGTCCCCACCGTAACACTTCGCTGTTACGTTTTTACGGAGCGCGGAAATGCTTTCTCGGGCGAGAATCTTTCCTCCCACGGCCGCTTGGATCGGAATCATAAACTGATGTCTCGGAATCAGATCCTTCAGTTTTTCGATAATTTCCCTTCCTCTTTGTTCCGCCTTCGTTCTGTGAACGATCATAGAAAGGGCGTCGACGGGTTCTCCGTTCACGAGGATGTCCATCTTCACGAGTTGTGACGTCTTATAACCGGAGGGTTCGTAGTCGAGAGATGCGTAGCCGCGCGTAAAAGACTTTAGCTTATCATAAAATTCGAAAATAAGTTCGGCAAGAGGAAGTTCGTACGTAAGCTGAACCTTATCCTGTGTCAGATACACCGTATCCAACTGAATCCCCCGTTTATCCATCGCGAGAGCCATGATGTTCCCCACGTATTCGTTCGGGGTGATGACGGTCGCTTTCACATACGGCTCTTCCGTGGATTCGATCGTGATCGGGTCGGGAAAGCGGGAAGGGTTGTCGATCTCCTCCACTTCTCCGTTTTTGCTTCGAATGATGTATTTTACCGAAGGGGCGGTCGTGATGAGATCGAGATTGAATTCCCGTTCCAATCGTTCTTGCACGATCTCCATGTGTAAAAGTCCGAGGTAGCCGACGCGAAAGCCGAATCCGAGCGCGACGGAACTTTCTTTTTCAAACACGAGAGCCGCATCGTTTAACTTGAGTTTTTCGATCGCGTCCACGAGTTCGTCGAATTGTTCTCCGTTGATCGGAAACAATCCCGCGAATACCATCGGCTTCGCTTCCTTATAACCGGGAATGGATTCTTTCGTCGGATTGGAAAATAACGTAACGGTATCACCCGTCTTTGCATCGGAAACTTTTTTGATTCCGGCGATGATATATCCCACTTCCCCCGCGCCCAAACTTTCTTTCGGAGTTAAGGTGATTCTGTTGATTCCGACCTCGTTTACCGTGAAGTCTTTGCCCGTGCTCATCATCAAAATCCGGTCGCCCTTTTTGATCGAACCGTCAAACACGCGGATCTTAATCACGACTCCCATATACGGATCAAAGTAAGAATCATAAACGAGAGCTTTGAGAGGTCCGTTTGGATCTCCTTTCGGAGCCGGAATTTCTTTTGTGATCGCTTCTAAAACCGCCTTCACATTCAGACCGGTCTTTGCGGAAATCGCGACGGCTTTTTCCGAGTCGAGCCCCAAACTCTCTTCGATTTGAACCTTGGTTTTTTCAACATCCGCCGCAGGAAGATCGATCTTGTTCATCACCGGAAGAATTTCCAGATCCTGCTCCATGGCAAGATAAAGGTTCGCCAAAGTCTGGGCTTCCACGCCTTGACTCGCGTCTACAATCAGAAGAACTCCCTCGCAGGCTTTGAGAGAACGTGAAACTTCGTATGTGAAATCCACGTGCCCCGGAGTATCCAGAAGATTCATGATGTATGTATTGCCGTCGTCGGCGAGATAATCAAAGGTAGCGTTGTTGGCCTTGATCGTGATCCCTCTCTCCCGCTCGATATCCATCGAATCCAAAATCTGATCTTTTTTGGTTCGATCGTTCGTAACTTGACCGATCTCCAAAAGTCTGTCCGCCAAGGTGGACTTACCGTGGTCGATATGCGCGATGATGGAAAAGTTACGGATGAATTTCTGTTTATCAGTCATGAGGGTACAATCCGATGATTTTCGACGGAGGGTTCCCCTGAAAAGCAAAATACTTACGCGGTTTTTAGAGGGAGAATCGGTTTTTATTCTTTTTTAAGAAGAATTTACCGTGATCGGGAAAATCTGTGGGAACTACCACGGAAGGAGAAATGTTGGAACTCTTACAAATCCACCGTGATAAAAGCGATTTTGTGGGAACTACCACGAAAACCAAAGTACCGTCCTATAGCGAAACCGAAGTTTTGTGGGAACTCATACGCCCTAAGATCGGAACGGGTTGGAGATCCCACAAGTGCGCTGCATTTTTACGAGCCGCAGGAGTTCCCACGGATTCATCCGAAAAAATCCCTTGTTGGAGTCCCGCGCCGTTCTTCCTCAAACGCCGGCCGGAACGAGCTTCGTGCTCCCTTCGAATAAAAGAAAGAAAAATCCCAAAGCCCCTAGATAGACGAACATCGTCAAAAACGCCCAAAGGATTTTTTCGGGTAAGGAAGAATACGCGCAAACGTGATATGCATAACAAGCGAAGACCGCAAGAATGAATTCCGGCGCCAAAACGTAAACCGCCACGTGATCGACCATCCAAACGTTCTTCGCAAACCAAACCGGAATCAAATACGAAACTTCTTCCGAAACTAAAAAGACAACGAAAGCGATCAAACCGCCTAACAGATAACTTTGAAGTGCCGGTGCATCGGGAAAACGTTTGCGAAATCGAACGGAAACGAATGTAGATACGAACAACGGAATCACCCAAAGCCCCGCCATATAACCGGAAACCGTTCCGATTTTCGCAAACCCATCCGCGGGAAATTCGACGACTCCGAGAACCTGGGATAAAAACCAATCCGGAAAAATCTGAAGACAACTCAAAGGAAAAAGAAATAACCAAAGATCGGTCCAACGTTCGTGCGCCCAGATTCTCGCGAACAAAAGGATTCCCACGTTGTAGCCCAAAACAAGCGCGAACATTCTCCAACCGCTGGAAACGCTTCCGGGAAAGAACAAGATGGGAATACTAAGTGCAAAAAATAGAATATGAAATACAAGAGCGTGTTTTTCGGAAAGTTTCATATATCGAGCGATCCTTAGAGAGTGAGATAGCCAACGAACAGCGGAGCGTCGTGAGTTGCTTCCAACAACGTTGGAAAAGAGACCGATCCTTATCTTGTGACCAATCTTGCGACCCGTAGGGAGCAAGATTGAGTTTTGTAAGTTACTTCCAACAACGTCGAAAAAGAGAGCGATCCTTATCTTGCAATCCCCATCTTGCGACCCGTAGGGAGCAAGATTGAGATTTATTTTAATTCTTCGCGAAAGTAAAGAAGAGCGAACACAACAAACATCACTCAAAAATCCACGAAGAAAAGAAAATGGAAACCGAGCAACAAATCGCGAGCAATCCATTTTTTCGTTTCCCGCTTGATTTCTTAGATACGGACCGTTTAATAACCCTGACTCCGATCGAAATCGCGAACCGCGATTCTAAGACGGAAACCATAGATAGAATCTCAGGAAATAAAATGTCTCATAACTCTCAAATTCAGAAAATTCACGCTCGGGAAATTATCGATTCCCGTGGAAATCCGACCGTTGAGGTGGATGTAACTCTTGCAGACGGTTCTTTTGGTAGAGCCGCGGTTCCTTCCGGCGCATCAACCGGCGAATACGAAGCTGTGGAACTCAGAGACGGGGACAAACACCGTTATCTGGGAAAAGGCGTTCTCAAAGCGGTCGAACACGTAAATATAAAAATTCAGGAAGTACTTAAGGGGGAAGACGGACTCGATCAAAATCGAATCGACCAACTCATGCTCGACGCGGACGGAACGAAGAACAAGGGAAAACTCGGAGCCAATGCCATTCTCGGAACTTCCCTCGCGGTTGCCAGAGCGGCAGCGGCCCATTCCAAACTTCCGCTTTACCGTTATATCGGCGGGAACTTTGCCCGTGAACTTCCGGTTCCGATGATGAACATCATCAACGGCGGGGCGCACGCGGACAACAACGTGGACTTTCAGGAATTTATGATTCTTCCCGTGGGAGCGAAAAGTTTCCGGGAAGGACTCCGCATGGGAGCGGAAGTATTCCATTCTTTGAAAGCGGTTCTTAAAAGTAAGAATTTAAACACCGCGGTCGGCGACGAAGGCGGATTTGCCCCGGACCTAACCAGCAACGTGGAAGCGATCGAAGTCATTCTCCAAGCGATCGAAAAAGCCGGATACAAGCCCGAAAAAGACGTTTTATTGGGACTCGACGCGGCTTCTTCCGAGTTTTACGACAAAAGCAAAAAGAAATACGTACTCGGTGCCGAAAATAATAAGGAATTCTCCAGCGCGGAGCTCGTGGATTATTATGCGAACTTGGTTTCCAAGTATCCGATCATCACCATCGAGGACGGCTTGGATGAAAACGATTGGGAAGGTTGGAAACTTCTTTCCGATAAGATCGGTAAGAAAGTTCAGCTGGTAGGAGACGATCTTTTTGTGACGAACATCGAGAAACTCTCCCAAGGAATTGCTTCCGGAGTCGGAAATTCGATTTTGATCAAAGTAAATCAGATCGGTTCGCTTTCGGAAACTCTCGCTTCCATCGAAATGGCGAAAAAAGCGAAGTACACGAACGTCGTGAGCCATCGAAGCGGAGAAACCGAAGACGTTACGATCTCTCATATCGCGGTTGCGACGAACGCGGGTCAGATCAAAACGGGTTCGCTTTCCAGAACGGATCGAATCGCGAAATACAACGAGCTTCTCCGTATCGAAGAAGAACTCGGAAAGTCCGCGGTTTATAAAGGCAGGGACACTTTTTACAACCTGTAAACGGGTAAAATTTATGACTTCTCTTTCGACAAAAGTCTTTTGGTTCTCTTGTTTTCTCGCAGGATTGTTTTACTTCATCGTCCTGGGAGAATCCGGAATCGTCGTGCGATCCCAACTCGAAGAAACGCTCGCGTCCTTGCAGTTGGACGTGGAAAGGCTTGCCTATGAGAATAGACAGTTGGAAGAGAAGCAGAAGATTTTAAAAAACGATCAAGCCGCTCTTGAACGGGAAGCGCGCCGTTTTTATCTTCTGAGTGAAAACGCTCATATCGTAAAATTTCGGGAAATCTCGAACTCAAGCGAACTCAAACCGATCTTGGCTTCCCGGCTCAACGCGTTTCGTCCCGGGAAACAATTTCCGGTTCCGCCCATCCATTTTATTCGGATTTTCTACGCAATCTTCGCTAGTTTTACTTGTATTGGAGTTTTCATAAAAATGAGGAAGAAGAAACTGGACTTTACCAACTACTAAGGAAAGGTTCAGGAATGCCAGAAACGGAAAAAATCACGGAAGTATTCGAAGAACTCACAGGAAGTAAAATCTCCAAAAATTTCCTCGACCACAGAAAGATTTTTCTCTGGGGTCCGGTAACCGACGAATCGTCCAAGGACCTTGTCGGAAAACTTCTCTACCTGGAAATGAAAGATCCGGGTAAACCGATCACGTTTTATATCAATAGCCCCGGCGGTGTCGTAACTTCCGGAATGACCGTATTCGATACGATCAAGATGATTTCTTCTCCGGTTCACACAGTATGTATGGGAATGGCCGCATCCATGGGATCGGTTCTTCTCGCTGCGGGAAAAAAAGGAGAACGTTCCATTTGGCCGAACGGAAAAGTGATGATTCACCAACCGAGCATCGGCGGACAAATCGTCGCTCCCGCGACCGATCTGAAAATCCACGCGGAAGAAATTCTCAAGACGAAAGCGAAGTTGAATCAAATTCTCGCGGACGCTTGCGGACATCCCGTTTCCAAATTGGAAGAAGATACGGATCGCGACTACTACATGGACGCGGAAGAAGCGATCAAATACGGAATCGTGGATAAACTCGCGACCAAGATCGAATTCAACTAAGCGGTTTTCCCTTGTCCAAGACGATTTCCTTAGAGGAATTCTTAAAAGAATTTTTAGTTTCTCCGCAACCGAAGGGCAGAAATCCGGAAGAGGATCAAAACCTGAGCAACCTCTTCCTGGAATTCTCCTCCCTTTTATTTTTAGAAGGAGAAGAAGAGACCAAGGAAGAAGTTCTCATCAAGGACATCGGCTCCTTCGAACTGGACGAGTTTGTGAATTTTTATCTTTCCGACATGCACCCGGACGATCCTGCGATCGTAAAACGGGGAATCGATTTTTTACGCAGACTTCATAAGTTCGCAAAAAAAACGGCACATATCAACAGAGAACAAATGGAAGACTGGGACGAATTCTTTAAGGAACTCTAAACTTCACGTTAGTCTTCCTTTTATGAACTCCCGCCCTTTCAAACCGAAACGTTTCCTCAAAGGCAAACACCTTCAAACCGTTTACAGCACTTTCTTTCCACCGGTAAACCGGCTCAGAACCGAATTTTACGTGGAGGATATTCTGCTCCAGCTATCCGACGGATCGGGGGATGCGCTCTGGCTGGAACACAATCCTCCGATCGCAAATTATTCTTCCTCCGGTCCGGCCTGGAACGGAATTTATATCGTGATGATTCACGGGATGGAAGGAACTTCGGACAGTTCGTATTTGGTAAGCCTTGCACAAACCGCACTCCTGAAAGGATACGGATGTATTCGGATGAATCTCAGAAACTGCGGACGCGGTCAGGGTTTTTCCAAAGGAACGTATAACATCGGTCAGACGAAGGACGTTCAGGATGTGATCGATTTCGTGTGGGAAAAACTTTCGCATCGAATTTTCCTTTCCGGTTTTTCTCTTTCCGCAAGTTTAGTGCTCAAGTATTTGGGCGAACGAAGAAACCACAAAGTCGAGGCGTTTTCGTCCACCAACCCTCCTCTTGATCTTTTCAAAGGTTGCGAATTCATCGATTCGCTCGAAGGAAGATTCTATCGGGATCGATTCGTTTCCGAATTCCGCAAAAAGATCAAGAACAAGGTCATTCAGCTTCCTCCGGAACTGGAAAGGAACGCGTTCCAGACAAAGACCTTTTACGAGTTCGACGATCAAGTGACCGCTCCATTTTTCGGATACAAGGGCGCGGAAGAATACTATCGCGATTGTTCCAGCAACCAGTTCATACCCGAGATTCGTCATCCCGGAATCGTGATTCATTCCGAGGATGATCCGGTCGTTCCTCCGTTCGATTGGGAAAAAATTCCTTGGGATAAACTGCCGCATATTCAAACCATTCTCAGCCCGAAAGGCGGGCACGTAGGCTTTCTAACGGACCCGACTCCGGAAATCCCGGACGGAAGATGGTTGAATAAAATAATTCTGGATTATTTCGATTCGAAAGCGAAACCTGGAAGCTGATTTTTAACCCGATGAATTCCTCTAAAAAGAATCCGCCTCAAAAGGGAAAATTGACGCGTCCACCCGGCGCTTCGTTTTTTATCGTGGTCGCTTACGAAGACGCGGAGATGTTTTATTCCATCAAAGCCAAAACCGAAAAGAAATTTTCGGCGACCCTTTACGAAAGCAATCCGATGCCTACCTGGCAAGATCCGGACGCGGACCTATGGAATCAGTTTCCGGGAAGAAACACGAAGATTCTTTCGTTTAAACGAAGAATTCACAGAGAGGAACTTCCCTCGATTCAAAAGGAATGTCTCGCGATCCAAAACGCCGCGGTGGAAAAAGACAGCGGAGTTCGGATCTTTCCCGGATATCTCTGCAACCATTCCGTAGTTCTATCGAGCATCCAGGACGACTTTCATCGGATCTATCTGTTCAACGGAGTTTATGCGGAAACGATCTACAACTACCAGAAACAAAAGATGGTCGCCCGTGAAACGGCGCCTTCCTTTTTCAAAACTTCGGAAGCAGTTTATTTTTTCACAAGCCTAAGAGAATCCTATGTCCAAAACATCAACAAAAACTAATATTCTATTTTTTGCATTCGTTTCCGCACTGATAACAATCGGAGCCTGTGCCCCTTCCGCGCTCGAAATCACGACGATTACTCTCTGCGACCATTTCAATCGAACGGGAGAATGTCTCGAACCGGTCGAAAAGAATCATCACTACAAAGTGGAAATTCCGAACAACAGAAAACCCGATACTTGGGAGAAGTTCGCGAACTACCTCTATTTTCACGCAAGGGAAACCCCGGGGTTTATCGTTCGCTTCAATCGAAAGCTGACTCCTTCCGAATCAAAAGCGATCAAGGATTCGTATTACGCGACGATGAGTCTTTCGGGAACCGTGGAACGAATGGAAGGTTTCGAGATGGGAGAAGATTGGGTCGGTTCGTTCCAGTACTTAGGTTCGATGATCAAGGACAAACTCAAAAAAGAAAATCGTCTCGGTTCGTTCCCGTATACGAACACGATCTTTCCGGCCGAAGTGGAATTTCGATTTAATTCTTCCCTGTTTGAAGGCAGCGAAAAGACGAAGATCAATCTGAGTTTTACGGTGCTTCCTCCGGAGAAGTAGTCGAACGTTTTGTGGGAGTTCCCACAAAACTACGCCCGAAGATTATAGTTTACGAAAGTATCTTTTTCTGATACAGGAAAATTCGTCTGAAATTTCTTCCCGCCACCTCACCCCACCACCCTAAATCAGGGTGGGGCTGAAAGTTTCACGGAAAAATCGTCGGACCTACGACAAGATGATCTTTTCTATACTTTCAAAAACAATTCGGCCGGGTTTAAAAAGATCGTCGAAGGTTCCACACCCAACACAAGCCACGCGGTAAAACCCAGAACAAGCGAAGAAACGGCCGGAATCAAAAGATTGTCGTCGATCAGCCCGTTCCAATACGTTCCGCAATAAAGCTCGGTTACGGCCGAAATCAAAATCGCAGGAACCAAGAAAATTAGATTATTATAAAATACGAATCCTTCCGCTTTCAGAAAATTCTGTTTTCCATACGTGTCCGAAAGATACATAAATACGAATCCTACGATCGCGCAAGCGACGATAAACGCCACGATCCCTTCCACGGACTTACCGTTGGAAAACCTTCGTTTTCCGTAAAACGTTCCCACCCAAGCCGCGGTCGGATCACCGATCACGAGAAACAACATGGAAAGAATGGAAATCTCCGGGGGAAACAAAAAGACTACGAACGTGCAGGAAAGAAAATACGGAAGGGTTCCGTTCAGCCTCGTTTTCTCCTCTTCCTTCATTAGGATTCCGGCAATGGACAAAAAGAATTCCTGGAAACCGGGAAAACGAAACCGAAGATATTCCAGAATCAGAATGATTCCGAGACAAAGAACCAGAACGACCGAAACGACGGCGCGAGTGGCATTCAAAAGTCCGAATGCACCTTGAAATACGTCCAGATAATAACAGACAGGAACGATCAACCCGAGAAGATGCCAAAGTTTACGAGCGTAATTGAATCGAATCGAATTTGTCACGATTGCCTACCTATTATTTTTCATCGTCATTTTCAAAGCGGACTCTTCGTCCGGAGCGATTAAAAAAAGTCCGTTGAGCGCCGCCATCTTGATCGCATTCTTAACCGAATCGGTAGGATGGATCAAGACCAATTTGTTACGCGAAGTGAAGCTGAGCTGATTCATCTCCTTCAGAGACTGAATCCCGCGCGAAGAGATCAAACTCACCTCTTCCAAATCCAGAATCACCGGACCGGAACGAATCGACAAAGAAAGCTGTTCTCTGAATTTTTTTTCGGTAAATGAGTTGATCGAACCCTGAAGCTTCATAACTTGAACGTTGTCTATTTTTTCCGTAGAAATGATGATTTCGTTCAGAATCATACTGCTTGGAAAGACAGTCTATGAGCGTTTCATCCGTAAGACAAATGGTTTTTCTTTTCTTATCCGTTCTATTTTTGATTTTAAGGTCCTATTCCTTTCTATCTCCGGGGGCGGTCGTTTTAAGTCTTTCCGTCTTATTCTTCCGTAAAAAAGCAACCGACTCCGAAACATCGGAGCTTGAACTGCCTCTTTCCATTCTTACCGTGCTTTTTCTCGCCATCGGCGGATTAGACGGCTCCACGCCGGGGGATCTTTTGGATCTGATCTGCATCCACTGCTGTGGAATTCTCGCTCTCAAACGGGACGTAGCGTTTAAACCGGAAGTTTCCGAACGAAAGCCGCGTTTCGCCGAAGGATTCCTCAAGGACCCGATGTTGTTTCGGGAAGGAATTCTCCTTTTATTCTTTCTGATCGCCGGATTTCGAATCTGGTATCAATGGACCTTCGATTTTTGGGATGGAATCGGCGTTCTCTATCTTCTCAAAGCGGGACTTTTAACCTGCGCTTTAGGGTTTTTGCATTTTCGTTCCGGCGAAAACGGTCTCAGAACTCTGTTCTTCCTGTTTTTCGTTCTCTGCGCACTATTCGTTCATCCTTCCCAGGGAATTCTGAATTTTTCCTACTTTCATTTATTTTCATTCTTGCAAACCGACGTAGAATCGAAAAAGATCAACGTTGGGAATTGAAGGATGAAGGTAAAGGTAGCCCATCTTTTTCGTAAGATTGAAGAAGTGGACCGAGATATACTCGAACTGGGCAAAATCCAGGAAAGAATTTCCTCGGATCGGGATTATTCCGGAATTCTAAAGGATTCCATTCAAAAAGAAATGGAAAACCTGGAAGCTGGAAAGGCCGAGATTCTTTCCCTAAAAATCAAAGAAGAACCCGGTAAGACGGGACTCTTGAAAAATTCCGGAAAATCTTCGCCTGTCGAGATGAAAAATCTATACAGTTCCCGCGAAAAAAATCTGACTCGGGAAATCTCCGTCGAAATCCCGGATCCCAAACCTCAGACAACCCGTAAAACAATTCACAAATATTAAGATTCAAAGACAACTTCCATGAAACAAAAGACTCTATCTCTAACCATTCTTTTCCTACTCGTACTGTTTGCGATCGGCTGCAGCAGAGATTCGGACGTTCTCGCTTCTTTCAAATCGGGAACCGTTACCCGCGAGGAACTCAGGGCGTATTACAAACTCCGCGGAGTCGAACCCGATGCGAATAACGCTTCGATCGCGACTCAGGCCAAAATCGTGGAAGAACTCGGAATTCAAAAAATCGCCGAAGCGAACAACAACAATTCAAATATCGTTACGAAAGACGAATACGCGAGAATCATGGCGTTCGTAGAACCTCAGGTTCTGTTCAACGATTATAGAAAACAATTCTCCGAAAAACTGATGAATTCCGGAATGCTTCAATTCGCGTTCGGAAGAATTCTGTTCGTAAAGGCGACTCCGGATGCGGCGGCAAAAGCGAACGGCCTCCTTCAGCAAATTCAAGGAATCAAATCCGACAAAGAAATCGCCGAATTCATTTCCAAAAACACGGATGAAGCGCAAAGAAAAGCGATCGGAGGAAGACTCGAGCCGCATTGTATCAACTGCGGAGACGATCCTTTTACGGCGATCTTAAAGGAAGCTGCGGATCAAAAAGGAAATTTCATCCTCAAGGAAGCACAAGGAAATTATTATATTCTCAGAGTGGAAAGAATCGAAAGAATCTATCCTAAGAAGATCGATAAATTCTTCCAAAACGAATTGGATAAACTGAAAACTCTCGCGGTTAAATTCGTTTCCAAAGAGGGAATCACCGAAGACGAAAAGAACGCGGCCAAATTTTATTCCGACTTGGTCGTGAATGAAAGAGCGAATCAAACCGCGGAACACTACGGAAACCGTTTCCTAAAAGAATCCTGGAAAAAGGAAATGGACGCACTGAGAGAAAAGAGCGGATTGAAAATCACCGATTTGACTCCCGAGTTCATTCAATCCCTGAAACCGGACACGATTCTTTTCGAGGACAAAGCGGGCGCCAAATTCGCGTTCAAAGATCTATTGGTTGAATTCAACAAGATCGCTCCAATCCTTCAAAAACGCAAAGCGACTCCGGAAGAAGAAAAGAACGATCAACTTTCTTTCTATACTCAGATTTATCTTCCGATCCGAATCTCCGCCGAATCCAAAGAAGTGCAGACCCTAAAGGATACGAAGGAATTCAAAAAGACTCTTCCTCTTCTCGGAAGATCGGTTCTGTTCATGTTAATTCGAAATCGTTCGACCGACGGCGAAGTGAACGTGACCGAAAAAGAGATCAGAGACACCTACGAAGCGGGCAAACTCTACGCGTATTCCAAACCGTCCCCCTCCAATCCGAACGAAAGAGTTCCGGAGGATTTCGGCAAAGTTAGGGAAAGAATCAAACAAGAGTTAGTCGAGTCCAGAAAACAGTCCATTTTTCAAGACTATTTGTCAAAACTGAAGTCGGAAAACGAATTCAAAATCGCTTCCGAAAGTTTAAAAGCGGGACAAATCTAAATATCGAACCTCGGCATTTGATCAATGCCGAGGTTTTTCTTTTCTATTTTCGACGTTTTCTCGGAAAAACTAACCGTAGTTAGGGGGAACCTTCCGAAATACATTCAAAAAACATTAAATACCAATCGCTTTTTGCTCGTTCTTTCTCTCAAATTCGAAAGAATTTATTTCCAAATGCAATTTCTTCAGTAACTACTTACGCTTATTGTTCGACTTATCGACAATAACCCTTTCGGATTAGTTAATCATAACATCCTAATTTTGTATCGAGGGGGTGTTGGAAATTTTTTCTTGAATTTCCGCTTATTCAAAATACCCTGGTTGATGAGAGGGGAATTGAATGAAAAACCACATTTACATGCTGCGTAAAAAACGAAGCATTAAACAATACGATATGGCGAGAGCGCTCGGAGTTTCTCCAAGCTATCTTTCGAAGATCGAAACGGGAAGCCAGGACCCTACAGAAAAGTTCAAACAAGCCTGTGCAAAATATTTGAAAACCACTCTTGAAAAATTGTTTAACGAGCAGGCCGTAGAGGATGTTTATCCTGAATTTACGGAAGGCCTTACCAACAGACTCTGGGCAAAACGCAGAGAGTTGGGAATCAAACAATACGATATGGCAAAAAAACTGAAGGTATCCACTCCCTTTCTTTCGAAAGTGGAACTCGGACTTTTGGAGCCGCCCGAAGATTTTAAAACGCTGGCGTCCAAAGCATTAAAGATGAAAAAAGAAGAACTTTTCCTTCAAAAAGTCGAATATTAAAAAAGGGTTAAATTCCTAAAGAGAAAGGGAAGCGCCGAGCTTCCCTTTTTTGTGTACGGAGCGCAAGCGGCCAACGACGATTAGGATTCTTACCCTATTCGCCCAATCCGTAGACGGAGCCGTCGTTTGTTAAACGACGGTCACCTTTCCTTGTTTGTAATCCACGGTTACGTTTTGACCTTCCGAAAATTTTCCGTTTAAGATGGTTCTGCTCAGGGCGTTCCCCACTTCTCTTTGTATCAAACGTTTGAGAGGTCTTGCACCGTATTCCGCGTCGAAACCGGCTCTGGCAACGTAATCCTTGAGTCCGTTCGTAAACGTTACGTTCAATCCGTTCTCCTTCGCTTTCTGACGCAGCGTTTCGAGCTGGATATCCGCAATCTTGTGAATCACCGAATCCGTGATCGAATGAAACAAAATCACCTCGTCGATCCGATTTAAAAACTCCGGTTTGAAGTGTTGTTTCAAGCGCTGCTCTACCAATCTTTCCTTTTCCTCCGAATTGTATTCGGAGGATCCTAGGATATCCGATCCGATATTGGAAGTAAGAATGATCACAGTGTTCTTAAAGTCCACGTTCCTTCCCTTACCGTCGGTCAACCTTCCTTCATCCAAAATCTGCAGAAAGATATTGAATACGTCCGGATTCGCCTTTTCGATTTCGTCGAAAAGAATCAAAGAATACGGTCTTCTCCGAACTGCTTCGGTCAGTTGTCCGCCTTCGTCGTAACCGACGTAACCCGGAGGGGCTCCGATCAATCTCGCAACAGAATGCGCTTCCATGTATTCGCTCATATCGATCCGATGCATCGCGTTCACGTCGTCGAACAGAAATTCGGCGAGTGCCTTTGCCGTTTCCGTTTTTCCCACTCCGGTCGGTCCCAAAAACAAGAAGGTTCCAATCGGTCGGTTCGGGTCCGCAATTCCTGCGCGGGATCTTTGAACCGCCTCGGACACGAGGCGCAAAGCGTGATCCTGTCCGATCACTTTGGTTTTCAACGCGTCTTCCATCAGAAGAAGTTTGGCCCGTTCTCCTTGCAACATTTTGGAAACCGGGATTCCGGTCCAACGAGAGACTATATTCGCGATGTCTTCTTCGGAGACTTCTTCCTTTAAAAGCCGCGATGTTCCTTCCTGCTTTTTCAACTCTTCGTTGGCGGCTTCCATTTCCTTTTGCAGATCGACGAGTTTTCCGTATCGAATTTCCGCTACTCGATTGATTTCCCCTCTCCGTTCCGCTTCGGCTTCGAGATTCTTATATTTCTCGATTTCTTCCTTGATTTGTTTCAAACGGGAGATTTTCGATTTTTCCAAGTCCCATCTCGCTTTCAATGTCTGAAAGGTTTGTTCCTGTTCTGCAAGATCCTTTTCCAAGGTCTTCAATCTTTCTTTGGACGCGGGATCCTGTTCCTTTTTCAAGGCTTCCCGTTCGATCTTCAAAGATTGAATTCGTTTGCTCGAGCGATCCAATTCTTCCGGCATGGAGTCGATCTCGATTCTCATCTTGGAAGATGCTTCGTCGATCAAATCCACCGCTTTATCGGGAAGAAAACGATCCGCGATATAACGGTTCGATAGAGTTGCAGCCGCGATCAATGCCGAATCCAATATTCGAATTCCATGATGCAGTTCGTAACGACCTTTGAGTCCTCTAAGAATCGTAACCGTTTCCTCGACCGAAGGTTCTTTGACATACACGGGTTGGAATCTTCGTTCGAGGGCCGCGTCCTTTTCGATGTATTTCTGATATTCCTTCAGAGTTGTCGCACCGATACAACGGAGTTCTCCCCGGGCAAGCATAGGCTTAAGCATATTAGAAGCGTCTAATGCACCTTCGGTGGCTCCCGCGCCTACGAGAGTATGAATTTCGTCGATGAAAAGAATCACTTCTCCGTCGCTGGATTTTACCTCGTCGAGAAGGGCCTTCAATCGGTCTTCAAATTCTCCTCTGTATTTTGCCCCGGCGATCATAGAACCGAGATCCAGCGTATACAAGGTTTTATTTTTGATTCCTTCGGGGACTTCTCCTTGAACGATTTTATTGGCCAATCCTTCTACGATCGCGGTTTTACCCACGCCGGGTTCTCCGATAAGAACCGGATTGTTTTTAGTTCTTCTAGAAAGAACCTGAATCGTCCTGCGGATTTCCTCGTCTCTTCCGATGACCGGATCGAGTTTTCCCTGTTTTGCGAGTTCGTTTAAATTCTTCGCATATTTCGCGAGCGCGTCCGTTTTTCCTTCCGGTGAATCGTCCATAATCGTTTTTCCTTTCCGATTTTCCAAAGTAGTTTTTAGTAATTTAGAATATTCTAATCCTAAGCGGTTGAATTCCTGTTTGAGAGGACCCGTGCCGCTTTTCATCAACCCGAGAAGAATATGATCCGTGGATAAATATTCGTCCTTGAGTTCCTTTCTGATTTCATCCGCAGCCTTCAATAGCGCGACCGCGGAACGGGAAAAGCCGACTTCCGCGGAAGAGCCCGCGACTTTTGGAAGTTTGCCCAGTGCTTCTTCGGTCCTTCCCAAAAAGGTTTTCGCATTCAGATTGAGTTTTGCCAGCAATAGAGGAGCAAGTCCGTCGGATTGATCCAGGACTTCCCGAACGATATGTTCCTCGGAGATCTCCGGGTTCCCCGACGTTTCGGCCAGGGATTGCGCGTTGTGAAGCGCTTCGTTTAGTTTTGCCGTTAGTTTATCGAGTTTCATACGATGCTTTTCCGTTTCTAAGATTTCGATCCAATTTAGAAATTAGACGTTCGTCCGGTCAAAAAATCTTCTTTTTTCTGCCATATTGACATTTGTCAAAGTTTTCTTGCTCCTCAAGCTGATCTTGAACTGTAGGAACTCCAGCAGTCCCGTACAGGACGGGCTTTCACGACTTGAATCGCTGTGTGAACTCCTACTTCCTTCTTCATCCTGTTTGCGAATTCGAAAAACGGTGGAGTTCCTACATTTTATGTCCCGTTTTTTGCGGATCGTTCCGCTTTTCTTTTGACAGAGAGGAGTTTGGCGTACGTTTTGCAAGAACCGACAGTATGAGCAAGGAACCCCCCAAAGAAAGCTGGAAATCCAGAACCGGATTGATTCTCACCGTGGCAAGCGGAGCAATCGGTCTCGGTAACTTTATTCGATTCCCCGGACAAGCCGTAGCAAACGGCGGAGGGGCCTTTATGGTCCCCTACATCATCAGCTTCATTTTGGTCGGAATCCCTGTCTGCATCACAGAATGGATTATGGGGAGAATGGGAGGCCGCACCGGTCACAGTGCGCCTTTCCTTTTCAAAAGTTTCCTCTCCGGCTTTCCACTTCGAATCGTCGGAGCCATCGGCGTAACCGTTCCGATTCTCATCTACGTATATTACGTTTTTATTGAAGCTTGGTGTCTCGCCTACTCCTTCGATTTTTTAACGGGACAAATCCGATTCAACACAAGCGGAAACGTTCCTCAAGCCGAAATCATTCAAGCCGCGGGAAATTATTATCTGGATATCACGGGAGCGCGTGCGAACGGAAACGCGATTTCAGGTAAAATTTTTTACGCAACGATAACCTGCTTCGTATTGAACTTCGCCCTCGTCTACCGCGGCATATCCAAAGGAATCGAAACATTCGCCAAAATCGCGGTTCCGCTTATGCTCGTTTGTTCCGCGGTGATTTTAGTTCGAGTTCTAACGTTAGACGATATCGACCTCGGTTTGGGAAGAATGTGGAACCCGGATTGGTCCGCTCTCTTGAAATCGGAAGTCTGGATCGCCGCAGCGGGTCAGATTTTTTTCACCCTTTCCGCCGGTTTCGGAATCGCTCTCGTATTTTCGAGTTATCTAAAGCGGGACAACGACGTGGTGCTTTCCTCTTTGTCGGCCGCATCGTTAAACGAATTCGTGGAAGTCGCAATCGGAGGGATGGTTACGATTCCGGTCGCCTATCTTTTTTTAGGCGGATCGATCGCTCAATTCGGGATGTTCGGTATGGGTTTTATCGCGCTTCCTTCCGTATTTTCTCTTATGCCCGGCGGAGAATTTTTCGGAGCGATTTGGTTCTTCGTTCTTTTTCTCGCTGCGATCACGTCCTCCGTCACGATGCTCCAACCCGGAATCATCTTTTTGGAAGAATCCTTCGGTATACGCAGACATACTTCCACCTTGATCCTATTCTTATTCACCGGAAGTCTTTGTTTTCCGATCTTGTATTTCAACGAAAACTTCCAAGCGTTGGAACTCGCCGACTTTTGGATCGGCACGATTCTAATCTTTATCTTGGCGAGCATTCAGATCTTTATTTTCGGTTGGAAAGTCGGAGCTAAAAAAGGTCTGGAAGACGGAAATGAAGGATCTCATCTCGAACTTCCGAAATTTTTCTGGTTCGTGATCCAATACGTAACTCCCGCGTTTTTGCTCGTGATCTTTATAGCATTTCTCTTCCAAAACCTGCCAGGCCATTTCGACAGAATGAATGCGGATACGATCATCGCGCAAGGAATTGCAAAAGGACAAAGTTTCACGCAAGAAATGACCGAAGCAGTAAAGTTGCGAGCCTTGATATCGAAATCCGTTTTTTTCGGAATATTGATCGTTTTCAGTCTGATCGTGCTTCTCGTACACTACGCGTTGGTATATAAAGAAAAGAGAGGACAAACGCAATGATGTTCTTAGCGCAAACGGAGGGTCTAAATTGCCAGGGGATGTCGATTATGGTCCTTTCCCTGTTTTTGGTGACGGCGCTTTCCGCTTTTTGCATATTCAAACTTTTTAAAACTCGAAACCATTGAACCGTTCTACGCCATACTTTGATAAACTTTCCGCAATCTGGGACGATTTCGAACCCAGAAAGGGGCAGATTCAACTCTCTCAAAAAATCGAGGAATCCCTGTTCAACGGAACCCATCTCATCGCGGAAGCGGGAACCGGGGTCGGAAAATCATTGGCCTATTTGATTCCTGCCGCGCTCGCGTCGATCGAACGCGAGGAGCCCGTCGTCATTTCTACGGAAACGAAATCCCTGCAACAGCAGCTTTTGTTAAAGGATATTCCGATGGTTTCCCGAATCTTGGGGACCGATCTCCGAGCCGAAGTCGCGATGGGAGCTTCCAACTACGTCTGTAAACGAAAGATGAATCACGTTCTTCGAGACGGAACGTTCGGACCCGAGATGATTCCTCATATAGGCGCTTTCAACGAATGGATCCGAACGACCGAGTCCGGAAGAAAACAGGAATTTACCGGAACGGCTTCATACGATTTTTGGAATAAGATCACTCGAGAAGCGGACAACTGTCTTGGAAGAAACTGTCCGAACTTTTCCCATTCGTATTATTTTTTGGAACGGGAAAAGTGGAAACGAAGCAATATCCTGATCGTCAACCATCACCTTCTCGCGGCGCATATCGCAAGCGACTTCAACATTCTTCCCGAATTCAGCAGGGTGATTTTGGACGAAGCGCATAACTTTCCGGACATTATCGGTTCCTCTTTTCGTCAGGAAATCCGTTCTCAGGAAATTCAAAAACTTCTTCAACAGATATGGCTTCCGAATAAGAACACGGGGATCGCGGTTTCTATTTCTTCGACGGCGCTTAAGGATCTTGTCGCGAAAGCCGGTGAGGCCCTGACTTCTTTCTTTAACGCGCTTTCGGGAGAGGTTCCTTTAAACTTCTATAACCCGCAGAGAATCAAACGTCCGCTTCGTTTGGACCGGGGCGCGTTTGCCGCAGTGCTCGCGGAGATTACGGAAATTCTTCAGAAACATCTTTCCAAACTTTCCAAAGACAGCGACGACGTCACCGAAAAGGAATCCGCTCTCGTCTTAGAGATGTTAGCCGGTAGAATGGAAGAGATCGCGGTCGGTTTGGAAACGTTCCGTCTCCTCGACGATACAAGCCTCGTGTATTGGATCGAACCTCCCGATCAAAACACGAAGGAAATCTATTATAAAATTTGCATGGAACCCTTGAGTCCGGACGAAATCATCCGGGACTTGTTCGCTTCCCGCATGCAATCGGTCGTTTTTACGTCGGCGACGCTTTCCACGAGCGGAAACGATTTTAAATATTTCAAAAAGAAGATCGGGGATCTTCCCACTGCGAACATTACGGTTCCTTCTCCCTTTCCGTATCAGAAAAACGCACTTTTGTATGTTCCGAGAGAAATCCGCGATCCCGTCGGAGATCCGGACGGGTATCACGCCGACCTTGCCAAACAAATTCTTTGGCTCATCGAGTTGACGCAAGGGAATACGTTCGTTCTTTTCACTTCCTTTAAATCCTTGAAGGTAGTGTATGAGGCGATTCGTCCGCACACGAATCTTCCCTTATTCTCTCAATCCGATCTCGGACCGGACGGGGCTAAACAAATGTATCTGGAAACTCCGAACAGTGTGCTTTTCGGAGTTTCGACCTTTTGGCAAGGAATCGACATTCGGGGGGACAAACTCCGATCAGTGGTCATCGCTAAACTTCCGTTCCAGGTTCCGAACGATCCCGTTCTCGAAACCAAAAGCGAAAAGCTGAAGGAATCCGGCGGAAATCCGTTCGTCGAGCTGCAGCTTCCGTATGCCTGCACCGTTTTGAAACAAGGATTCGGCCGTTTGATCCGTTCCGGAACCGATACGGGAATCGTTTCGCTTTTGGATCCGAGAATGTTCACAAAAACCTATGGAAAGGATCTTTTGAAATCCCTTCCTCCCGCGAAACTCGTTCAGAATCGGGAAGATTTAAGCAGAGAATTCGCCAATCTGCCGAAATAGATAGAAGACGCTTTTCTATTTTTGAGTAGGCAGATGAAGAATTTTTTAACCCGTTTTATTCCGATCCTTCTTCCCTTAATCCTTCCGATTCATACCTCCTTCTCCTTTGAAAGCAGGGACTTTACGGACACGGTCACCGATTGGAAGAAGGGCGAGATTCAGAAAATTCTTTCCTTTAAACTTCCGAAGTTGACCTACTCCGTCGAAGATTCGGATTGGGGCAAGGAGAATACGGCGAGAAATCTCACCGAGGCGAGAAAGAAAGCTTCTCTACAAGCCGAAGAGGAACTCAAGAAATTTCTTTTCCGCAAGATCGACACGATCAAATTGGACGCCGAATTCACTCTACGCGAAAAGATCAAAGAAGACTCTATGTTTCGAGAGGTCTTCAATCAAATCTACGAAATCGAACCGATCTTTACGACGGTTAACTTTGTCGAAAATCAAACGGTAGCAAAGGGAGTCATTCGGTTCAAAGGAAAACGCGGGATTCTAAATTACGTTTTTCTTTCGTATGAGACCGAGAGTTTTCCGGAATATCCTGCTCCCACCCTCCACGCCGAGTTCACGTCTCTGATCGTGGATGCGAGACATTTGAAACTCGAGACTGCTCTGTTTCCGGAGATTCTTTCCGAGGAAGGAAACAGTTTGTATTCGCCCTACTTCGTTCCGAAAGAGAACGTCGTGCGAAACGGTTACGTGAGTTATATGAAAACTCCCGAAGAGGCGTTTCGTTCTCCGATCGCAGGAACCAAACCGTATTTCGTTACAGCGTTAGGCGTCACAGGCCATTATCCCGTCAATCCCGTGATCGCGGGCGAAGATGCGAGAAAACTGCTCGCTTCCCCGAAGACCAAGGCGGCGTTGAAGAATTGTAAAGTGATCATTCTGAAAGACAAGTGAGGGACCGGTAGCAGAGCGATTTCAAAATTTGCAAGTGATTTTTGACGGGTATGTAGGAGTTCCTACAACGATCGAGTTCAAGAATTCTTCTTGCAAATAGTATGATTTTCTGATATTGGGAATACGCCGAAATTTTCCCACGAAGCCCGCCTCCGCCACCCATTTCGGGCGAGGGCGATCGTTTTTTCGAACTCAGCAGAACGCCTATAACGTCCTCAGAGATTGTAAAAAATCGAACGGAATCTCATATTTTGTCCAAGAGACCGGAACTTTATCGGCGGAATAAGCTTCCGTTCCGTCGCAATCCAACTTGGCCCGCATTTCTTGTAAAACCGGCCGATCCGATTCGGAAAGAGTATAACGAAAGTATTCCCCACAATCTCCCATCCCCCTGTATTTGTGAAAGGCCACAAAGTCCTTTGTTTCCGGTTTGTAAAAACGAATCAAACGGTCGCTTTCAAAACTTTCTCTGGAGACTATTTCACCGTTTTTCTCAAAACGAAACGTCTTAAACTTTAGAACTTTCGTTTTTGCGGGGAACTCACTTTCCTCGTAGATAAAATACACGTAATAACGATTGTAAGCGGACGAAGTGCACAACAATTCTCCCAAAAACTTTCTGTCGGAAAGAAAATAAAAACGAATCGGAGAATACTTTAAGAATTCCGCATATACATGATAGTCGATTTTTCCGTCCGTCCCCGATCCTATGGAATCGTAATCACAATCTTTTGGAAGACGATCCTTTAAGGATTCCATGGCTTCCGCACATTCGTTTTCGGGGTATGAAAAATTTTCTTCGCGAGAATTCTCCTCCGAAGGATGCGCGTAAAAATCACAATCTTTCGGCCATTGTATGGAAGTTCTTTTCGGGTTTTTATTGATGAAAGGAGTTTCGGAGGACAGATGTTCTCGGATAAAAGAAAAAACGAAATTCTTTTCCGATCGCTCCTCGATCGATTCTTTGCCGAACCAAAAAAGAACGATTAAAATTCCGAAAACGATCGGGATCAAAAAAAAGAACCGTGCTTGTATAAAACCAATTCGTTTCATAAAACTCGGCCCCTTCGGTGAAATTCAAAAAAGAAAAACGTTTCTATATGGAATCTTATTCTCGAATCCGTTCTTAACCGTGCGCCGCGACTAATTCGCTGAAGATTTCTTCCGCCTTTTTGAAGTTTTCGGAAAACAAATACGCGAATCCCAATTCGATCCGTTCTGGAACCGTGAGGCTTTTGCGTTTCGCTTCCATCTTCGGAATGCTCGCGATCTTTTCGGAAAATTCCTTCTTCTTATCGTCAAAACTCGGAAGTTCTTCGTAACCGGGAATTTTTTCGAGCACGGATTTCGCTTCGTCGAATTTTCCGAGATGAACGAGTGCGAGTCCGAGCGCACCCATCACGTCCCTTTCTTCGGTAAGACGTTTCGCATTCTCCGCAAATACTTGAATCGATTCCTTGTAGTTTCGGAGATGATAGTTGGAAAAGAATTCCGCCTTGCAGAAGTAATCGTTTGAAAACCGGGCTTTGTAAAGAGAAATCAATTCGAGGACGGTTTTGAAATCGACCGCGTCTTCGCTCGTTAAAATTCCGGTGCGTAAGATCGCGTAGGAAACGGGAACCGATGTCGTTTTAAAATAGGCGTAAAACTTCTTCGCCGCTTCGCGAAACTTTCCGGCTTCCTTCAAAACGTAGGCTTCCAAAAGAGGGGAAAGAACCGAGGAACCTTTTAAGAAATAATTGATTCCGTGATCGGAACCGGATTCAAAGCCAGCAATTCCACTTAGATGATTTAAAAAAACGTGATTCGGATTATTCTTTGCGATCTCGATCACTTCTTCGTAAGAACCCGTTTCGAATAATTCCCAAGCGGATTCTTCAATGGAAGACGGATTGGATACTGCTAAATTCTGACCCATACGATACCTCTATTTTTCTTATCGGATGGGTCGGGGAATTTCTCCTGAAAAAAAAGTGAATCGGTTAACGCAGTGGATGCCTTTCTACGGATCGGCATCCAGGTTGATAGTCAGATCGCGGTAACTCAGCGAAACGCTCTCTACGGAACGCGTTTCATGGATAAAGTCGTTCCATCATCCTAGGGAAAGGAATACATTCCCGAACGTGTGATAGTCCGCAGATCCAGGCGATCATTCGTTCCGAACCGAGTCCGAACCCGGAATGTGGAACCGATCCGTATTTGCGCAGATCCAGATACCAATCGTAGGATTCCACGGGAAGTTTTTCTTCTTCGAGACGATGAACGATGTTTTCGTAATTTTCTTCCCGTTCCGATCCTCCGATAATTTCACCCACTCCGTCCGGCGCGATTAAGTCTGCGTTCAAAACCGTTTTCGGATCTTCGGGGTTCACCTTCATATAAAAGGCTTTCGCTTCTCTCGGATATTTCTGTATGAAAATGGGTCCGCCGAATTCCGTCGTAAGCATTTGTTCTCTTTCAGAATTGATGTCGTCCCCCCATACGATGTCTTCTCCTTTCGACTGAAGAATTTCGAGCGCCTTCGTATAATCGATCACCGGAAAATCTTTTTCAAGATATGCAAGGAGCGGAGCCGGATCTCTTTCCAACACCTTTAAGTCCTGCAAAGAATTTTGAACGGTTTCTTTGATGATCGTTTTTACGAAATCTTCCTGCAACTTCAAGTTATCCGCATGGTTCGCAAACGCCACTTCCGCTTCCACCATCCAAAACTCGGTCAGGTGCCTGCGGGTCTTGCTCTTCTCCGCGCGGAAGGTGGGTCCGTAACAGAAAACTTTGTTGTGCGCAAAGATCGCGGTTTCCAAATACAACTGTCCCGTTTGTGCGAGATATGCGTTTCCCAAATCGAAGTAGGACGTGGAAAACAAAGTGCCTGCGCTTTCGCCCACGGAACCGGTGAGAATCGGAGTATCGATCAAAAGAAATTGTCTTTCATGAAAGTATTTGCGGATCGCAAACGAAAGATTGTCTCTCACTCGAAGGATCGCAAGTTGTTTGGAAGAACGCAACCAGAGATGGCGTTGCGAAATCAAAAAATCGATCCCGTGTTCCTTCGGAGTGATCGGATAATTTTCGGATTCGCCCACGATCCGAACCGAATCCATCACGAGTTCGAAACCGATCGGAGATTTTTCGTTTCGCACGAGTTTTCCCGTAACCGCTACGGAAGTTTCCTGACGGAGATGTTTTACGGTTTGAAAGATTTCTTCGCCGAGGATTTCTTTTTCGGCAAGCACTTGGAGAATTCTTCCGCTGTTTCTTAAAGAGATAAACTGTCTTGCGTTGCTTCCCCGGATTCCGTGAACCCAACCTTGGACGACTACCTTACGATCCACGTATGTTTCTAATTCATGATTACTGACGATCGGTGTTTCAGACATGAACCCATTTTACGGTTTCGGCTGGTTCGGAAAGGATATTTTTTACCTGACAGAGAAGCCCGTTCCGAAATCCTGAGAAGTATGAATCCGGTTCTCTTAGATGGTAAAAAACTCTCCGAAAAAATCAGGGATGGAATTCGTACGTCAATCGACGAACGAAAAGCGAAGAATCTTAGAATTCCAAAACTCGCCACGATCCTAGTCGGAAACAACCCCGCTTCCGAAACCTACGTTGCGATGAAGGTCAAAGCCTGTCATTCCGTGGGAATGGGTTCGGAGATGATTCGTTTGGGAGAAACGACCACAACGGAAGAATTACTCGCTGTCATCGATAAACTCAACGCCGACAAAAGCGTGGACGGAATCCTACTCCAACATCCTTCTCCTCCGCAAATCGACGAAAGAGCCGCCTTTGATCGGATCGCTCTTCATAAGGACGTCGACGGGGTCACTACTCTTTCTTTCGGAAAACTTTCGATGGGTGTGGAAACCTATCTTCCTTGTACTCCGTACGGGATGGTTCTTTTACTGAAAGAATACGGAATCGAGGTCGCCGGGAAGAACGCGGTCGTAGTTGGTCGTTCTCCGATTCTCGGCAAGCCGATGGCGATGCTTCTCACCGAGATGAACGCGACCGTTACGCTTTGTCATTCTAAAACTCGAAACCTACCCGAGATTGTCCGCAAAGCGGATATCGTCGTCGGCGCGGTCGGGAAACCGGAATTCATCAAAGCGGATTGGATTTCCAAAGGAGCGGTTCTATTGGACGCGGGTTACAATCCGGGAAATGTGGGCGATATCGAAATTTCAAAAGCGAAAGACCATTCTTCCTTTTACACTCCCGTTCCGGGCGGCGTGGGCCCGATGACGATCGCCGTCCTCCTGCTGCAGACGCTGTATTCGGCAAAAGAACACTTTACACCACCGGTAAAGTGAAAACGATGTTTCCAGATGGCGATCAGTTTTGACGAATGTTTTCAAACCTATCCGGAGCTTCACAGCCCGAGCGACCTCGACGAATTTTGGGCCGAGGCGATCCGGGATTTAAAAAACTTTCCGATTAAAAAACAATCCAAGGCCCTTCTCAAAGGTTCCATTATCAAGGAAACGATCTACGACATTTCCTTTCAGTCTTGGCAAAACGCGACCTTGAACGGAACCCTCGTCATTCCTCGAAAACGGGGAGATCTCCCTGTTGTGGTTTATTTTCACGACTACGGGAAAGAAAGACCAGCAATCATCAAAGGACTTACCGAAACCGGGGTCGCACAACTCATCATCGATCTCCGCGGACACGGTTCTCAACTGGTTCGCCCTCAATTGAAAGAGGGAGAAGTCGCCGATCCCGATTGGACGCCCGGCTATTTTTCCAAAGGTCTTGATGGAAGAGATACTTTCTTCATGAAAGGTCTCTATCTCGACGTGATCCGCGCCGTCGAATTTTTACGACTCACGGACGGAATCGACGGCGACAAGATCATCCTCGCCGGAAAATCTTTGGGAGCGTCCCTCGCCGCATTCGGCGCCGCTTATACGAACCGGATCAAAGGACTCATCTTAGAAACTCCGAACTTCTGTCATATAGACGACAACCAGCTCAAACTCGAAAAAAGCTGGATGAAGGAAGTCAACGCTCAGCTGAACAGCTCGAAGACCAAAAAGAGCGCGATGAAAAAGAGTTTAGCATATTATGATAGTATAAACTTTGCGAAGAAGATCAAGATTCCTACGCTGGTATCCGTCGGAATGGACGACAAAATCTCGCATCCGAAATCGGTGTTCGCATTTTTCAATCATCTGAACAACGATAAAAGAATGCAGGTCTACCCTACCGAAGGAAACGAAGCCGGTCTGAAAGGCGATAAACAGAACGGAGCCAACCTCGAATTCGTGAGGGAAATTTTCTTTCCCGAATGATCGAAGTCTATTTTCACAATTCCCTTTCGGGTAAAAAAGAGAAATTCTCCCCCGCCGATCCCAAACGGGTGACCGTTTATTCCTGCGGCCCTACGGTTTACAACTTCGCGCATATCGGAAATCTTAGAGCGTTTTTGTTCGTGGACGTTTTACGCCGTTCGCTCAAACTTTTAGGATACGGCGTCGAAATGACGATGAACATCACGGACATAGACGACAAGATCATCCGTGATTCGATTGCATCCAAAAAAAGCATTCAGGAATTCACCGCTCCTTGGACGCGGGCATTTTTCGAAGATTTAAAAACGGTTTCCGCGGAAACGCTCGAACACTATCCGAAAGCCACCGAGTCGATTCCGGAGATGATCGATATCATACAAAAGCTTCAGGCCAAGGGTCTCGTCTATGAAAAGGACGATAGCCTTTACTTTTCCATCCAAAAATTCAACGGATACGGAAAACTGAGCAAGATCGACGTTTCCGGTATGAAAACCGGAACCCGTTACGACACGGACGAATACGAAAAGGAAGACGTGCGCGATTTCGTTCTTTGGAAAAGCCCCAAATTGGAAGGAGAAACTTCCTGGGAGACGTTAGTCGGCACGGGAAGACCGGGTTGGCATCTGGAATGTTCGGCAATGATCCGCAAGGTGTATCATAGCGGAGTGGACATTCATACCGGCGGGGTGGATCTATTGTTTCCGCACCACGAAAATGAAATCGCACAATCGGAAGGAGCGTTTCCCGGAGAAACGTTCGTGGGAACCTGGCTTCATTCAGAACACCTTCTCGTGGACGGACAAAAGATGTCCAAAAGCAAGGGAAACTTTTACACGTTACGCGATCTTGTCCAACAAGGATTGGACCCGAAGGCGATCCGTTTTCTTCTGATCGGCGCGCACTATCGTTCCAAACTGAACTTCTCCACGGACCGGATCGCGGAAGCGACCGCAAACATCCGTAAAATTCAGAACTGCCTGGATCGCCTTTTGGATTCGGAAAAAGAAACGGCCCTCTCCGATTCATACGCATTCGTTTTGCCCGTGACGCAGGGATGGAAAAAGGAATTCGAAGAATCTCTCGCGGACGATCTCAACGTTTCCAAGGCGCTCGCCGTCGTCTTCGAATCCGTACGGCAAATCAATTCTCTTCTCGATACGAACCAGGCGGATTCTCCGCAAAAAATCGAATACATTCAACTTTTTGCATATTATGACCGTATTTTCGGCGTTCTCGATTTTTCTTCGAAAACGGATCTCATCGATTCCGAAATCGATTCGTTGATCGAGGAAAGACAAACCGCGAGAAAAAACAAGGACTTCGCGCGATCCGACGCGATCCGCGACCAGCTTTTGGCGCAAGGTATTTTGATCGAGGACACGAAAGACGGAATCCGCTGGAGGCGAAAATAGCCAGACCGGACTACATCTTCGGTAAGAGAACGCTCATCGAACTTACCGAGGCGCATCAAGGGAACGAACATTCGTTTCCTTTTATCGAGCTATTCGTTAAGGAAAATCCGGGAACGGAAATCACCGAAAAGATCATCAACCGAATTCCATCGTTCGTAAAAGTCCATAAGGTTTCCGGAAATAAATTGGATTCTCTCGTTCCGGGAAGAAATCACCAAGGAATCGTCGCACTGAAAGCTCCCGCGCGGCAGACCGCGGCTAAAAAGAATCTCGAAGAATTCCTAATCGAAAAACCCGGAGCCTTCCTGATTCTGGATCGAATCCAAGATCCGGGCAATCTCGGAAATATTTTAAGAACCGCGGAATGTTTCGGCGTAAAGAATATCATTCTTCCCGAACGCGAATCGGCCGGAATCACTCCGGTTGTGGAAAAGGTTTCTTCGGGTGCGTTATCCTTTCTTAAAATCTTTACGGTAAAGAATCTCGCGAACACGCTCGAACTTTTGAAAGAGAACGGATATTGGATCGTTTCCACGAGCGACCGAGGCACGGAGGATTGGTCCAAGCTTCCCGATCTTCAGGAACTCGCGATTCTCATGGGAAACGAAGGAGAAGGAGTCAAACGAATTCTAATGGAAAAATCGGATTTCGTTCTGCGGATTCCGATGCACGGAAATCTTTCTTCCTTAAATGTCACGGTTGCGACGGGAGTCGTACTCGATCGAATCGTAAACCGGAAGTAATTTCAAGAAAGCGATGGATCGTCGCATTCACCCGTCGATTTGCATTCTTGGGAAAAAGCGAAATCGATTCGAATCGCATTTTCCGTTTCCGAATCGGACGAAAACAAACCCGTTTCGTTCGGAAGACAAGTATCAAAAATATTCAAATTTCTTAAATAACGAATCTTTTTCCGCCGCGGTTGTTCCCGTTTTCAGATGAAACCTCCCGTTTTCCTTTGCTCTCTTTTCGAGTGTAGGCCTTTCGCCTCCCGGTTTACAATCGCCTTACGATACGAAGACTCTCCCCGATTTTACGATTTATCTCTTGCAATTTCCTCTTTTTTATTTTCACTTGAAGATGATGAAATCATACGAATCTAGCTTCAAACTTCTCGCATTTTCTCTCTGTTTCGCAATCCTTTCCTCCTGTTCCAATCTCTCTTGGGAAAAGTTGAAGGAGAAACTGAACCTCTCCAAAAAAAAAAGTATGGCCGAGGAAATCCTCGAAGGACTCACGCTCGCATTCTGGGGAGAATTCAATCATGAACTTTATAAATTCGTTCCCGTTTCTTTGATCGTCACCAAAGGGCAGATCACAGCGGATCAGTTCGCGGTCGCGACTCCCGAACTCAAGGAGGGAAAACCGAAAATCATTCTGATTCACGGCTGGGACTTTAAGGAAAAAAGTTTCAACCCGCCCACCGATAAGTTTACGAAGGTGAGCAATCTTAGAAGCACTTGGGACGACGCTCTGGAAATGTATTCCCAAAATCGTTCCGGAGTTCAATCGTCTTACGAATTGTATACGTTCACATATCGCACATCCGATTATGTGGAAAACAACGGAAAAAGACTGATCGATCGGCTCAACACGGTTTTCACTTCGGAAGACAAGGTGATTCTTCTCGCTCATTCCATGGGAGGTTTGGTGAGCCGTTCCGCGCTTTATCATGCGAACAATACGAACGACGTAATCGATTTTATCGTTACGTTAGGCACTCCTTATATGGGTTCTCCTTTCGCTTCGTCCAGTTATCAGGGAAACTTCGGCGCAATCGGCGAGCTCATCGGCTTTATGACCGGAACGGATGGAGGAAAGGATCTCGCTTATACGAACGCATTAGGAACTTCGTATCAAGTCCCTTCTCCGAGTGAAGCGATCAGCGGCGCGCAAAACGCGTATTTAGAACGGTTACTTGCAGAATCGTCCAAGGACGGAAGAGTGACCGCGTTTTACGGTGAAATGAGCGTTTGCAACGGGCATCCGGGTTCCGAAGCAGTTTACACGATCGCTTGCAGCATTCTGTCCGGCGGAAGTCCGAGCTTTGCGAACAAAAGCGACGGGATCGTGACCTCGACGAGCGCAAAGATGTCCAATAAAATCGCCGCTGGAAAGCAGATTTCCAAAGACTTCGATCACGCGCAGCTTTCCTTCCGCAATCACGTGGATAACACTTCAAGAAATACGTTTTTCAACCAAGTAATAACCGTTATCAACGCTTTGTGATCTTATAAGGTTTTCGCGTCCAAATTATAGAGTAACAGGAAATTCGAACGGAAATCTTTTATATTCGGATCTATGTCCGGATTCGAATTTGGTTTCCAAAAATTTCAAAAACTTTTTTATCTCCTTCCACGGTTCGTTTTTTCGTTCCTCTTCCGATGCGCCGAAGCGAAACCGTTTTCGCTCGACGCCTCCCAAAACGGTCTTTTCTTCAATCTTATGATTTCCGAAAACGGCAGGATTCTTGCGGAATCGGTCCCAACGACTCAGTTAGAGGTGCTCGAAGGAGAAAATAGGAATTTAGAAATCGAAGTAACTTCCGTAAGTCCGGGAGAACCATTGTATTTAACTTCGGAGAATGCAGGGACTCCATTCGCTTCCTTTCCGAGTCAAGTCGACGAAAGTTCGTCCAAAATCCGATTTACGATTAGCGTTCATACCGATGATAACTGCGAGGAGGAGGAGCGATCCATTCTGATTCGAAACTCGCAGAAGAGAACGATCCGGAGGTTAAACCTTGCGATCCGCGAAATCGACAAATGTCTTTTTTTCGCGAACAACGGGGGAAACGATTTTACCGGAAATCTCGGCGGAATCGCCGGAGCCGATCAGACTTGCGCTTCCTCGAAAAGCGAATTTCTACCGGGAAGTTCGTCCGAATACAAAGCGGTATTGTTTTCCATGGCCGCCCCGCAGCGAAAATCGGGAAATATGGTCGCGGCAAGCGCCGATTGGCCGGTCGTAAAAAATCGAAGATATTACTTTCACAGCAACGATGTAAATCGTTATCAGCTTTTCTTTCAGACCGCAGTTGAAAGCAGAGTGGGAGACAACGGCGGAATCTTCGGTCTTCCTTCGGTTTCAAGCGTACCGCCGCAGATTCTCCCGAATCCGGCCGTGTTTTGGACCGGGTTCGAATCCACTTTTAGCAGCGGAAGCACCTGCAACGGATGGACTTCCTCCGATGGGGACGACATAGGACTTTCCATGAATTCGAACTTTCACGAAACTGCCGAGAATTGCAACGAGCGAAAAAAGATTCTTTGCGTGAGAATATAAGAGTTTTTTTATATTTTAATATTTGAAAGAATTTCAATCGGCGTTTTTTAAAAAAAGGTCGGAAGTCGATTCCGATATTCGGCTGACGATCCGGATCGATTTATTCCAACCGAACGGCGATTCCCATTTCTTGCATTGCACTTTTTGTTTCGCGGATGGAATATTCTCCGAAATGAAAGATGGAAGCCGCAAGAACCGCGTCCGCTTTTCCGCGGAGAATCGCTTCCACCATGTGCTCCGGATTTCCGGCGCCGCCCGATGCGATGATCGGAATTTCCAACGCGGAAGAAAACGTTTTTAAAAGATTGATATCGAATCCGTTTCGTGTTCCGTCCCGATCCATGGAGGTAAGAAGAATTTCCCCCGCCCCTTTGGCTGCCGCTTCTTGCGCCCAGTCAAGCGCCTCTCTTCCCGTTTCCGTTCTTCCGCCGTGAAGGAAAATTTCGTAACGATCTCGTTCTTTGTGGAACTTTACGTCGATCGCACATACGATACACTGCGATCCGTAGATCTCGGAAGATTCTCGGAGTAATTCGGGATTTTGAAACGCAGCCGTGTTGATCGAAACCTTATCGGCTCCCTTTTCCAAAACGGCACGGACGTCCGTGACGGTTCTGATTCCGCCGCCTACGGTAAAAGGAATGAAAATTTTTTCAGCAATCCTTTCCACGAGATGCAGTAGGATTTCCCTTCGATCGGAGGAAGCCGTGATGTCCAAAAAGCAGAGTTCGTCCGCCAAGTTCTCTTCGTAGATCGCCGCGGATTCCACCGGATCGCCCGCGTCCACAAGATTGACAAAGTTCACTCCCTTGACTACTCGTCCGTCCTTGATGTCCAGACAGGGAATGACCCTTGCCGTTAAATTACTCATCCGATCGTTTCCGGAAATTGAATATTCAGACCTTCTAATTTAGAAATCGCTTGAGCGGCTCCGAACAATTTTCCTTCCTGAAAATGAGGAGCAGTGATCTGCAATCCGATCGGAAGACCTTTCGCGTCGGTTCCCATCGGAACGCTGATCGCGGGAACTCCCGCAAGATTCACGCTCGTCGTCCAGATATCGGCTTTATACATTTGCACCGGATCCTTCGTCTTTTCACCGACCTTAAACGCGGTCGTAGGAGATGTCGGTTGCAGAATCAAATCCACTTTCTGAAAGAAGGATTCGTATTCTTTACGGATCAGAACTCTCGCCTTTTGCGCGGTCCCGTAATACGCGTCGTAATATCCAGCGGAAAGGGAGAATGTACCGAGCAGAATTCTTCGTTTCACTTCGGGTCCGAAGCCTTCCGTTCTGGAATCGACATACAGATCTTCGAGCTTACCGGTATTGTCCTTTCTGGAACCGAAACGAATCCCGTCAAAACGCGAAAGATTGGAAGAACATTCCGCGGTGGCGATGATATAATAGATCGGGATCGCAAAGGAGAATTTGGAAAAATCCAGTTCCACAAGCGTCGCGCCCTTCTCCTTCAATTGAGAGAGAAGTTTTTCGTAAGCTTGTGCGACTTCCGGTTGAATCTCGGGAGTCATTTTGATGACTCCGACTTTCAATCCTTTCAGATCGGGAACGGAAACGTCGTTCGCGGAAAACGCGGGACGATTGATGGAAGTCGAATCCCTTTCATCCTTTCCGGAAATCACCGAATACAAATCGATACAACCTTGCACGTCCTTAGAAAAAGGTCCGATCTGATCCAGACTGGATGCATACGCGACAAGCCCGTAGCGCGAAACGGTTCCGTACGTGGGTTTGAGTCCGTAAAGACCGCAAAGAGAAGCCGGTTGACGAACCGATCCTCCCGTGTCCGAACCCAATGCGAGCGGAACCATGGAGGCCGCAACTGCGGCAGCCGAACCGCCGCTCGAACCGCCGGGAATTCTTTCCAAGTCGAACGGATTGCGGGTCGTCTGAAACGCCGAATTCTCCGTGGAAGATCCCATCGCGAACTCGTCCATGTTCGTCCTTGGAAACAGAACGAATCCTTTCGCGAGAAGTTTTTCCACTGCGTTCGCATGAAACGGTGATTTATAATTTTCTAATATTTTAGAGGAACAAGAAGTGATCGTATCCTGAATACAGATATTGTCCTTGATCGCGACCGGCATTCCGTCGAATTCCGAAAGGGGTTTTCCCGCTTTTCTACGAGCGTCGCTTTCCGCGGCGGCGTCCAAAATTCTTTTTTCGTCGAGGGAAAGAAAGGCCTTTACGGAACCGTCCACTTCTTTGATCCGATCGATGCAGGCTTTTGCGAGTTCCGTCGCGGTGATTTTTCCCGAGTTCAGGGAGGCTTTGAGATCCGTATAAGAATTCTTTAATATTTCGTTCATGTTTCGATCACCTTAGGAACGACGAAATATCCGTTTTGAAAGGACGGGGCGAACTTTTCGATCTCTTCGCGGGAAAGATGTTTTCCCATCAAGTCTGGACGGATCGCGTTCTCGTGCTGAAAATAAATTTCGTCGTCTCCGATCGAACTTACGTCCAGGCCTTTGACTTGGTCGACGTATTCGAGGATCTTGTTAAAATCCGTAAGAGCGGATTGTTTTTCCTCGGGACGGATTTTCAAACGGGAAAGGTCCGCGATTTTCTGCAAAGAATCTTCGTTCAGGTTCATGATTCTCCCCTTAGGGTCAGAGTGTTTTAGTAGGCGTTTTTGTCCATGATTCCTTTAAACGGAGTCAGTAGAATAATCTTGAGGTCGAGCCAAAGAGACCAATTTTCGATGTAGTAAATATCCGCGGCGATCCGATCGTCGATCGAAGTGTCTCCGCGTAGCCCTTTCACCTGGGCGAGTCCGGTGATTCCCGCTTTAACCGCGTGTCTTCTCATATAATGTCTGTGATCGTTTTTGAACTTCTCTACAAAGTGAGGACGCTCCGGTCTCGGTCCGACCACGGACATATCCCCGAAAAGCACGTTGAAGAACTGAGGGGTTTCGTCCAAGGAAAGTTTGCGGAGAATTCTCCCCACGCTCGTAACCCTCGGGTCGTTCTGAACCGTCCACGTGGTTTCGGATTGGCTCCTCGCCTGAACCACCATGGTGCGAAACTTGATCATGTTGAACTTCTTATTATCCAAACCCACGCGTTCCTGATAGTAAAACACGGGACCGGAAGAAGTCAGTTTCACGAGCAAGGCCATGATGAGATAGAACGGAGAGAAAAACAAAATGAATAAAATCGAAAACGCGAGATCGAACGTTCTTTTGATGAACTTGTTGTATCCGAGCCGGATCGGAATGTTTCGGATCGAGATGACGGGAAGACCTTCCATCTCCTCCACTCTTCCGCGGGCTTTGATGAATTCCTGAAAACCGGGAACGATCTTGAGATCGATTCCTTCGTGATCGCAGGCGTCGAGGACCTCTTTCAGATAATCTCCCTCGGAAGGTTCGAGCGTATAAACGACGAGATCGGGTCTTTCCTTTTCCAAAACCTGCGCGAACTTTTCGATCTTGCCGATCACCTTCATGTCCTTACGAACGGGTTTGACTCCTTTGGTCTGAACGAATCCTAAAATCTTATAACCGTAAATTCCGTGTTTGATGACCGCGTCGTTGAAACGTTTGGAAGTTTCGGAAACTCCCACGACCAAAACGCTTCTAAGATTATATCCCCGTTTACGGAGATTCTGAAGAAGAATTCTCGCCGAATAATGAAGAACTCCCGTCGTCAACGTGTTGATCGTGGCGAACGCAAGGATCACATAACGTGAAAAACGTTCGCTCCCCAGATCTCCCCGAAAAAAGAACAACACCGCCAGAACGAGCACGAGGTTGAGAAACACTCCGCTAACGATGGTGAGAAACTCGTCGACGAACGAAAGTCCTCTTCTAGGATGATAAAGATCGATCGCGATAAACACGATCACCTGGAAGAAGGCCAATAAAAAGAAGAGAAAGATATAACTTTCCAAGTCCACGTATCGACGATCCAGTCCGTGTTCGTCCAAAAAGTAGAACCGGAACAAAAACGCGAGCGCGCCACTGAAAAGAGCATTCACGAAATCTAATACGGTAAAGATCAGCTTGAACGTTTGGCTTCTTTCCTTCAACATATCAAGGGTTCTCCGATGTGATTCCAGCGCGGTCCCCGGCTTGGAACGGACGTTTTCTGAAACGGAACAGACGGACTCTTGTCAGCTCCGAAGAATCCTGTTGACCCAAAGAGAAGTCGGTGATCGAAATCGAAAAGAATACGGACTGATCGTAAAAGGAAACAAGTCCGTCCGTTCTTCCTCCAGGAACCGCACGCAAATCCATGCTGTAACCGAGACGGAAGTTCGCCGTATGAAGATTGTATTTGATCGTCCCCATAAAACGGTTGATATTGAGCGCCGTGTTCTGTCTCGCTCCGTTTCCGTTGACCCCGGTTCCGTCGATCAAATCCCTTTGCAAATTGGTCCGATCCAAGTTGATCGATGCGACCGAAGTAGTCGGATCGTTTCCATAATAGAACGTATCATACGTATTTCCAACCTGATTCGTATATCTCCAAGGCTGACTGACCCTCGAATCGAGTTCCGCCTCGATTCCCAAATGTCTGGTAAAATCCACATTCGCCTTAACGAACACGCGATAACCGTCCAAAATGGGACTGTTGTACACGTGATACCAGGTTCCCCCGAGTTCCAATTCCCGGATCAAACGAATGAACGGAAGCGTAAATCCCCCCATCTTGTACGAAGCGGTAAAGCTGTTGGAAAGAGGTTTCGCTTTCGGATTGTGGTGAACGTAGTCGTTGTTGATGAAAAGTCCCGAGTAAAAGCTTCTTTTCTTTTCCAAGAGAGAGGCTCGTTTCGGTCGAAACCCGTCCAAGAAGTCGAAGTAACCGGAAAAACGCGCCACCGTAAAATACCAGCGTTCCGCGTCCGTAGGCTGCGGTTTGTATTCCGGAGAAAAGTTCCGAAGGTCGCGGATCGTGCGGATCGAGATTTCGAAATTCTCCAGAGCGTAACTTTCCAAGGAAAGTTCGAGTTCGTGTTGCCTTGTTTTGGCAAGAATCGGGTCCTGCAGTTCCGGTTTATACGCTTCGAGTTTTCGGTACGTCGCATTAAAAAAGATCAATGGAATCCCGAACCGCAGGTTGGAGGAAGTTCGTACGTATTCGTACGATTCGCGAGCGAGATAACGTTCGAGAGAAGTGAACGAATTATCCGTAACTCCCGTGACGGCCGCGTTGTTTCGGCTCGTCGCGGATTGTTTTTTCGCTCCGATAAACGCGTTCGGAGTAAAGGTAAGATAACTTCCAAGGTTGAGAGTGGTTCGTAAACCAGATTCACCCTGCGTGAAATATTGAGTCCGTAAAACGTTCTCCCTGTAATTTCCCCAAGGATCCTGATACGAACCGTCTAAAGTCGGGATCTGCAGATTCTCGCGCGTGGGAACGCCGTAATATCTGAGAATCATGTTATTCAAATATACGTCCCAATACACGGCCGAGTTGAAATACGGAATCCTTCCGATTTCGGAAGAGTTTCGGATCGTAGTCGTAGGCAATACGTCCACGGTCGGAAAATATCCGGACTTATCCGCCGGATTGAGAATGTAATACAGAAGGTTCCGCTTCATTCCCACGTTAATGGAAAGATCGCCCCGGTTTTCGGTGTAATCGAACTTCCATTCGAGAGTGTTTCGGATAAAACCGAGGCGAACGTTTCTCGCGGTATAAAGCGACTGAAGAGTGTTCGCGGGTTCGTATCGGTTTCCGTATTCGTATTCAAAAAGTCTGTTGGAGTAATTCTCGTATTGAAAACTGAGGTTTCGCGTAACGTCTTTTTCCGTGTTGTGGAATTTGGAATTCAACATGATTCTTCCTTTCCACCAAGGTTCAACGTCCTGGCCCGTCTTACGCGCAGGATTATTCGGATCGTAAGGAAACAACGCCCCCTTGTCCACTTGATTGGTGACAGCCGTCGTTCCGATTCCGAAGTTGTGAAACCGATCCTCGTACGCGCCGGAGATCTGATAATTTCTATGATTCGCATAAGCGACATCGATCAAATAATTCAACGCCGGACTTTGTTTCCACATTTCCAAGTGAAACGCTTGTCCGGTCTTTTCGTAAAAATCGGCCCGGACCTTGTAGCCCATCGGTGCGAATGCAAAGGAAGGCATAACGGACCACTGATAGGAGTTCTGCAGGAACAAACCTTGCGTATTGTTCTTACCGGCTTGGGTGATCCATCCGTTTCCTAAGTTGCTGTTGTAAAGAAAAGGAAGCCAGAGAACGGTCGTACCTCCGACCTGATAACGCACGTTCGTCGCCATTACGGTTTTGTCGTCGTAGATATAAAGACGGTTTACCTTAAAGGAATAATGGGGTTTTTCCGCGTTACAAATCGTAAAGTATCCCATCTCCAAAGCGTAACGTTTGTCGTCCAGCTTCTTCAGTTTTTCTCCGATAAAGTGAGCCGGCGCAAACGTTCCCTTCGTTTTATACACGACCCCTTTTTCCAAACGGAAATCATAGATGAACTTATCCCCTTCCACGATCGCACGACCGTCTTTGTAGATAATTCCGCCTTCCGCGTAGATCTCCTGACGTTCGCTGTCCACGGTGATCGTTTCGGCTTCGATCGAGCCGGAACGGAGTTTCAGACGAACTCGGCCTCGTAAAACAAGAACGCCCGACTTATTCTTATCCACCTGGAGAAGTTCCCCTTCGGACGCGTTTTCGATCGAAATCGGAAGCGCTTTTTTCTGTTGAGGCAACGCCGACAACGGATCCGCGGCAACGGGAAGGGATTCTTCCAAAGCAGCGCGAAGACGTTTTCTTCTGCTGAACAGCGAACCGTCTCTTGTTAAACCGAGGGATAATAAAAGATCGTCCACTTCCCTGTCCGGAAGCGTATCGATGGACTTACCGAGAAGTCGGTTCTTGGCTCTCAGGATCGCGAGTTTCTTATCGTCTCCGAGAGAAGAAGAAGGGCCTTGTTCCGGAGTTCCCGCCCCGCCCGTGATAAACCGGAGCATCTGTTCTTCCGTCTGCGCAAAGATCGGCGCCCCGAGCAACATCAAAAACAGAATTAGAGTTATACGGAGGCGCATTCCGAGTACCGGTGTCAGATTATTCTCGTGAATTCAATTTTCATCTCATAAATTGAGTGAAAACGAGAACGCCGACCCCCAATAGAATTCTGTAAACCCCGAAAGCGCTAAACGAATGTTTTTGCAGATAACGCAAAAACCAACGGATCACCAAGGTGCAAAGAAGAAAGGAAATTAGAAAACCGAACGCCAAAACGGGAATCGTATCTCCGTTTAAGATGGAACGGTACTTATACAGTTTATAAATTCCCGCGGCAAGCAAAACGGGAACCGCAAGAAAAAAGGAGAACTCCGCGCTGCTCTTCGTATCTTTTCCTAAAAAGCGCGCTGTGATGATCGTCGCCGCGGAACGGGACATCCCGGGAACAAGAGCCATACATTGAAAGATTCCGATCAGGATCGCATCCTTAAAACCGACCGGTTTGCGCTCACTGCTTCCTTGTCTTTTGTGAAAGAACCATTCGGCCACGAGAATCAAAATTCCTCCGAAGATCCAAGCTCCCGCGAGAATCGATAAAAGATCCGGTCTCGCTTTGATCGTATCCAGAAATTTCTTTGCGGCAAAACCGGCGACCATGATCGGAAACGCACCGATCAAAATCTGAAGTACGAAATGAAATCCTTCCGAATCGGAATCTTGTTTCGTAATATAACGAAACGAAGAAACGATATGGGAGGAAAATCGGGCGCGATACAAAAACAGAACCGAAAGAATCGCACCGCTTTGGATGAAAATATCGAAAAGGTCGTCGAACTCGATTCCGAAATGCTCTCCGCTAAACGGAAAGAAGGAACTGAATAAGAACAGGTGTCCCGTGGAGGACACCGGTAGAAATTCGGTGATCGCCTCAATGATGCTTCTCAGAAAGGCGTTCAGATAATGATTCAAGGGAGTTTACTGTCCGGTCGTTTTCGGAGTTTCCGTTTTCGGAGCTTCAGTCCCGGTAGCAGGAGCTTCTTCTTTCTTATCGGTCGCGCTCGCTCCGATTTTTCTTTTTAAGAACGCTTCCAGATCGAACTTGTCATTGTGTTTGATCGAAACTTGTTCTTTGATTCTTTCGAGAACCTTAGGAAGAATTTCCTGAGACTTGTCTTTTTTCAACTTCGCTCTTGCGAAAAGAATACAACGATCGATCGGAAGAGAACCGATTTGCGGTTCTTTCGCGCGGAGTTTTTGACATTCTTCCATCGCTTCTTCTTCGGAGATCTTGATTTTGCTTTCCACGAGGTGCATCACATACAATTGAGAAACGATCTGCATCTCTTGAAACTTGAGAATCTTTTTGATGTCGTCGCGTTTGGTAAAACCGTCTTTTTCGGCCGCGATCGTTGTGATCATCATATCTCTATACTGATCGTAAAAATTCTTTTTTTGGAACTGATAGTTCAGGGCCCTCATCTGCTCCGGAACTTCGTTGATGTCCTTGGAGATGAACTCGAGAAGATTTTCTTTCTCGATGTTTTGCACGCGGCTCATTGCGTCGATGGCAACGTTGTAAGTATCTTCAAAACTGTTTACGGTGATTTTGTTTCCGTCGAGTGTTTCAATCACTTCGGAGTTGTCTCCGCAGCCCGCAAAAGCGGCCGTCAAAAGAGTAATAAAAATAAGAAGTATGTTTTTTTTCATCGGACTTTCGGTTCCTGTGCAAAGGATAGGATTCGGGGTCGGATCGTCTATACTTTTTTGGAAGGAAGCATTGACGAAAGGAGAAAGATCAAAGTATCGAGTTTTTCCTTTTCGGATTTTTTTCCAGTCTGAAAAATCAGCACGTTCGGCTCTCTCGGATTCAGAGTCAGACCGGTTCTCGCGGAAATCAACTGGATGATTTTCACGTTATCTCCACGGAAATAAGAACCGGACTTCATCTTAATTTCGTCCTTCATCTCCGTAACGGACTCGAAACCCAAATTGGATGCGAGGGTTCGGATCTTTTCCAAAAGGATAAAGGTTTTTGCATCTTCGGGAGGTTCGCCGAAACGATCCGTCATCTCTTCGGTTACTTCGTCGATCTCTTCGAGGTCCCTTGCGCCTTCGAACTTTTTATAGAATTCGATCTTCTGTCTTGTATCGCCGATGTATGTTTCCGGAAGAAAGAAGTTCGTGTTGAGCGTCACGGACGTCCGCACTTCCACGGCGACTTCTTCTCCTTTGATTCTCGCGATCGCATCTTCGAGCATACGAACGTAAAGATCGAATCCTACTTCCATAATGTCGCCGGATTGTTCCTTTCCGAGAAGATTTCCCGCACCTCGGATCTCGAGATCCCGCATAGCGACCTTAAAGCCGGAACCTAACTCCTGATATTCGTAGATCGTGTTCAGACGTTTTTCGGCTTGTTCGGTTACGATTCGATCCTTGGGAAGAAGCATATACGCGAAGGCTTTGCGGTCGCTTCGTCCCACTCTTCCCCGAATCTGATAGAGCTGCGATAAACCGAAGAGATCCGCGCGTTTTACGAACAGAGTATTCACGTTCGGCATATCGATTCCCGATTCGATGATCGTCGTCGTAACCAAAATGTCGTATTTGCGGTTGTAAAAATCGAGAAGGGTTTCTTCGATTTCATCCTCCGTCATTTGTCCATGCAGAACTCCGATCGAAACCTCGGGAACGATTTCGTTCAGATATTTGGTTTCCTGTTCGATCGTTTCGACGCGGTTGTAGAGATAAAAAACCTGACCGTCCCTTTGGATCTCGTTTCGGATCGCGTCCGCAATCAGATCCTCGTCCTCTTCAAGAACGTAGGTTTCGACCGACTGACGGTTCTTAGGCGGAGTCGCGATGATGGAAAGTTCGCGGATTCCCGTCAAAGCCATGTGGAGGGTTCTGGGAATCGGAGTCGCGGTCAAAGTCAAAACGTCGACGAGGTTTTTGAACTTCTTGATCGCTTCCTTGTGATTGACCCCGAATCTTTGTTCCTCGTCGATGATGAGCAAACCCAGATTTTTCGGTTTGAGTTTGGAGGAAAGAATGGCGTGTGTTCCGATGACCATATCGATTTTTCCGAGGCTGAAGTCGGAAAGAATGTCCCGTGTTTCGGCGGCGGTTTTGAATCGGGAAACGAGTTCCACGCGAAGGGGATAGTTTTCGAAACGGCTTTTGAACGTATTATAATGTTGTAATGCTAAAATCGTGGTGGGCGCGAGCATCATGATCTGACGGCCCGCCATCGCGACCTTGAACGCCGCGCGGATCGCGACCTCGGTTTTTCCGTAACCAACGTCGCCGCATACGAGACGATCCATCGGCCTCGGAGATTCCAGATCCCGTTTGACCGCTTCGATCGCGTCGATCTGATCGGGAGTTTCCTCGTATTCGAACTCCGCTTCGAATTCTTCCTGATAAATCGTGTCGGGCGGAAATGCGTACCCCTGAAGTTTCAAACGATTGGAATACATCTGCACGAGATCTTCCGCAAGAGCCTCGACAGCCTTTTGAACCCGGTCCTTGGTTTTTTTCCAAGTGCTTTTACCGAGACTGTCGAGACGCGGGGATTCCGTTCCGCCGATATAACGTTGCACCAAAGAAATCTGATCCAAGGGAACGAAGAGAGAATCTCCGCCCGCGTATTCCAGTTTGAGAAAGTCCCTTTCCTTACCGCCCGCGTTGGTCCGCTCGATTTTTAAGAACTTCCCGACCCCGTGGTTGATATGAACAACGTAATCCCCTTCCTTTAAGTCGATAAAACTCTGAAGAGCCTTGCTGTTCTGTTTTTTAAAACGGGTTTTACGTTTGTATTCCCGGCCGAAAATGTCGTTTTCGGAAAGAATTAGAATTTTCTGATGTTCGAATAGAAACCCGTTTCTGAGTTCGGACAACACGAGAAACGCGTCCGACTTGTGTTTTTCCAGATGAAACGGAACTGGTTCGGTCGAGTCTTCGTTTAACAAAACGATCCCTTCCTTTTCGAAAAGACCCTGAAGACGTTTTGTCTGCGCTTCGAAGGAAGAGGTCAAAACGATCTTCCAACCGCCTTCGTTACGGAGTTCCGCGATCTTTTCGCGGACTTCCCGGATCTTGCCTTTGAACGCGGGAGCTTCCTTCAAAGGAGAAACGAGATCGTTTCCGTTTCGAGGAGGAAGGCCGATGAACGATAAACCGATCGATTCCGAAAGAACGCGGCGTTCTTCTCCAAAGGACAAAAGATTTTCGGGAGGCGCGCAAAGAATTTCCTTAGAACGTTTTTCGAACAAGGAAACGTATTCCCGTTCGAGGTGAAGCAATCTTTCCTTCACGGAGTTCGGCGACGGAAAGAGGATCACAGGAGGTTGGGGAAAGTAGGAAAGAATTCCGTGATTCTCCCGTACCAATGGGACGAGTTCTTCGTAATAGATTCCGTAGTTGGCTTCCGGAATTTCGGGAAGATGCAGGGACGGATCGGCGGACTTTAGAAGATTCTGATATTCTTTTTTTTGTCCGTCCGAAAGAATATATTCGTCCGCGGGAAGGAGGATCGCTTTGTTCAGATCCGCGACGGATCTCTGCGTGTCCGGATCGAAGGTTCGAATCGATTCGATCTCCTCTCCGAACAAATCGATTCGCACGGGTTCCTGCGAATACGAAGAATAAATATCCAAAATACCGCCTTTGAGACTGAACTCGCCGAAGGTTTCACAAACGTCCGCGCGTTTATAACCGAGATCGATAAGCCCGATGAGAAGAGTTTCGAGATCGATCTCTTTTCCCTTCTCAAGAGTAATCGCTCTTCCCTGCATCGTTTGCACGGGAGGAAGCGTTTTTAAAAAACCGGCTACGGAAGTAAAGATGAGCGCCGGTTCTCCGCTCAAAATTTTGGCGATCGCTTTGATACGTTCTCGTTTCATCTCGGCGGGATAACGAAGATATTCGTACGGAAGGACTTCCTGACCCGGAAGATAAATCAGATCGGATGCGGGAAGAAAACTCAAGGATTCCCTGTATAAAAACTCGGCGGCGGTATTGTTTTCGGAAACGACCACGATCGTACGATGGATTTTTTGAAATAAGGAAGAAGCTAGTATGGAATGACTTCCCGCAACGACCGAATACACGTTACCCGCAACCGAAAGATCCACGGAAGAATTCTCCGCCGTATCGGAAGATCGGGCTTTTACGGAGGCGCTTTTTGCCGAAGCCGAACCGTCGACTCCCGAAATTTCGGATTCCTTTTTAGAACCTGCTTTCGTCTTCGACGCGACTTTCGTTTTCGAACCCGCGGAAGGTTCGAACTGAGAAAATAATTCCTTCCCGATGATCCGTAAAAGATCTTTCATGCGGACGCGACACTCAGAGTTACGTTGTCGATCAAACGTACGGGACCGAGAAACACGGCAACCGCGAGCAGAATATTTCCTTCCAAGGTTTCCAAAGGTTCCAGAGTATCCGCATTCAAAACTTCCAAATAATCCAAACGGATCTTGGAGGAAGAATCCAAAACGTCCTTCATGATGTCCCGCACCAGAACGGGATCTTTCATTCCGGAAAGAATCTGGGTTTCACCGAGTTTCAACGCCCTTGAAATCAAGAGGGATTCTTCCTTTTCTCCCTCGCTGAGCCGCGCGTTTCGGGAACTGAGCGCAAGACCTTTGTCCGAGCGGATTGTGTCGCAACCGATCACTTCGACGGGGAACGCGAGCGTTTTGCAGAACTCGCGGATGAGCAGATATTGCTGATAATCCTTTTTGCCGAAAAACGCGAGGTTCGGCTGCACGAAATGAAAGAGTCTCGAAATCACGAGAAGAACTCCTTCGAAATGGCCGGGCCTCGAAACCGCGCATAAGTTTTTCATCAAATGAGGAATCTGCAAGAGTACGTCCGGAATTCCTCCGGGATACATCGTTTCCTGATCGGGCAAAAACACGAGATCCACTTTTTTCGATTCGCAGAGTTTGAGATCTCCTTCCGTATTGATCGGATATTTCGCGTAATCCTCGGGATCGTTGAACTGAGCGGGATTTACGAAAATCGAAACGACGGTTTTATCGGCTTTGGAAACCGATTCGTCGAACAAGGTCGCGTGTCCTTCGTGGAGAAATCCCATCGTGGGAACGAAACCGACCGTCAATCCTTCTGCCTTCCATCGGAGGACTTGTGCGGAAACTTCTTCTGGGGTTTTACAGAGAATCATAAATTTTGAATACAATCAAGTTCTAATTTTTACGGAGGTTCCGTGTTCTTCGTCCAAACCTTCGAACTCGGAAAGAACCTTCACGTGCGGATACAAATCCTTCAAAGAATCCCGCGACACTTCCTGCCAGGTCACGCGTTTCAAAAACGTCGCAACTCCGAGAGAGGAATAAATTCTCGCGGCACCCGCGGTCGGAAGGATGTGATTGGTTCCGCTGATATAATCCCCCATCGCCACCGGAGAATAATTGCCCAAAAAGACGGAACCGGCGTGACGGATTTTTTTCAGATCCTCCCGGTAATTCTTGGTTTGGATTTCGAGGTGTTCGGGCGCAAAAAGATCGGAAAACGAAAAACATTCTTCTAAATTAGGAAACACGAATATTCTTCCGTTGTCTTCGATGGACTTCCGTTTCATTTCGCCGCGTTTCGGACGTTCGTGCAGGGCCTTCTCCACTTCTTCGGCGACTTTTTGCGCCAAAGATAAAGAATCGGTGCAAAGAATCGCGACAGAATCTTCTCCGTGTTCGGCTTGCGATAAAAGATCGGCGGCGACCCAGGTAGGATTTGCGGAATCGTCCGCGATGACTAAAACTTCGCTCGGACCTGCGGGAGAATCGATTCCGATCACTCCTTGTCCGCTTAAAAAAACTTTCGCCGCAGTCACGAACTTACTTCCCGGTCCGATGACGAACTCGGAAGCGGGAATCGTTTCGGTTCCGTATGCGACGGCCGCGATTCCTTGCGCGCCCCCCGCTAAGATGATTCGATCCGCGCCGGCGATCTTGGCCGCGGCGATCAGTCCGTCCGGTAATCCGCCTTGTTGCGGAGGAGTAACGATCTGAATGTTTTTTACGCCGGCGAGTTTTGCGGGAATCACTCCCATCAAAATCGTGGAAGGATACAAAGCCTTTCCGCCGGGAGCGTAAACGGAAACCGATTCCACGGGAGTATGACGAATTCCCAATCGATTGCCGTGAACCGTGATTTCTTTGTCTTCCGGAATTTGAATCTTATGAAAGGCCTGGATGTTTTCAGCGGCCTTTTGAAGGGCATTCTCCAGATCGGAATCGATCTTAGGATGAAGGGAAGAGAGTTCCAAAACGAAAGAATCGGGAACCGTTCCGTCGAACTTACGCGTATAATCTCGAAGAGCCGCGTCCCCTCGTTTTTGGACGTCCTCGATGATCGGTTTTACGAGGTTCAACGTGGAACTCAGATCTTCTCGGGCCCGTTTTAATACCGGGTCCAAAATCGTACGATCCTTTAAACTGACTTGTAGAATTGGAATCGACATCTCTCAAAAACCAGGATTTCCGAAAGAACTGTTCCTGCATCTGAAATTTCTGGAAAAAACAATTGCCCGTCAGAAGAATTCGTTCAGTTTACGATTTGCCTATGAAACTCATCTCCCTCAATTGCAACGGAATCCGTTCTTCCTTGGAAAAAGGATTGGCCGATTACATTCAAGCTACAAAACCCGACTTCATCTCGTTTCAAGAAACGAAGGCCATGCAGGAACAGGTTTCCCCTTTTTGGGAAGAATTGGGTTATACTCCGGTCTTTAACAGCGCGGAAAAGAAAGGTTACAGCGGAGTCGCGATTCTTTTTAAAAAACCTCCGCAAAAGATCACTCTCGGAATCGGGGATTCTTTTTTCGATAAAGAAGGAAGAAGCATCTATCTCGAATATCCGGACTTCGCTTTGTGGAACTTATACTTCCCTTCCGGAACGACGGGTGACGTGCGTCAAAACGCGAAGATGAAATTCTTGGACCTCTTTCAAAAAGAAGCCGCCAAACGCAGAAAAAAACAACCGAACATCATCGTTTGCGGAGACGTGAACATCGCCCATACTCCGCAGGACATTCACGATCCGAAAGGCAACGCGAAGAGCAGCGGGTTCTTACCCGAAGAAAGAGAATGGCTGAGCGGATTTTTAAAGCAAGGCTGGGTGGATACGTTTCGTTATTTGAATCCGGACAAACAGGAATATTCGTGGTGGACGTTTCGCGCCGGAGCCCGCGCCAAAAACAAGGGATGGAGAATCGACTATTTCTTTGTTACGGAAGAATTGAAAAAGAACGTCAAAAGTCATTCCATCTACAGGGACAAACCTCTTTCCGATCACGCTCCTCTTGAATTCGAAATTCAGCTTTAACGGAAAGGATTGGAGCGTCGTCAAGGGAAATCCGCGGATTTTGTCGGAACCTTTGAATCATGCGGATCATCCGAACGATTTGGGAAAATGTAGGAACTACCACAAGATTCGAAAATTTCCGAAGTATTCGAAACTGAAAATGCCGTGGGAACTCATACGAAACGAAAAAAAAACGGATCCGTCCGCAGAAATGTAGGAACTACCACAACAACCGAAAATTTCGGAAATGCCCGGAACGAAAGCACGCCGTGGGAACTCCTACAAATCGAAGCAGTACGACAAAGCTCACCCTCCGGTTTTTAAAACGGATCGGATCTTCCACTATCTATTTCTACGAGGACGGTCCTTCGTGCGGTTCAAATGATCTTTGCATCCGGCGGAAAGTTGGGCTTCATTTTTGAGAAGACAATCACGCACCGCCCCTCTTCTTCGATCGACGTCCTTACAGAATTTTTCACGATCCTCGAAACAAGGACTTCCTTTTTGACCCATTCCCGGACCGCCGCCCCCGGATCGTTGGGCCGAAAGACCCCAAACCGCAACAAGCAACGAACACAAAATCAAAAAACGTTTCATAGGATTCTCCTGATAAAAAGGTTGGATTGAAAAACCGGAAGAAGCCCGCACCCGCCCCTCCGGTCCGTCCCAAAACGTTTCCGAATCGCGAGATGGATTCACGAGTTACGTCGTGAGAAGGAGGATCGGAGAGGAAGCACGGAACCTAAATATGCCTTGAAAAAGAAAGAATGTCAATGTCGAAATCGCCAAAACCCCTTCGGCTCGAATTGACATTTATCAAGGAAACGAACTCTAAAAAATCAAGTCGGAAGAATGATATGCAGCAATTCTGATATTCGAATCCTAAGAAACGGAGGAAAAAATGAAATACATCGTAGAATCAAAAAAGTCCGTAGAAGAATGCGTTCGGGATTTGGAAAAAGAGGTCATCGAACGAAAATACGGAGTTCTCCACATCCACAATCTAAAGGAGACGATGAAAAAGAAGGGAGTGGATTTCGCGGAAGAATGCAGGATTTTGGAAGTCTGCAATCCTCACAAAGCGAACCAGGTTCTAAGCGAGGATATGGAAATGAATCTTGTGCTTCCGTGTCGAATCTCCGTTTATTCCGAAAGGGGAAAAACAAAAATCGGAATGATCAAACCGACTTCTTTGTTAGGTCTTTTTTCGGATTCGCGGAAACTTTCGGAAACCGCAAAACAAGTCGAGGACGATCTAATAACGATCATCGAAAATTCAAAAAATTGAATCCTTTTCCGATTCGTCGCCGATCGAAAAAAAAAGGACGCCCGATTGCGTCCTTTTTCGACTCGTTTGCTTATCCCGCTTTTTTGGGAAACTCGGGGATCTCGATCTTCCAATCTTTGAGATCCACGGGAAATTTCGGTAAGAATTTTTTAACCAGTCCGATCGCATCCGATTCGAACAAAAGCACATTATCCGTAATTCTTTCTTGAGACTTGGAACGGACGATTTTCTTTTCGGTAATCGTCCCGTGCAATAAAATCGGATCTTTCCAAAAAGGAATTCTTACTTCTAAGGTTGCGGATTCCCCGACACTGTCGGGATTGAAACGTCCGAGATTGAGGCTCATGGACGTGCCTTCCCAGCCGCCGATTTCCGCGGAATAATTACCGGTTTTACTATGAACTTCCAAGGGGATGCGAACGGATTTAACCGATTCCTTTACGGAATCCTTGAAATCTTCGATCATTTTTTCGAGCATTTGACGCCTCCCTTCTAAGGAGAAGAGAACATTATTTTGTCCCATTATCTTTTCCTATTAGACGTTGTGCGATGCAACAATAAAATAAAGTTTGTCCAACGATTGCATTTCCCAACGGATCCATTCTTTCAAAAACAACTGAATTCTTTCTTTTTTTCATTCTTTCGCTTCTTTTTAAACTTAATCGATTTGAACCCAAAACCAACAAAGTAGAACACTTCTTTCGATCCGGTTCCAAACCGGTTCGGTTCCATTGTCGGTCGAATCGACCGCTCTTTTTATAGCCCGAAACGATTAGTTTTGCTTTCCATCGGAAATACCTGAGTTATCCTACGAAAAAGATCCATGCTTGCTATTTTACCCGGAGATCCAGACACCAATTCCGTTCTTTCCGGCTTTGTCGGTTTTACGTCGGCGCTTTCTCTTCTGTTCGTGTTGGGTGAAATTCCTCTCGCTCTCAAAGGAAGAAGAAACCGGATTCTTTTGATTTTATTCGGCGCCGTGTTCATCTTTCAAGTGCACGCGTATCTTTTGATCAGCAAAAACATCCGATTCGTCCCGCATCTGTACGCGGTTCATCTGCCTCTGGCGGTTTTGTTCGGTCCGCTTTTGCGTTCTTACATTTCCAATCTTTGGGAAGAAGAGAATACGATTCCCCTCTTTCGTTGGATGGATCTGATTCCGTTTTTAGGAATTCTCGTTCTTTTGACTCCGTTTTATCTTTCTTCGGAAGAATACAAACTCGAGTGTTTGCGGCAATCCGTGGAAGGCCATTTTTCCTGGGATATCCGCCTTGGAATCGCGATCATGTCGATTACCCTTCTCGGTTATCTTTTGAACATCAGTTGGAATCTGATTCAAAGAATCCGTTGGACCACTCTTTATACTCGTCCCGAAATCCGTTTGATTCTTTTCATTCTCGCTGTCGCGGTTTCTTCCTCCGCATTGGGTTTATCCACGAGCATCCAGCAAACCGGAGTCGTTCGTTTGGAAATTTCCTCCATTTTGATCGGAATTCTTTTGTGCGGAATCTACATCATGCGCCAGAGCCATCCCGAAATTTTCAGTGCGGTTAAAAAGATCGTCGAGGAAGAACGGAAATACAAAACCACGCAGCTCGGATCGGTGGATCTGGAATCTTTGGAACGGAATCTGAACATTCTTATGGAGGAGAAAAAAATTTACAAAGAAGAGAATCTCGGACTCGCGAGGCTCGCCGAAGAACTGGGAATTTCTTCCCACCAGCTTTCGGAATACTTGAATCTTCACTTAAAACGAAGTTTTTTCCAACTCGTCAACGGATATCGAATCGCGGAGGCGAAACACCTTCTCCTACATTCCCCGAAAGATACGGTTCTTTCGATCGCGTATCAGGTCGGATTTCAGTCCAAATCCTCGTTCAACGACGCGTTTCGCAAAGAATCCGGTTTGAGTCCGACCGAATTTCGAAAAAAAGGAAATTCTAAGACCTGATTGATAAGTCAGGTCGTTTTTTTCCGACCGTTTCGACCAAGTCGGACGATTTGATTCGAAAAAAACCGTAAACTAATCCTAAGTCAATCGAGGAGATTCTTTCATGAATCCAGTTCAGTGTGAGTTAGTTTTAGATTGCGTCCAAAAAATCGGACTCTTTCAATTTTCAATGAACGTCGTGCGTTATTACCCGATCGCGGGTTTGGCCTTTTTGATCCTTTACGTTTGGAAGAAGGATTTCTTTCACCGTTTCCGAATCCAATCGGTTTATCCGAAAATGGATAAGATCAAAAACGAATTCAAACAATCCGCGGTTACCCTTTTCGTTTTCACGATCATCGCGACTACGAACATCGTAAGCGCGAGAATGGGTTTGATTCCGAACAACGTGTATTTCGGCGACTACTCGGCTCACGGCGGAATTCCGTATATGATTCTTTCCTTTGTATTGATTACGATCTGGCACGAAACCTGGTTTTACTGGGCGCACCGGTTTATGCACCATAAAAAAGTGTATTCCAAGGTTCATTCGGTGCATCACCAATCGGTGAACCCTTCTCCCATCGCAGCGTATCACTTTCATTTTCTGGAAGCTTTCTTGGAAGGAATTTACATCGTGTTTTTTGTTCTTTTCATTCCGATCCACTTTCACGTCCTTCTCTTTCACACATTCTACGCGATGATTCTAAACATCTGGTGGCATCTGGGATACGAGTTTTTTCCGAAAAACTGGACGAGACATCCGATCTTAAAGTGGATCAACACTTCCACACATCACAACCTCCACCACCAAAAGTTTCACGGAAACTACAGCCTTTACTTCAACTTTTGGGATCGTGTGATGGGAACGAACTTTCCGTATTACGAAGATTACTTCGAATCGCTCGCGGACAAACGTTCCGAAAAAGGAACGACGTCCAATCCGAAGATTCAGTGGTCGGAAACTCCGGCGGAAGGTTAAACAAACCGCATTCAACCGACTCAAACTTACGAAACACATCTTGCCGCGACCCGCAAAGGCGCGGCTTTTTTACGTTTACGATCCGAACAAATCGCCGATTTACGATAAAATATACTTCCGCTTCGGAAGAATTCATCCGCTTTTTCGGAACGGGTTTTCTAGCGCTGACGGTTTCCCGTTTCTAGAATATTCGTTTTTTATAATTTTAGAAAAGAGGCGATTTCGTTAGCCACCGTTCCGGCCGCTTCCAAAGGAAGAAAATGTCCCGCCTTCGGAATCGTCTTAAATAAAACACGGGAAAAAAATTCCGATTCCAATCCTTTATAAACCGAAGGAGAAATACATTCGTCTTTTTCTCCCGCGAGAACCAAGGTCGGAACGGAAATTTTATGAAACACCAATTCTCGACTCGAATTCCAAAGACCGAAATTCCCCGGGGTCAAAAGTCCCCGGTAATATCCGAGAGCGGTCGTCAGGTGTTCCGGAATCTTTAAATTCGCGGAAACTTCCCGAAACCGATCCTCCGGAATTTTCCAACCCGGACTCCAATCCTCCCAAAGTCGGCGCAAGAGATCGTTTTTCAACAATGCGGATTCCGGAATACCGGCGCGAAGTTGGAAGAACAGAATATACCAGCTTCGTACGATCTGAGAAGGATACGACGCCAGATTTTTAAGATATGTGGGAAGCGGAGGAACAGAAAGAGCGACTAACGCGTCGATCGATCCCGGAGAAAGATTGGCGAACGCATACGAAGCGATCGCGCCCCAATCGTGACCGACCACGATCGTTTGTCCGGGTTTGTGTTTTGCCTTGAGCGATTCGACGATGAACTTCAAATCTCCCGCGAGTTCCGCGATGCTTACGGTCGTCGAAAACGGAACGCTGGAACCGGGAGAATAACCGCGCATATACGGAGCGACGCAGGTAAAATCCTTTTTGGAAAAGAATTCCATCAGTTCCTTCATGGAACCGGCGTCGTCCGGAAATCCGTGAAAGAAAAAGATCAGATTTTTTCCCTTCCCCAAACTCAAATATTTGTATTCTCTTTCTCCGTTTTTTAGGGAAGATGTTTCGATTTCCGACATGAAATTCCTCGATGTTTCGCGCTGTGAACCGCGGCGTCTAACGTTTCCGTGAGGGACTACATTCGGGTTTTGAAAGCAGATGTCAACGGAAATCGTTTTGCGGTTTTTGTCCGCTCGGGAACGAGCATTCCGCGTATCGAGGTTGAACCGGCTTCTTCAATCGGTCGGCGCATCCGAATCGGAAAAATGTTTCTTTTTTCGGAAATCGGTTCAACTTGGAAAATCGTATGCCCGCTCTTTCTTGGAACGAAACTTCGAACTTGGATTTGAATTCTCCCCGTTCCGTTTTGTTTCATTTGGGAAGAATTGCGATCCGCAGTTCTTTACCCGGTCCCGCGGTGAGGCGTTTTCTGGAATCCAACCGGCCTTCGGGAAGAATCGTTCTTTTTTCGATCGGCAAGGCCGCCGAACCGATGGCGGCGGCCGCTTACGAACTTCTGGAATCTCAGATTTCCGGAGGATTGATTCTCACCAAATACGGACATTTATCCGGAAATCAATTTCCTAAACTGGAGATTCTCGAAGCGGGACATCCCGTCCCGGATGCAAACAGCATCGCCGGCGGAAAAAGAATTTTAGAACTCTGCGCATCCTTACAACCGGAGGACACGGCGCTCGTTCTTTTATCCGGAGGAGGTTCGGCCTTGTTGGAAGTCCCCGCTGCGGGACTTAGTTTGGAAGATCTAATCGTTTGGAACGAACGCCTTCTGGAGAGCGGTGCGGATATCCGCGAAATCAATTCGATTCGAATTCTTCTTTCGGAAATCAAAGGCGGCGGACTTCTTTCCAAAATTCTTCCTGCAAAATCGATCACTCTGATTCTTTCCGACGTACTCGGAGACGATTTATCCAAGGTCGCGTCCGGACCCACGATTCCTTCTAAAATCGATCCGAATTCCATTTTCAGAATATTCGAACACTATCATTTACCTTCGGATTCGAAAATCAAATCGCTTCTTGAAAAAAAAATCCAGCAATCAAAGGCGATCTCCTCCTTTGAATCCGATAGAGATTCTCCGAAACCCGATCCATCTCCCCGCGATTTTTCCTTTTCAAGCGAAGACTCCGAATCGCAATCGAAACGTAATTCAGTCCATTGTATCGGAAACATTCGACTTGCGCTCGAATCGGTACAAACCGAATGCAAAAAACGGAATATTCCGATTTTATTTCTCACTTCCTGCTTGGATTGCGAAGCGAAGGAAGCCGGATTCTTTTTGGGATCGATCGCGAAGGAAGCCGTCTCCAATTCGAAAACTCCGCTCTTGATTCTCTGCGGAGGGGAAACGACGGTAACACACGACGGCAAAGGTAAAGGCGGAAGAAACCAGGAACTCGCGCTCGCGTTCGCCAAACAAATCGCAGGAGAATCCGGAATCACCCTCTTCTCCTTGGCGACCGACGGAAGCGACGGACCGACCGATGCTGCCGGTGCGATCGTGGATGGAACGACTTGGAACGGGATCTCACAAACGAACGATCCGAATTCCGCTTTACCAAATCATAATTCGTATGAAGCGCTCCGGTCGGCCGGAGCCTTGGTGTTTACCGGCCCGACGGGAACCAACGTAAACGACATACAATTTTTGTGGATTACTCCGAACGAGAAACGTTAGTCGCCTTGCGGATAAAACCGAAGACAATTTCTTCCCTCTTCCTTTGCGAGATACAAGGCCTTGTCCGCGCGCTCGATCAATTCCGCGATCGAGTTTTCGGGGCTAGGGCTGAGCGTCGCCATTCCGATGCTCAGCGTTACGATCGAATCGGTTTTGGAAGCGGAGTGCGGAATCGCGAGTTTTTCCACCTTTTCTAAGATGTTCCGGCTGACGACGACCGCGTTGGATTCGCTCGTTTCGGGAAGAATGATCGCAAACTCTTCCCCCCCGTAACGGGCCGCGACATCGCCCGCTCTTCTTGCACAATCCCGGATCGCGGCTGCGACCTGCTTCAAACACTGATCCCCGCCTTGGTGACCGTACGTATCGTTGTAGAGTTTGAAATGATCGATGTCCAACATCAAAAGCGCGACGCTCGTTCCCGTTCTCCAACAGCGTTTCCATTCCGTCGCGAGAACCTCGTCGAAGTATCTTCGATTGTAAAGTCCGGTCAACGCATCCGTTCTCGAAATCGCGACGAGATACGCGTTCACTTCCTGAAGCTGATCGGTGAGTTTTTCCAACTCCTTCTCCCGTTCCTTTCTGCGAGTCATCTCTTCGAACAAACGAAGAGCGGAACGAACCCGAGCCAAAAGTTCGGTTCCGTCAAACGGCTTGACCACGTAATCAATCGCGCCCGAATCGAACGCTTCCTGAAGAACGTTCGCCTCTTTGAGAGCGGTAATCATGATGACGGGAATGTCTTTGAGTTCGTCCTTTTCTCGGATCATCTTGAGAATTTCAAGCCCCGTAATCCCGGGAAGTAGGATGTCCAAAAGTATCAGGGAAAATTCTTTTTTAGGAGGATCATCGGTTTTCAAACTGAGCCAATCGATCACTTCATCGGGAGACTGACTCGTCTGCGTATCCTTGTAGCCGGACTTGCGGAGAATTCCCTGCATCAGCATACAATTCTCTTGAGCATCGTCTAAAATCAGAATCGAATTCATCACGGATTTTTCTCCTCGGTTTTTCGAAATCAGCCGAGCCTGGAAGGATCAAAGCTCCGTCGAATTCGCAATGAAATCAAACGAATTTTTTAAAAACTTCTTGCCGGAAGCTTCCGTTGGAGAAGTCTAAGGGGAGGAATGAACCGAAAAGCGAAACGTTTGGCTGCTTTTTTCGGCGCGACCGGTTTGACAGTCGCGTTGGTTTGTTTTACCGTGATGCTTTCCGGAAATCGCTGCCCTGCGTGGGCGTCCGCAAATCCGGCGGTTCAAAACGATCTTCCTCCTTGTCATCAAGCGGAAAAGGCAAAAGATCCGGTTCCTGCCTGCTCTTCCTGCGACTTGGTCGTTTCGCAGGAATCCGTCCATCTCCCATCCCCGGAATTGGATAGAAATTATTTCTCGGTTCTTTCTTCGATCCGGAACGTGTTCCCTCCTTCGTTCGGAAAATTTCTCGTTTTCCGTACGGCCGATTCGAGAAGCTCGAAATACGACTCCCAAAAATCCGTTCTCATCTCGATTTCCTCGGTACGACTTCTGATCTGATCCTTCTTTTCCCTTTCCGACTTCGTTTTACAATCGACTCAAATTTTAGAAAAAAGGAATATTCAATATGTTAACTAGAAAAGAACTCATCACACAATCCGCGGCGCTTCTCGCGTTCGCATCCGCCGGATCTCTTTTAGCGAAAGAATCCAGTCACAAACACCACGAAGCTCCGGCAAAGAAGAACGACAAACCGACTTCTAAAAAGGTCGATCGAAAGACCTTGGAGGCCGCGAACAAGTGCATCTTAAACGCGGAGATCTGTCTCGCTCATTGCGAGGAGAATCTTTCCACCGGCGATACGATGCTCGCGGATTGTCTCAAAACCGTAAAAGACACGTTGGCTCTCTGCAAAGCATTCGTAAGTCTCGGGGCTTCCAATTCTGCGCTTACGAAAGAAGTCGCGGCGATCTGTATCAAAGCTTGCGAAGCCTGCGAGAAAGAATGCAGGGTCCACGAATCCCATCATGAAATCTGCAAAAACTGTGCGGATAGCTGCAAAGAATGTATCGCCGAACTGAAAAAAGTCGCGTAAGGAAAGAAATTAAATGAAACGGAAAACAATCCTCTTCTCCCTGATCCTGTTGTTCAATGTCGCTCTTTTGGATGCGAAGTCGATTTTACCCACGAGACCGACCGTTCTCGCCGAGTTGAATCAGATCCATCAGTCTTTTCTGAACGGCAAGGAAGTTGTCGCGGATAAACTGATCGCGGTCCTGCAACAAGAAGCGGCTCGCGATTCTTCCCTAACCCCCGCGCTCAAAGCCGCTGAAAAACTAAAAAGCGCGACCGAAGAAAAAGCGAAACTGGAAGCGTATTCCGAACTTTCGGAAGCGTTAAAAGAGTATATTCAAAAAGATGAATCCACCGGAATGCACGTTTTTTATTGCCCCATGGTCAAAAAGAAATGGATCGCTTCCGGAGACAAGATACAAAACCCGTACGATCCTTCCATGAAGAGCTGCGGAAAAAAAATCTAAACGACTGATCGGTTGCGGAAATCTCCGCAACCGATTCTCTACTTGTGCTCGTGTTCCGGAAAACGGATTTGAAATCGGGTACCCGGATGCAGTTTTTCCAATTCGAGTTTTCCCTGAATCTGTTTTGTAAGAATCGTCACGAGCTGCAATCCTAAGGTTTCATGATCCGGATTCAAGAATTCTTCCGGAATTCCTTTTCCGTTATCTTCGATCGCAACGGTAATCATTCCATCCTCCAACCGAGCGGTAAGTTTCAACGAGCCTTCCTGGTTCTCGGAGAACGCGTGTTTGATGGCGTTCGTCACAAGTTCGCATACGATCAAACCGAGGGAAATCGCTACGTCCATTCCGAGGATCAATCCTCTCGCGTCGATGGAGTGTTTGATCTTGGGATCGACACCGTAGAGATTCCATAAATTTTGCAGAAGCATATTCAGATAACTCTCAAAATCGACGTGGGAAAGATCCCTGGATTTATAGAGTTCGTTGTGGACCAAGGACATCGAAAATACGCGACTCTCCGTGTCCTTTAACAAACCGTATAGTTCTTTCGAAGTAAGATCGCGCGACATCGCGTTGTCCGCCTGTAGATTCAAAAGAGAAACCATGATTTGCATGTTGTTTTTGACTCGGTGATGAATCTCCTGAATCAGAGTATCTTTTTCGGCCAAAGACGCGAGAATCGATTCGCGATTGCGAACCATCTCGGTCACGTCGGTAATCACCGCCAGATCCAGAATCTGATTTCGATAACGAAATTTATACACGGTCGTATCCGCGATCAATTCTTCCCCGTTCTTCTTTTTATGGGTTATCGAAGCGGCACGGTTGACCCCGAATTGGAAGGAAAGAATTTCCCGTCTTACCGCTTCGAAGTTTTTTTCATCGAAGATATGAAGCACGTTCCTTCCGATCAGATCCCTTTCTTCGTAACCGTATTTTTCCAGAACCGCCTGATTCACTTCCAAAATCTCGAACGTATCGTGTTCGAATAAAAAAGCCGGATGCGGATTGTATTGAAAAAACAAACGATATCGTTCTTCGCTTTCCTGTTCGAAGACGTTCTTCCTTTCGAGTTCCAATGCGAGACGATTTCTTTCGTATGCAAAAACCAAGGAACGGCTCAACGAGTAAGAATCGAATTTTCCTTTGTAAACGTAATCCTGCGCTCCTATCTGCAATGCGTTGACTGTGATTTCTTTGTCTTCCGCTCCGCTGCAGATGATGACAGGAATCTGCGGAAACTTTCGTTTGATTTCGGATAACGCCTCCAAACCGGCTCGATCGGGAAGAGAAAGATCGAGTAGAACCAAATCGGGACTTTCTTTGGAAATGCTGGAAAGACCGCCGGAAAAATCCGCACTACGGCTGATTTGAAACGAAGGACTTTGAGACTCGCCCAAATATTCCTGAATCAGGCGATAGTCCGCATTCGAGTCTTCGATCAAAAGAACTGAAAAAGAATCTTTAAACATACAAAGGAAACTCTCTATCTATATTTGTTCTAACTGAAACTCTTTAGGAAAACGAATCAAAACTCCGAAACCTTCCGCTAAACCGGTTTCGATTTCCAAACTTCCTCCGTGAAGTTCCGCGATCCTTTTACAAAAAAACAAACCGGTTCCTTGTCCGGCCGACTCATTCGATTCATGAAATGTTTTGAATAAGTCGATGGAAGCTTTTTGCAACTTTTGTTCGAGCCCGATTCCGTTGTCTCGAACGCGAACCTTGTTCCATCCGTTGTCCATAGAACAAGAAACGGAAAGAATCAAAGCCTCTTTCGGTCGTTTGAATCGAATCGAATTGGAAAGAAGCTGCGTAAAAAGCTCCCGTAAAAGAAAACCGTTGCCAACGATCCGAGGAAAGATTCCTTCCACGGATATGTTCGCGTTCGCCGTTTTGAGATCGTCTTTGACGGGATCGAGAGAATCCCTCCAGACTTCTTCCAACGAAAGAGTTCGAAAGACGTTCTTTTCTTTTTCGATTCGTAAAAACGAAAGAAGAGATTGGATCCGATTCCAGAGACGCTCTCCGGCTTCTCTTGCGATCCGAAGAAACTCCTTTCCTTTCGGATTCAATTCGTTTACAAAGCGATCGGAAAGCAATTTTAGAAAGGCATTGTGATTTCGAATCGGTTCTTGTAGATCGTGATACAATCGGGAAACCAAGGCGGCGATTTCCTTTTCCTTTAGATTCGATTTTGTCGATTCCGTAAATTCGGAAATCTCTAAGAATAAAACGTCTTCGTTTCCGGATCGAACCCGAGTCAAAGAACCCCTTACGTATAATTCTTCCTGCGAAGAATTCAGGAATTGTTCCCGGAAAAATATCGGTTTTTCTAATTTAGAATTTTTGAATTCTTCCAAAAGAGAAGGATTTTGAAACTGCAAAACTCGATCCAGAGTTTGATTCTTCCCAACTTCTGAAAAAATTCCCAAACATCGATTTGCAAAAGAAGAATTGCACTTTATAATTCGCAACCCTTCATCCAAAACACCGATCGGCGTTTGCAGAAGATCGACCCACTGATATTCAGAATCAGTCACTTAGAAGGACTCCTGAAATTCTTCGCCTAAAAAAGACTCCGCCCACATTCAAAAGCCAAACCCTCGGTGTAATTCCAATGTTTGGAAACTACGATTCAAAAAAATTCCCAACACGATCTTTATTGACGTTAAAAAGTAGATATTTCGATAAAAATGTCAATCCTGGTTTTTTGTTTTCTTTCTTTTTTACGAATTTCAGAATATTCTTTTTTTCGAATTTACCTTCCTCTAAATCATTGGAAGTAATCCAAACTGCCTAATTGTATAGTTTATGACAAAATGAATTGACAAAACTCGGTTTGTTCCCGTGGGAAAAGCATTGAAGACAAAAACGAGAGAAAAGGATTTTCGATCAATTTCTTTCAAAAAGAAGCGAAAAAACGAAAAAGATTCAATCACTTATAGCGGTCGCATCGATGATTAGTATTCTAAAAAAGGAGTATAGATTCGTGCACAAAAGGAGCCAGATTATAATCAGAACGCTCCCGAGGCCGGGTGAGGAGGGAAATAAGTTATAGCTTTTGAAAGATTCAGTTTTTCTTATTTTAAAAAAATGAGCGACAAGTTTCTGGCCCGGTTGACCGGGCCAGGTTGTTATTCCGAAACGGTGATCGACTCGATCACAACCGACTTGGTGGGCTTATCTTGAAAACCGGTTTCGGTTTCCGAAATCGTTTCTACGATGTCCATTCCTTCGGTTACCTTGCCGAACACCGCATGACGGTTGTCCAAATAGAAATTATCTCTTACGTTGATAAAAAATTGCGATCCACCCGTGTTCGGCCCGGCGTTTGCCATAGATAGAGTGTATTTCGCGTTCTTTAGATCCTTGTGAAACTCGTCCTGAATTTTGTACCCCGGACCTCCGGTTCCGTTTCCTGTCGGACAACCGCCCTGAATCATAAAATTTTTGATAACCCTATGAAATGTAAGGCCGTTGTAAAATCCGTCTTTTGCTAATTTGATAAAATTTCCCGCAGTGATTGGAGCCCTTTCCTCGTCCAGATAGACCGAAAAATTTCCATAATTTGTCTTAAATACCGCAGTTGCCATGAGAGTTTTCCTCTATTTTAAGAATTCGTTCCCATTTTCCGAAACTAGAGTATAGCAGAAAGCGATTTCTTGCGAAAAACAAACAAAAACGCCGAATCAACTAATTATATTATAAAGAGGTGAATGACCGGAGAAAATAGAATATTCCTTACGGTGGAATTATTTTTTCCTGGATCAGAGAGTCTTCGTACATGTTAGAAATCAATCATCGTTATCTTCCATTCGGAACTTCGGGCGCTCTCCTATTTATTTCGGGGGCAAATTCCAAATCCCGGACCGATCTTTCCCTTCTTTCCGAAGAAATCGCAAAGAAAGAAATCGGCACGATCTGCGTCATTTCAAACGATCATTCGATCGATGCGGAAACGTTAGACTCCATTGATCCGCTCGTCACGGTTCTTTCGATTCAGATTCCTCCGGGCCCCGAAACCAACGACTCGGTGTTCGGCACCTTTTTGAAAATTCAAAAATTCTTGAAGAGAGGAAACCTTCTTTTCCTGATCGAATCGGATTGCGAATCCAGATTTCCTCTTTTTCTATCCAAACTTTTACTCGCGAGCGATCCTTCCCTCTCCGATTCAGAACTCGAAAGTCGGCTTTCCCGTTTCGGTTATTCGGCTCCGGACGGAGACCAAGCGGTTTTTCGGAAATTTCTTTCCAGACACAAGGACCCGCATTCCTTTCATGAAATCCCTCCGGGAGAATTTTCTGTTTCTTCCCATCTCGTTCGAGAAGGAAGACGTCCGTCCGCGTTAAAGTATAAGATTCAGTACGAGCCGGGCGTTGAAAATCTTACAAAGATCAAAGCGGTTCCTCTTACGGAAGAGGATCGTAAAATTCAGAAGGTCGGTTTCCAATCTTCTCCGATCCACGCGATCGAAATCGATGATCTGGATGAGGATCAAAAATTAAAAGAGATTCCCGTCGATCCGCCCCCGCATTCTTCTTCCGTAGCTACGGAAATTTCGCCTCCTCCCGTTTCGAATTCCAATCCGGCAACGGAAACCGAAACCGTTTCGGCAACCGTTTCCGCCGCGCCAACAACGAATGGAATCGAATCCGCGAACGGTTCCGCGGCTTCCGCAGAATCGATCGTTCCTTCGGAAACTTCTAAAGAGGCGAGCGCAAAAGAGAACAAAGCCGCATCACAACGGTCGGCCGAAGAAACGGATTCCGTAAAAAAGAAATCCGCTTCTTCGGAAAATCAAAATTCTCCCGTTGCAAAAAGTCCGACCGAAGATAGCGACAAACAAACTTCGGGAAGTTCGACTAAAACGAAACTTCCGCTTCAGATCAAGTTGATGGCGGTGATTTCTCTTTTGATGACGATCACGGTTTCCACGATCATTTTCTTCGCGTCTTCCGCGTTTCGGGGAGATTCGGAAGTTCGGGTTCTTCAAAACAATTTAAATTTAGTGAATATTCTCGGGTTAAAGATCAAAACCGACATCAACGAGATTCTTTCCAACGGAAAACAGATCGTCGGCGCGCTCTCGCAGGGAAAAGCAGGGCTCTCGTTCGCGGATATTTTCTTTCAAAACGATCCGGACTTTATTTATGCGGGTTTGTTTCAAATCGAGAACAACGTGCCCTCTTCGATCAACGAATTCTTCAACGAACCGTATCTAAGCGAGGTCAAGGTTTCTCCGAAAGAAATTTCCGATCTGATCGCGGGCCGTCCGGGATTGATCACCAAGTCCGTTTTGACCGGCGGCAGAATGGAGAATCTCAGCGCTGAATTCAAGGAGCCGATCTTCGCGATCGCGATCCCATCCTCCAGTTCCAATCCGAAAGTTCTCGTCCTGATTCTACGTTTGGAAAAATTCCTAAACGCATTCCAAAAACAGGATATTTCCGAAGTATTTCTCGTGAACGGAGAAGGAGATTTGATCGCACACTCCGATCCGAAACTTCTCCAGTCCAACACGAACTTTATGAATCTTCCGATCGTGGAATCCATGGTCAACAGCGCCGAAAACACGAAACAATCCGAATACAAGGACAAGGAAGGAAAGTCCTGGTTCGGTTCGTTTCAAAAACTGGGTTTCGGAGGCGGTGCTGTCGTTTCCATCGTCGCCGAAGAAAAAGCGTTTGAAGCGGTTTATCGGATCCAAAGAACCAATCTTCTCATCATGGGGATCGCCCTTTGTTTGGCGCTGATCATCGTTTTCTTCTTTGCGAAGACGATCACCAAACCTCTGTTAAACCTTTTGCACGCAACAACCGAAATCGCGCGCGGAAACTTCAAGATCGGAATCAGTTCCACGACCCGCGACGAGGTCGGCCTTCTCACCGATTACTTCGTGGACATGGGCAAGGGTTTGGAAGAACGGGAAAAGGTAAAGGACGCTCTCGGACGTTTCGTAAATAAAGAAATCGCCGAAATGGTTCTGAAACAGGAACTTACCCTCGGCGGAGAAAGGAAGATGTGCGCCATTTTCTTCTCCGATATACGCAGTTTTACGGCGATTTCCGAAAAACTTCAACCGGAAGAAGTCGTCGAATTCTTAAACGAGTACATGACCGAGATGGTTCATTGTGTGAACGAAACACACGGGATCGTGGACAAGTTTATCGGAGATGCGATCATGGCGACCTGGGGAGCTGCGAAAACTTCGGATCAAGACGCGGTCAACGCGGTCAACGGCGCGCTTATGATGAGAGAGGCGCTTCTTCGTTTTAACCAAGGTAGAGGCGGCGATAAAAAACCGATCATCAAAATCGGCTGCGGTTTAAACTACGGCCCCGTCATTGCGGGTCAAATCGGCTCCGAACAACGTCTGGAATACACCGTGATCGGAGACGCGGTGAACTTGGCGTCCCGCGTGGAAGCTCTGAATAAACCGTTCGGAACGGACATTCTCATCACGCAGGATCTTTTGGATCATGTTCCCGGTCTGTTCAACGTCGAAAAGATGCAGTCCATCAAAGTAAAGGGGAAATCCGAACCTCAGGTGATCTATGCGGTTCTCGGTCGAAAGGACGATCCGAACTGCCCTAAAAACATAGAAGAACTCAGAAACCGAATCGGTATCGTCTGGGAACCTCCTAAAAAGGAAAAATCGGAAGGCGGAGAGCCCGGAGAAGAAGTTAAGTATGAGATACTTGACTGAGGGAAAATACGTCGTCACCTTTCTTACGGGACTCGTAATCCTTTTCAGTATATTATTATACCTTCATATCACTTCGGGCCACAAAAAAGGGACCAACCCGGAGATCGGTAAAATCATATTCAAAAACCGGAAAGCGCAGAGAAAGTTCGATTCGGAAGTCATGTGGGAAGAAATCGAAACCGAAATGAAAGTCCGCAACCGGGATACGGTCCGCACGGAAGACGGAGCCGAAGCGGTTTTAGTTTTGAACGACGGAACCGAAATCAAACTCGATCAAAAAAGCATGATCTTTCTCGACTTCTCCGATAAGAACTTATCCATCGACTTCGCTTACGGATCGGTTTCCGCAAACAAAGACAGCGGCACCGAACTCAAAATCAAAAGCGGCGAAACTACCGTCGAAGTCAACCAAGGCGACCTGAAACTTTCCAAGTCCGAGGACCAGGCGTTGAATCTCGAAGTTTCCAAAGGAAACGCGAAGGTCAAATCCGGAAATCAGGAATCGAACGTTACGAACAACCAAGCCATCGAACTGAAAAACGGAAAATCGGAAATCCGCTCCTTGTCGATCTCTCTCACAACTCCAACGGAACGAAAATTCGTGCAAACTCCGTCGAATACCGCGGCGATCGCATTCGGTTGGAACAAGGTAGAAGGCGTAAAGGATTATACGTTAGAAATTTCGAATCATCCAAGCTTTACGAAAAACGTTTCCCGCTCGAAATCGAATTCCATTTCGCTAAACAAGTCTTTGGAAAAAGGAACACATTATTGGCGCGTCACCGCGCTCCATCCCGGAACCGGTAAACCGGAATACAGCGAGACCCGTTCCTTGACCGTTCTCGGAAATCTACAACCGTCGGTCTTTGCACCGGCAAAAGCGGAAGATTTCAAGTTCACTTCTTCTCCCCCGAGCGTCGTCATTCAATGGACGCCCGTGGATCTGAGTAAAAGTTATATTCTCGAACTCGCCAAGGACAAGAATTTTAAGGAATCGATTCTTACCCAGGAAATCCAGGGAACGTTGTATCGCTGGGAAAAAACGAAGGAAGGAACCTATTACGCGCGCGTAACCCCGAAACCTTCGATGCAAGATTTGAAAACGTCGACCTCCGAAGCGATTTCGTTTCATATCCGTAAACTGGAAAAGGCCGAACCTCCGATTTTGAAAAAACCTTCCGATCAGGAGGAGATTTCCCTCCGCAAGTTTTCCAAAGAAGGAAGCCTTTTCGTTTGGTCCGGTTCCTCCGATCTGAGCGAATACACGCTCGAAATCGCAAACGACAGCGACTTTAAGAATCTTCTTTTCAGCAAAAAAACGAACTCATTCTCCCTAACCTCGAGTCCGATCGCAAACGCGGGAACCTATTTCTGGAGAGTCAGAGCCGCCGCAAAAGAGGGAGATCCGGTCCTATCGCCGAGTCGTCAGTTTAAGATCCAGGCGCTCGAAACGCTCGACTTACTTTTCCCTTCAAACGAACAGGAATTGGGGCATCCGGCCAATCAAAAATTGACTTTCCGTTGGCAAAGACCCGAGCCTGCAGGTGTATATAAGTTAGAGGTAGCCAAAAATTCCGAATTCAGCGGAAACGTGATTCGGGAGAATTTCCGTGCTTCTTCCGGAACCGTCCAACTTCCATCCGTCGGTGAATACTTCTGGAAGGTTTCTCTGCTCGGATCGAACGGGGAGAATTTATTGACGAGTAAAACTCAGTCGTTCAAGACTTCGGACAATGCGCCCTTCCTAAGTCAGAACAGCCCGGCTACCGAAGAGACGATCGATATTTCCAATCGGGACAGCATCGACTTCCGTTGGGAAATCGAAGGAAACACGGAATCCGTTACTCTTGAAATTTTCGAGCTAAGAGCGAAAGGAAATAAGTCGATCTGGAAAAGAGAACTCAAAGGAGATTCTTATTCGTTTAAGGATTTTGCAATCTTAGAAGAAGGTAAGTTTCAGTGGAGAATCTCCGCGAAATACAAGGATAAAACCGGCGCGACTAAGTTCACCATTCCGGTTTCCAGAAATTTCGAGATCAAGCTGAGTAAAACGGTCCGACCTCCGGAAATTCTTTCGCCGAAGGAAATTTATGTGGAATAGAATTCATAGTATATTCATTCTTTCGTTCCTTTTTCTACTCCCCGTTTTCGGCGAGGAAGAAAATCAGTATTTGGAATGGAAGCCCGTGCCCGAAGCGGGCGGTTATCTCGTAGAGATCAAGGATTCGAGCGGAAGAATCACGAGAGAAAAAACCAAGTCCACCCGTTTCGAAGTCAATCTTCCACCGGGAGTTTACGATCATAGGATCGGAGTTCTCAATAAATTCGGAAGAGTTTCCGTATTTTCGGAATGGATCGCCTTTGAGGTGATTCTTTCCCGCGCGCCCTTTGTGGACCCGGACTCGAACGTCAAACTTGTAAAAGAAAAACTCGGGCCCGTTCTCACGGTAAAAGGAGATAATTTCACCGAAGCTATGAACGTTACGTTGCTTCTTCCTTCCGGAGAAACGATCAAACCCGAATTCGAATACGTCAACTCGAAAGAAATCAAAATCAAGATCGACGGTTTGAATCTCAAAAACGGAAGTTATACTCTTTCCTTGGAAAACCCGAGAAACAAAAAGACCGCCAAAAAAGGATTTTTGGTTTTGGCCGATACCGAACAAGAACTTGCGGAAATCGTGAAACGAGGGGAACAGGAAGAAAGAGTCGCCAGTCCGGGAATCCAATGGGGACCGGCGATGCAATCCGCTGTTTTACCGGGCTGGGGACAATCCAACCAGGACAAAAAATATCGAAGCTGGATTTTTCCGATTTTGATCGCGGGTGCGGTCGCCTATTCCGCGCAGCAATATGGAGAATATAACTCGAGTTTGGCGACTCTCGATCAAAGCAAGAACTTGAATCAGAGTCTTTTGCTCATGGATAACCCTGCGTTACTCCCTTTTGCAACCTTCAATTACATGCAGGTTCAATCGGATTACTCGAACGCGGTTTCGCATTACAATCAGTTCAACATTTCTTTAGGGATTGTCGCCCTTCTCTATTTGTTAAATGTGTCAGATGCGGCATTTGTCGGTCCGTCCACGACAAAAACGACGGTTTCCGAATCGGACCGTAACTATGTTCCTTATTTCAAAACAAGCACAATCGATGCAGGGCAAGGAGGTCGCAGTTCCAGTCAATTTTTTCCGAATTCTTTTGAATTTGGGATGAAAATTTTCCTATAAAACTATGTTGTTCTTTATAGTTAAGGATTCATTCCGTGAAAAAAGCGACGCGACCGTCAGCCAGCCTCCGTTTGTACCTGATTCTGTTTTTTGCAGGAATCTCCTTCTCTAATTGTATCCCAAAGCCCTCCGGGACTTCCTTTTTAGACACCTTTACGTTTGCAAATTTCGTTTCCCTTTCCCAAACCCCTATTCCGCTCAACGTGAAAGTATCCGGATTGACCGGCGGGGTTCTCGTCCTTGCCAATCAGGACAACGAAACGCTTTCCATCTCCACAAACGGAGATTACGCTTTTTCGGAAAAGAAAGCGCGGTATTCTTCCTACGAGGTAAAGGTAAACAGTCAGCCTTCGACCACCCCTGCCATCGATTGTTCGATTTCCAATCCCAGCGGAATTCTATCTCCGTTTTTCGCATACGTAGAAGTGACCTGTTCCACAAGATCCTACCCTCTCTCCGTACAAGCCTTCGGAATTTCTTCCAGCGTCAGCGGCAGCCTGCAAGTACGCAGCGGCGGAGTCGATCTGCTCAACATCGGCGCCGATGGAACGTACGCTTTCAATTCTCCCATTCCGGACCAATCGAATTATTCCATTCAAATTATTGCAAGTCCTCAGGATCACGTCTGCCAATTCGAAGTTCCGGCTAACGCGACGGGTGTGATGACTTCCGCCAACACGATTTTGATCAACTGTTTGAGCGTTACGAACGCCAATCCTCCGAATCAAACCGTTTTACTTCCAGCATCGGATATCATTCTTACGTTTTCGAAAAACGTAACGGCGTGCGTATTGGACGCAGTCAATACTCCCGCGGGAAACCTCAAGTCGAGTCACCCGGCTTCCGCGCTTTCGTTTCCGACAGCAAATACGGTGAGAATCAACTCGGGCGGCACTTGGACGACGGGAGTCAATCAGTATGTCCGTTTAACGGGATGCACCGATCCGGGAACGGGGAAAGCGTATAACAACGGTTTACCGCTCACATTCACATATACGATCGCGAACGAAGTGAAATACACAAGGCCCGGCGGTTTGGGAGCTGGAAACTGTGACACCGTCGCAAACGCGTGCGCTTCGATCCGATACGCAGTGAGTCTTTGTGCATCTGTTCCTTGTTTCGTATTGGTTTCCGAGGGAACCTATTCGATTTCGGATAACGCGACTCAGAGAATCGATCTGAAGGACGGAGTGAATCTGTTAGGCGGTTTCGATTCCACGTTCACGCAAAGAAATTCCACGACACATCCCGCCATCATTGAAGATATTTCTCCTCCCGGAAACTGCGGCGCGACGGAAGGAGTTACCTGCGCTCCGATTTTTGCCGGTCCTCCGTTTGCAACGATGACGAGCAATTTGGTAATCACGATGTTTACGATCAAAACCAACCCGAACAACCCTTGGGCCACGGGTGTGTTTTTAAACGGAATCGCAACCGGTGCTTCCCAGTTGATCGTTGCGGGTAACGTCATTCAAGGATTGGATTCGGCCAGCGCCTACACGGCCGGAACGATTCGCTCGGGAGTGGCCGCGTATGGAATCACTCCGAACCTAAACATATCCTACAATTACATCGTCGGGGGCAGCGGAAACAGCATCTCCGCGGGGATTTATAACAATGGAAGCTGGGGAGTAATCTATAGCAACTGGTTGAACGGAGCTTCTCACGTCGGTTCTTCCGCGGCTGATTTTTCAACGGCGCTTCTGGTTCGAAACCTAACCGGGGCGCAAAACCTCATCGTATCGAATAACGTAGTCAACTCGTATCAGCAAATCGGAAGCCCGGTCGTAACCGCTGCGAACACTTCGGGAATGCGCTTCCAAAGCGTGAACTCCACAAACATTCATCTTCTCCACAATACGATCTTCGGCGGAGTGGGAACGTCCGAATCCTTCGGAGTTCATTCCGTCGGTTCCGGCGTGGAAAGTAAGATCGCGAACAATCAGATATTTACGAACGGAACGGCTGCGAGCCGGATCTGTTTGAACTTCGGGGTCGCTCCCGGAGCAAACCTGGAAGTGAAAGGAAACAATCTGTTCAACTGTTCCACCCTCGCACAAACACCGGTCTTCGGTTTCGGACTTTGTGCGGGCAACCCCGGACCGCTACGAAACAACGTTCTTTGTTTAACGAACCTTGCAACGGTCAACAATCAGAACTTCAGCCACAATCCAGGATTCTTACCGCCGACGGGTCCGCTCACGTATTATCTCATCGGAGCGACTTCGAAATGCGGCACGGTCTACGGAGGAGTCGATCCGGCTTATGGAGGGTTTATCACCCTGTATCAAAACGACTTTCTGGGAAATCCTAGAACGTCGGATGTGGCCCCCGCTCCCGTTCCGGCCGGTTCCTTCGGATATTCGATCGGAGTTAAGGAACACAACGGGTCCTGCGTTCCATAAGAAAATTCTGTTATTCTAAAGCAGACTCTGCAGTTCTTCCCAGCGTTCCATTTTTAAGGGAAGAAGGGAATGAATTTCTGTCAGACGTTTTCCCGAAACCGCGAGTTCCTCCGGTTTTCCGCTTCCCGACTGGAGAAGTTCGGTGAGTTTGCGTTCCTCGTCCTCCAATTCGGAAATCTCCGCTTCCAAGGCTTCGAGTTCCTTCTTCTGGTTGAAGTTCAGTCCTTTCTTGTTTTTAGAAGAGTCGGTTTCCTTTTGTCTGACTTCGGGCTGCTTTTTATCCTTCTGTTTATTTAGATAATTCTTATATTCCAAATATTCGGAATAGTTTCCCGGAAATTTTTCGACCGCACCGTCCCCTTCGAAAACGAACAGATAATCCACGGTTCGATCCATAAAGTAACGATCGTGGGAAACGACCAGAATACATCCGCCGAATTCGGCGAGAAATTCCTCTAAAACGGAAAGGGTTTTGATGTCGAGATCGTTGGTAGGTTCGTCCAAAATCAGAAAGTTCGGATTGGTCATCAGAATGGCGACGAGATAGAGTCTTCTTCTTTCTCCTCCCGATAAATTCTTGATAGTGCCCGCTTGCAAACGTCCGTCGAACAAAAAGAGTTCCAGCATATCCGCCGCGCTCAATACGCGATCGTCGCTCATCTTTACGGAAACTCCGCATTCTTTCTTGATATAATCGATCACTCTCATTTCTCCCGGAAGTTCCTTGGAGATTTGATCGAAGTAACCGAAACTTGTGTTCATTCCGACGCTCACGTCTCCCGAATCGGGTTTTTCGCGGCCGCTGATCAAATTGAGCAGAGTGGATTTCCCGGCGCCGTTCGGTCCTACGATCCCGATTCGTTCTCCGTTCTTAAACGTATAAGAAAAACCTGATAGAATCGGTTTGCCAAACGACTTCGTGAGATTTTTTAATTCCAGAATTTTCTTTCCGAGCTTTCTTCCCGAAACGGAAAAATCCAAAACGATTTCCTTTCCCGCTTTTTTTCGATTCAACACTTCGAGTGCGCGATCGGTTCTTCCCTTCTGTTTGGTTCCTCTGGCCTTCGGTTGTCTGCGCAGCCATTCCAATTCCTTCTTTAGAAATTGTTTTTCCTTGTGTTCGGCCCGTTCGCGATTGGCTTCCAGTTCCGCTTTTTTTTCCAGATAAAATCCGAAGTTTCCCGGAAAGGAGGAAAGATTTCCGTTTTCCAATTCGATGATCCGATCCGTGACTTCTTCCAAAAAGTAACGATCATGCGTTACGAGGATGACCGCTTTTTTCGTTTCGATCAGATAATCCTGAAGCCACAAGATCGTATCCACGTCCAAATGGTTGGTGGGTTCGTCCAAAATCAGAAGATTGGATTCTTCGATGAGGGTTTGAACCAGGGCGACTTTCTTGAGCATTCCGCCCGAAAGGGAACTCATCTTTAAGGATAGATCGGGAATTTCCAATTCTTTTAAAACGGAACGAAACCAGGATTCCAGTTCCCATGCACCGAGACGATCCATCTCCTGCATAAGCCGATTGTATTCTTCCTCGACGTTCGCGTCCCCCGAATCGAGGCGGCCGCAAACCGCCTCATAGGCGCGCACCGTTTTCAGAATCGGGCTCGGACTGGAAAAGATATGTTCGAGAATCGTATGATCCGGATTGAAGGAAGGCGATTGCGATAAGACGGCGATCTGAAGAATTTTATTTTTAAGAATTTGTCCGCTGTCTGGAACGTCCAAACCCGCAAGTAGTTTCAAAAGGGTCGTTTTACCGGAACCGTTGATTCCGAGAATTCCGATCTTTTCCCCTTCGTTGATTCCGAAACTGATTTGACCCAATAGGACTTTGGCGCCGATCTCTTTCGAGATCTTATCTACGGAGATTAAATTCATAGGACAGTTGCAGGGTCGCGAGCGAAAGGACTGGGGACAAGTGTTTTAAATTTTAAATCGAACTTGGAATTTGGTTCCTTTGCCCTCGTCCGCCGGAACGAACGAAGACTTCCCTCTCAATTGTCTGGAAAGAATTTCGACAAGTCTCAGTCCCAAGGATTCCGATTTGCCGAGATCGAACCCGTTCGGCATACCGATTCCGTTGTCGCCTACTTCCAGAACGGACTCTTCCACGTCGCTTCTGAGTTTAACGCAGATCAGGCCTTTCTCTTCGTTCGGGAACGCGTATTTGAGGGAATTGGTCACGAGTTCGTTTACGATCAATCCCAAAGGAATCGCGGTTTCGATCGAAACGAAATTCGGCTTGGACGAAATCCGAAATTCGATTTTCTTTTCCTTACCGAAAGAATGAAGAAGACTCACGAGAAGAGTGTTTAGATAATCATAAAAATCGATTTTTGTAATATTCTCGGATTGATAGAGTTCCTTGTGAATGAGAGCCATCGATTGGATTCTTCGCTCGCATTCCTTGAGGATCTGAGAGATCTGATCGTTCTCGGAATGTTCCGCCTGCAAACCCAAAAGGCTCGCGACTACCTGAAGATTGTTTTTTACGCGATGATGAATCTCCTTCAGCATCACTTCCTTTTCTTCCAAAGTTTTTTTGAGTTTTTCTTCCGCCCGTTTTCGTTCGGTGATGTCTCGGATGATCTGCGTCGCGCCGATTAGATTGTGCGAAGAATCCCGAATCGAACTAAAGCTGATCTCCAACGTCGCCACATCCTGAACAAAACCGCGCATCGTTCTTTCGATCGTATAGACTTCTCCGCGAAGAGCGCGGCTCCAGTTCTCGATCACGACCGCCCGTTCCAGCGGATCCTGAATCATATCCGGTAGAAGATTTCCGGGCTCGATTTTTTTTCCATAAAGTCTCCAGAAATTCAGCTCAAAGGAAGAATTAAACGCGATTACCCGAAAGTTGATGTCGACCGCGCAGATCGAATCTTTGGTTCCTTCGATGACTCCGAGCAAACGCTCCCGAGTCATCTGCAGCTTGGAGCGAAGTCTTTCCAATTCGAGTTCGGCGCGTTTACGCGAATTGATGTCTCGCACGATGACCTGTACGAACTGACGCTCTCCTTCGAAAAACGCGCTCGCAACGACTTCGACAAACAAGGTGGAGCCGTCTTTTCGGATGAACTCCTCTTCGAGAACTCCGACGCCCACACCCTCCTGATTCATCTTTTGGATTCTTTGTTTTACGACATTTTGAGAACGGTGATGGACGAACTGAAGAACGGGTTTACCGAGAACCTCTTCCAAAGAATCATAGCCGAGCATCTTTACCAAAGCATCGTTGGCTCGGAGAATTTTCCCTTCCGAATGGACGGCGACTCCGTCTCTCGAAAGATCGAAAAGCAGGCGATAACGTTCTTCTGTAATGGGAAGCGGTTCCATTCGTTTAACAATACGTTGATAAAGGCATCCTAAAGAGTAGGATCGGAAAGTCAATCAAACCCGGTTCAAGACAAATTAGCGTTTTATCAAAAAGAACCGATCTCTCTCCTTTTTTCCCGAAATCGTTTACTTCGCGGGAACGAGATTGTTACAAAAGTTTTGCGTTCCAAAGCTATTTTCGATTTTTATTTTGCTTGTTTGAGAATTGAATACAGGAAATTATAAAACCCTTCGTCTTGATTATAGGAAGAAATGACCGCATTAAGATCTGATTCTAATTTTCTAATTTTGAATGCAGAGGGGAAAGTTGTAACTTGGAGCTTTTATCCTCCGTTTCAGGATTTCTCCCAGAATTTAGAAAATCAGATTCACCCATCCCTTTGGAACTGGAAGGAAAGCGGTTCTTGGGAAAAACTCTGGAAAGAAGCCCGCTCCTCCAAAGAAAAAGCGCCGTTTTACAAGATCGTATACGGAAATTCAGCAAAGGAAACTTTCGAAATCGAGGTTCGGATCCTTCCGTCGGGACAAAATCACATTCTAATATTATTTTTTACGGATTCTGCATCTTCTTCTCTCGAACCGCCCAGCCTATTTTTAAAAGACGCCGAACTGAGATCGATGATTTTCCAAAAATCGGCCAATGCAATTCTTCTCGTCGCCCCTCAGAACGACACGATCCTGGAGGTCAATCAAACGGCGCTCCAGTATTTCGAAATCAAAACGGCGTCCCAAATCGTAGGTTCTCTGTTTTCCGATTTACTGAACGAAGGATTTTCTCCCGAAGAATACGAGGTCAGAAAAAGAAAGATCCTATCGGGCGAACCTTCCTCTTGGGAAGTGGAATTCAAAACGTTTCAAAACCGCAAATTCTGGGGAAACGCCTCGTTTCGGATTTTGACCTCGGACCAGAACGAAATCATTCTCGTACAGATCAAAGATATTACGGAAAAAATCCAAGCGAGGAGATCGCTGGCGGAACAGTCCAGAATCATCTCGGAACACGAAGCGAATCTGAATGCGATCATAGAGAATTCGGAAGCGATGATATGGTCCATCGACAAGAATTATCAATTGCTAATATTCAATTCCCAATTCGAAACGTCGATGCGCGATTATTATCATGGGAAAATCGAGGCGGGGCTCAATATCTTTCAAGAGGAAGTTCCGCCCGATATCGTCCTCTACTGGAAAAATTTTTACGATCGAGCGCTTTCGGGAGAACGTTTCAGCGTCACAAGATCCAGACCGAATCAGGACGGAACTTTCGTTTTCAGCGAGCTTTCGTTTTATCCGATCAGAAATCAAAACGACGAAATCACGGGCGTCAGCGCGATTTCAATCGATATCACCGACAAAAAACTCGCGGAAGAAAAGTTCAGACTCCTATTTGAACGTTCCAGCGAACCGCACGTTCTTTACAACGATTCGGGCATCTTCGAATGCAATCCCGCGACGCTCAATATGCTGCGTTGTCCGGATAAAAAACTCATCTTAGGAAAGTATCCCGCCTTTTTTTCCGCAGAGGTTCAGGGAGAATCCAAAAAGGAACGTCTGAACGAATTCGAATCACTCGCTTTAAAGCGGGGCTCTTATACGTTTGAACGCGTGTACAAACGCTTCAACGGGGAGGAATTTTCCGCCGAAGTGACTTTGACTCCGATGATGATCAATCATAAGCGCGTATTCCTCGCAGTTTGGCACGAAATTACGGAAAGAAAAGTATATGAGGATTCTCTAAAACGCGCAAAAGAAATCGCCGAAGCCGCGTCCAAAGCGAAGACCGACTTTTTGGCGATGATGAGTCACGAAATACGGACCCCTCTCAACGGCGTGATCGGAACCGTGAGTCTATTGGAAGGCACTTCCCTCAACACGGAACAGAAGGAATATCTGGATATCATCAAATCCAGCGGCCAAAATCTTCTCATTTTGTTAAACGACATTTTGGATCTTTCCCGCATCGAGTCCGGTCAGCTCAAACTGGAGATGCAGCCGGTTTCCCCCGAGAAACTGAGCACGGACGTTTGCAATCTATTCCGTTCCATGGCGGAGGAAAAAGGCCTCGTGATCGAATCGAGGATCTCTTCCCAGGTTCCGAGCTGGATCATCTCCGATCCGTACCGACTCAGACAGATTTTGATGAACCTGCTCGGCAACTCCGTCAAGTTCACCGAAAAAGGAAAAATCCAACTGAACGTCGAAGCCGAAAAATTTCCGAACGACAAACTCAGATTGATCTTCCGGGTGCAGGACACGGGCATCGGGATCGAAGAAGAAAAACTAGAACTTCTTTTCAAAGCCTTCAGCCAAGTGGATTCTTCCACCACTCGAAGATACGGCGGTTCCGGTCTCGGCCTGACCATCAGTAAAAAATTAGCGGAGTTGATGAAAGGCGAAATCATCGTTAAGAGTCAGGTGGGACGCGGTTCCGAATTCTCCCTTTCGCTGATTACGGAAAGACTCGATTATAAAATTCCGATGGGAGTTCAAGAGCTGCATTCCAAAAACCTCGCGACGACCGCGATTCTTTCCATTCAGGACTTCGCGCTTCGGGAACAAATCAAAAAGTTCTGCGAAAGAAACGGCTTTTCCGTTCGGCTCACAAGGACCGCCAAGGAAACGATCAAGACGATCGGTGAAGAGGAACGAATCGGAATCTTTCTCACCGATTTGAATTTTCCGGACATGACCTTGCCGGAAGTTTTGGACGAACTTAAAAATAAGAATCCTTCCCTCAAACTTACGATCATTCTTTTTATGGAAAAAGAACTGAAGGATTCGTATCATCTCGTTACGGAACGTCTGTTCAACCGGCCCGGTTTTAAGATTTTTATGATGTTCAAACCCATCCTGTTGGATGAGCTCGGCAAAAATTTCGAAAAAGCGTTTCCAACCTTGATCCGCAGGGAAGAAGCGCAGGGAGAAAATAAAAAACCTCTTTCGGAACGGATTCCTCTCAAAATCCTTTTGGTGGAAGATAACGTTATCAATCAGAAGATCGCTCTTCGTCTCTTGGGAAAACTGGGATACAAAGTCGACACTGCGTTAAACGGCATCGAGGCGATCGACAACCTCAAAAACCGAAACTACGATCTGATCTTTATGGATATTCAAATGCCGGAGATGGACGGCTACGAGGCTACGCTCCATATCCGAAAGGACTTTGCCGAAACGAAACCGGTGATCGTTGCAATGACGGCTAACGCGATGGAAGGAGACAAGGAAAAATGTCTCCGCGCCGGAATGGACGCCTATATCCCGAAACCGATCCAGATCCAAGACATAGAATCCACGATCGTTCTACTCTTTCAGTCCTAAAAAAGTATCATTCTTCCTTTAGAAATTTCTGATATAGTTCCGCCACTTCGGTCGGGCGTTCCAATTGAGGACTATGACCGCAGTCTTTGAGTATCGTTCGTTTCGCATTTTTGATTCCCTTGAGCATCACGTCGGAAGCGCTGATATGAATCACACGATCCGTATCCCCCCAGACGATCCAGGTTCTCGTTCGAATACTCCCGAGCTTTTCTTCGAGAACGTTCGGCTGCGATTTGATTTCGGAATAAATTTTCGCATTAAAATCCCGGTTGGCGATCGCCTTGTCCGAAAAATAACTTTTTAAAAAGCCGGGGATATAGGGCGGTTTCACGAAGATAAACTTCATTAGAAAATCGAAATCTTCTTCGTTTTTCGCAACGAGAGGATTCTTCCCTTGCGCAAGATACGTTCCCAGTTCGCTGCTGATCGGAGATTTGACTCCGGCCGAATCGACCAACGCCAAAGTAAGAACACGCTCCGGATACGTCGCGGAAAACACGCCGCTTATGGAACCGCCCATCGAGTTTCCGATGATATGAAACTTTTCCAATCCGATCGCTTTCGTGAATTCGTTCAAACGGGAAACCTGAGTTAGGATCGAATACTCATCCTCGGGTTTTCTTTCGTTCTCTCCGAAACCCGGAAGATCGGGGATAATCACGTGATACGAAGGAGTAAGGGTTCTCACAAACCGAGTCCAATTGTCCTTATCCCCGCCGAATCCGTGAACGAGCACGATCGTTTCTCCTCGACCTCCCTCCAAATACGTCCAGTGATAACCGGCGGCTTGAATTTCCTTTCTCTCAACGTCGGATTGATTTCTTTCGTAAAAGAGTCCGCCGCCTACGAGGAGTTTGGTGCAAGAGGAAAGAAGAAAAAGAAGTACGAAAAACGAAGGAGCGGATCGGAAGGAAAACAAGAAAGAGAAAGAAGATAATTTCGATTTCATTTTCAAATTCCTTAGGGAGAATTGGGAAAACGCCGGACCTTTCGATCCGGCCGCATCGAACTTAGATCGTGAATCGTTTTCTAAGTTCTCTCGCGTATGTCAAATCGTGAGTCAGCATTCGTAAGCGTTTTGCCAAGAAATGGGAAATTGCCTGATAGAATTTCAAGGATGCTTTCGAATCTTTTTCAAAAACCGCTTTGAGATGATCGTATGGAATTCTCAAAAGCTCGGAACGCTCCATCGCTTCGACCGACGCGGAACGTTTTCCCGGGTCCAAAAACGGAAGTTCACCGAAATGATCCCCGGTTGCGATCGTGGTAACGTTGACGTCGTCCCCCTTTTCGGTGGAGGTCAGCACTTTTAAGGTTCCGTAAATGACGACGAAAAAGGCTTTCGCTTCGTTGCCTTCGTGGAAGATGGCGTCTCCCTGTTCGTATACTTTGTATTCGGTCTTTTCGGCGATCGCCGCTAATTCGTCTTCCGTAAAATTGGAAAAAAGATAGATCTCTTTTAAAATTTCTTCTTTTGTATGTTGCATAATATTTCCCGAAATGCGAGTGTAAATCTCAGTTTAAATAATGCAAGCAGGTTCCGAAATCGGATGATCCGCTTCTCAAAAATGTCTTAGTCCTTCCATCCTGTAAAATGCATTCGGAGAAAAAATCCGTTCTCCGCTTGAAAGAAAAGTTTTGCGTGAAGCTGCATGGAAAGCATGTCGATGAGCTTGAGTCCTAACCCGCTTTGTTTATTTTGCGCCTGATTCAGATTGAATCCGGTTCCCGTGTCCCGGTATTCCAATTCCACGCAGCCGTCCGAGTTTTTCAGATCCAGAAAAATTTCTCCGCGTTCCTGATCGCCGAAGGCGTATTTTAAGGAATTGGTAAGAAGTTCGTTGAGAATCAGTCCGATCGGAATCGCACGGTCGATGGAGATATAGAAAGAATTTTCCAAGTTGTGGAAGCGGATTTTTCCGGCCTGCCCATACACGGAAAGAAGATTGGAGGAAAGAGAAAAACAATAACTCTTCAGATCCACCTTTGCGAGATTATCCGAACGGTAAAGTTCCTCGTGAACCAAGGCCATGGACTTGACTCGAAGTTCGCATTCGCGGAGCACCTTTTGCAGATACGGGTCCTCCTTAAATTCGGAATGAAGACTCAGAAGACTCGAAACGATCTGAAGATTGTTTTTGACTCGATGATGAATCTCCTGCAGCATCAGTTCCTTTTCCTTCAAGGATTCCTGCATGCGTTTCTGAGTGAGATTTCTTTCGGTCACGTCGTGTATGATCGAATACAAGTGAATTCTTCCGTTGATCGAAATCGGTCCGGAAAACACTTCCACGTCGCGAAGTTCCCCCGATTTTAAACGATGAATGAAATTGAAATACAATCGATTTTCGGAGCTGGCTTTGAGCATTTCCGTTTTCACTTCTTCCGGACCGAGAATATTCACGTCGCTGATTTTTAGATTGAGAAATTCCTCGCGGGAATATCCGTAAAATTCGAGAGCCGAATCGCTCACGTTCACGAGTCTTCCCGTCTCCACATCGATGATGAGTTTGATCGCCAGATTCTTATGAAAGATCTGAAAGAATTGTTCCTCCAATCTTTGTGTAACTTGGGGATCGGAATCTTCCGGCGAAGAATTTGCGTTTGGCGGATTCATATGAACAGAACCCATAGGATTGCCGAAATCTACAAAACTGTAAATGAAATTTACGGTGTTTGAAAGGAGGAATCCGGCTTTGTCAAAAAATTTCACCGCAAGATTCCCTTTTAGAATGAGGTTCTTATTTTCGGATTTTATTTGAATCGTTCAAAAAAAATGATTTGCTCTCCCGAAAGCCGGGTCCGAACTTGCAAGAAGTTGAAAAATTATAGCGATTGCTACAGGAAATTTTATGGAATTTTTAGCGGAAAACAAGGAATTGATCGGGATTCTCATGATGCCCGTTACCTACGGGTTTGTCGGCTGGTTTACGAACGTGGTCGCTTTGAAAATGACCTTTTACCCGTTGGAGTTTGTAGGCATTCCTCCGTATTTGGGTTGGCAGGGAATCGTTCCTAAAAAGTCCCAAAAACTCGCCTTAAAATCGGTCAATATCATGACCGAACGTTTGATCAAGGTCGAGGACTTCTTTTCCAAGGTCGATCCGGATCAGTTGGAAAAGGAATTTCAACCCGTTCTCGACGGGCTCGTTCCCGAAGCGACCCGCGAAATCGTTCATCATATCAATCCTTCCCTGCGTTCCCGATTGGAAGGGGACGAAGAAGCGAGAATCATCTCCGGTGTTCAGAAAAAGAGCGAACATACGGTTAAGAATATTATGATACAGGTAAAGGAGAACGTCTCGAGCGTTTTCAACTTCCGCTCCCTGGTTCTGCGCAAACTGACCGGACCGAACGTAAAACGAATCGTGGATATTTTTCAGGAAGTCGGCTCGAAAGAATTCAAATTCATCGAACAATGCGGCTGGTATTTAGGAGGTGCGATGGGAATTCTCCAGGCTCTCGCTTGGAATCTGTTCCCGTATTGGTGGACCTTGCCGATCCAGGGAGTCGTGGTCGGTTACATCACGAACTGGGTCGCTCTTACGATGATCTTTCGCCCCCTCTATGAAAAGAAGATGGGACCGATCCGGTATCAAGGACTCTTTTTAAAGCGACAAGAAGACGTTTCCAAAAAATATTCGAACGTGTTTGCGACGCAAGTGTTGACCGCGAGAAACGTCCTCGAAGAGATTCTTTACAAACGTGCGGCGCGTTCGCTCGTCGAAACCATCCAAACCGAAACGGAAGAAGCCGCAAAACGTCTTCATCTCAACGGAGGATTGGATTCCGAAACGAGCAACGAGAACTCCGAATTCGAAACCACAAAGAAGGAAGTCATCGCGAAGATTTCCGAAACTCTCGCGAATAGTTCGAACAAGCTCGAAACGTATATGGGAAGAGCGATGTCCATCGAGAACAATATGTTCAAACGAATGAAGGATCTTCCTCCGGAAGAATTCGAACCGATTCTCCGTTCCGCGTTTCAAGAAGACGAATACGTTCTTATCCTCATCGGATCGGTGTTAGGCGCAGTGGTCGGTTTGATCCAAGGGCTTTACATGCTCTACATTTCCTGATACGAATATGAAATCGATTCGATTGACGGAAGATTCTCCCGAACACTTTTTGAAAAAAGTTCAGAAGGCGCTCAGTGGAAAGGAACTCGGTAAGATCGTCAGTTTTCAACTCGAAGAGGAAAAACTTACGATCCGTTTTGCGGGTTTGGGAGAATCGCGGATCTGGTATTCCGTTCGAAAATCACAAACCGGTTACGAAGCGGTCAAACTCAAAGAGAAGATCGCGTTCACTCATATCGCGTTTCGTTCCGGAATCGAATCGGAGTTAAGAAGCTTGATGGAAAGATTCGGAGCGGAAATAACGGACGAATGAAGAATTCCGTATTCGCTTCCCATCAGCGATCGATTTCAAAAGCGTTACAAATCCCGATCGGAAACGGAGAACACTTGGCAGCCGAAATTTACGGCAAATTCCCTCTTCCCAAAAATTCTCCCGCACCGGTGATCTGCATTCACGGGTTGACCGGAAATCTCAAAAACTTCGCGCCTCTCGCACGCGATCTCGTCAAACAAGGGTTAACCGTAATCGCATACGATTTGAAAGGAAGAGGAAAATCCTCCAAACCTCGTTCGCAATATTCTCACGAATCGCATGCGGACGATCTAAAGTCGATGTTGGATTTTTTAAAAATCGAAAAAGCCAATCTTCTCGCGCATTCGCTCGGTTGTTGGATTTCTCTTGCCTTCGGAAAGAAGTTTCCGAATCGAACCGGAAAACTTTGTCTGATCGACGGAGGAGGACAACTTTCCTTAAAACGAAAACTTTCCAATCTTCTGATGATTCAGGAATCTCTAAAACGTCTCGGAAGAATCTTTCCGTCACGGGAAACGTATCTACAACTCGCAAAAAAATCTCCGATTTTGGGATCTTGGAACGAGGACGTGGAAACCTTTTTGAACTACGAATTGGAAGATGTGAACGGAAGCGGAAACGGACAATCCGGTTTTCAATGCAGCATACCGAAGTATGTGATCGATTCCGAACTTTCCAGTATGGGAGGCGCGATGAATCCCTGGGAAATTCCGATTCGTTTATTCAAGAATCCGATCGCAAGTTTTCGAACATTCAAAAAAGCGAAAGTGCTTCCCTACTCTCAAATCGTTTCTCCCGTGCTCGTGATTCGCGCGGGCAAACCGAATTTCAAAAAAGGAGACGAACTCCTTCCGGATACGGCGATCGCCGTCTTTCAAAAAGAATTCAAATGCTCCGTCTTTCTGACCCTTCCGGACAAAAATCATTACGAAGCCATCCTTACTCCCGATCTCAAACGGGACGAAACCATCGCCTGGTTTTTTTGCACTTTCAGAGGCTAAATTTCCCGATCGAAATCGAGAACGGAGCGTTATAAAAAGATTTGATTCTCTTCTTTGGAGCCGGGAAGCGAAATCCACGTCGAAGTTTTCCAGATCAAAGCCGACAAAAAAAGCAAAAGAAAACCCGCCCGGATCCGATCGTATTTTTTCGGAAAGATAAGATCGGAAGTTCCCGGTTTCGGAATCGATCCGCGCTCGTATTTCATCTTGGATTGACTCGCAATCTTTTCAATCCCGCCGACGTGCAGCACCGGAATCTTTCGTTCCAAAAAAAGTTTCAAAACGGAATCGGGAAGTTCCGAAACTTCTTCTTCATTCACCACGATTCCTTTCGGAATTTTCTTTTTGCCGAGACTGGTTCCGGAGGAAACGGTCCCTCCTCCGATATTCACATACAATACCGGGTTCGATTTTCCGTAGATTTTCATGCGTTTGTCGAGAGAATCCTGGAAGGAATCGGAGGACAAATACGAATATCCGTTTTTGCGGATCGAAAAAAGAATCGAGTCTCGCCCTTCTTTTCCGATTCCGATTCCCGAATCGGAAATTCCTCCCGTCGACATATAAATCGATTTTTGGAATATACTGTTTTTCTGATAGAGTTCGTTTTCCAGATCGGGCCAGAGAAATCCGATTCGATTTGAGCCGTACTGGGAGGAAGAGACGCTTGCAATCGAAACGACCTTCAGTCCCATCGTATCGGCCGCGATCCAAAACGAAATATTGAGAGCGGGAAAAGAGCCGGACATTCCTACCGCAATCGTATCTCCTTTTTTTAGATTCGAATTGCGAAATTGTTCCAGAAACCAGGCCGTAAAATCGGGATGCACCGAGGCTTGTTTTGCGGAAAGTTTGCCGGCGGAACTCGTAACGGGAGAAAGTTCCGGTCCGATCAAGGCGGAATCCGCCGGATCCAAGTTCGGATCGATCGCAAGATTTTGAGACAAAGCCTTTTCGCGAATTTTCTGAAACGCTTCGTATGTTCTCTGGCTTGCTTTATATTTGATCTCCGCATCGGCGACGGATACGGTAGTAGGAAAAAATTCGACCGTAAACAAACCGAGTACCGATCCGAATGCCAAAAGAAAAATTCCGATCGTAGACCGATCGACACGGGAATGAATCAACTCCTTTCGGTCTTTCATCCGCGAATCTCCTCTCCGAACGCGAGGATCAAAAACAAACGCACCAAAACGGAAGCCGTCAAAGTTGCACAAGCCGTTCGAAACACTCCTTGTTTTTCCGAAGAAAGGACGATCAGACCGGGAACAATATGGCCGATCGCCCCGGATTCAAATTCCATTGTATTCGAGAAATAGAATGTAGAAATGAAGTCCGAAAAAAGAGAAAACAAAATCGAAAGCAATAGGATAAAAACCGTTTTTCTCTGACCGAAACTCAGAAAGAACGATTCGGAAAGTCGATAGACGACCAGCGTCAAAATAGAACTTAAAAACAGAGGAATCAAAACCCAGGGACGATCCAAATACAACGCGATATAACCGGGAACCACCCATCCGCCCGGATGCAGTCCCGTTTTTTCCCAAAGCAAAAAACCGAATAAAATTCCGATTCCGATGGATACGGTTACGAGTTCCATTCTTTCCCCTGAAACGAATTGAGCTTATCCGCCGTCTCCTGCATCCAAATTCTTCCCTTGCCTTGATAGTTTCCCGCTCCGATCCAGAGATTTGCGTCCGACGCAACGTTCCGCGGTTCTAAAATCAAGGCTGCGTTTCCTCGATACCTGGATCGAAACAAGGAAAACCAAGGACCCCAAAAAAGAATCTCTTTGATTTCCGCTCGTTTGGAAAATAAATTTGCAAATTCGACGGTACGGAACGGTCTTTCCCGTTTCGAATTGAATACAACTACAACGGAACCGCCGGCCGACGTCGCAAGTTGCGCTTTTAAGATTTGTTCCCAAGAGATCGTATCGTTGGCCGCAAAAGCGAAGACAAAGGTTTTTATTTGTTCTTCGAGTTCGATCGTTTGAACGCGCAATGCTCCCGGATCCGGGGCACAACTTGCGATTCCTTTTACGATCGCCTCAGCGGTTACGCCTAACGTTTCACAAAGTCGGATCGCGATTTCGACATTCTCTCGATGTTCCGGATAACGCATTGTCAGCAATGCGGCGTCGATCTGAGCCGTAGTAAACGAGGAATCCGCATTCAAAACCGAGGTTCGATTTTGCTCCGCGCTCCTCCGTAAAATTTCGTTTTGTTCCAGATTCTTTCCAACGATAAGAACGCCGTCCTTGGGAATCGTATGTGCAAACGAACGCAAGGCGGTTTCCTCCGTATCGATCCATTCTCCGTGATCGTTTCGAACGTTCGCGATCACGGCATGTGTAGCGGAAATCAAAATGTCTTCGGATTCTTTTTGATACTTCGGTTGAACGGCCATACATTCCATCACAACCGCGTCCGCGCATTTCCGCGCGGCAAACCGCAAAAAGGATTTTTGTTCCGAAATGGAGATCTTATTTCGAAAGATCCGTCGTTCGCTACGATCCGGAAATAACAAACTCGCGGCCGAGCCGGTCGCCTTTGAATAAACGTTCCAACCCGCTTCGACAAGAATCGAATGCGCCAATCTCGTAATCGAGGATTTCCCCCTGGTTCCGTTGATATGAATTCGAATCGGAATTCGTTTTTGAATCGAAAGATGATTTCTTTTTTCGATCCAAAGGGCGGCGCAGAAACTCAAAAAGATAAGGCTGAAAATCGCGATCGCAAAGGGCATAATAAAGTCAACGTTCGGGCGAATCCAAGGATAATAAAATGGCAGTAATATCGTCTTGTATTTTTTGAGTTCCGAGATGATCCATGAGGTTCTGTAAAATCGAAGGAATCGTTTCCTCCATCGGCTCGGTGAATTTTTCCGCGAGAATTTTCTGAACGGCAAGTTCGCCGAATTGCTGTTTGTCGGAGTTGAATTCTTCGTAGATTCCGTCCGTGAGCAGAAACAAACGATCCCCGTGCTGATAACTCAGTTTAAAAACTCCGTATTGATTGCCAGGGTCCAAACCCAATAAGGAGCCGGTCCTGTCCAAACCCATAACCAAGTCTTTGGAAAGAAAAAATTGAGGAGGATGTCCTCCCGATGAATAGACGATCTTTCTGGAAACTGTGTCGATGTCCGCGAGGAAACAGGAAAAAAACATCCCGATATTTCCGAAGTTTCTACAATATTCCCGGTTGAATTCTCCGAGAATCGTTCCTGGATCGGCTTCTTTCTTTTTGATCGATTCCAGAATTCCTTTGAGAGTCATCGTCAAAAGCGCGGCTTGCACCCCGTGGCCCGTCGCGTCCGCAAGAAAGATACGCAACACACCGGGACGGATCTCGAAAAAATCGTAGAGATCCCCGCCGACTTCCATCATCGGAAGATACGCGGAATGGATCCGGATTCCCGGCATCGAAGGAATTTCGGGAAGAATTTCAGATTGAAGTCGTTTGGCAAGACTCAATTCTTCCTTCATGCCCTTGTAATAGTTGGCGAGAAGTCTGGATCTTTGTCTTACCTTCTCCTCCAACCGTTCGAGAAGCTCCTCTTTTTCCCGGTCCATCTTTTTGAGAGTCTGATTGGCCCGTTTCAACTCCATTAGAATTCTATGTTTTTCTGATATATCTCGGATGATGATGTGATATTGATAATCCTCGGGCGGTCCCGTCACGGAAACGGAGACTTCGGAGATCAGAATCGTTTTGTCCTTTCGGATCAAGCGGATGGGACCGAACGGTTTTTGTCTTTTTTTATCGGGCAATTTGGCGACGTTTTTTAGAATCCGATAAAATCGGTTTCGAATCCGGAGCGGAAATTGCTGTTCGATGGAATTCCCCAGAAGTTCGGATGCGAGAAAACCGGACATTTTTTCCGCGGCGGGATTGATGAGAAATACGCGAAAATCCTTATCGAGAGAAACGATCGCGTCGATTGCAGAATGAAATAAAATCGAATAGCGTTCCTCCGGGTCGTAACTTTTGTGTTCTGATCGCGTGGAACCGGTCATGGCTGGATTGGAGTTTAAAGAGAGTCTATTAGAATGTCGTGATTCTCCCCTAAAGTCAAGGATCTTTCAGAAAGATTCCGGTAGATCCACGTAAAAGCGGGTGGTTCCGTCCACGCATTCGAAAGAGAGATCTCCTCCCATTTCGCGGACGAGGTTGTAAGAAACGGTCAAACCGAGTCCGGTTCCTTTGCCGATTTCCTTTGTGGTATAAAACGGATCAAAGAGTTTGTGTCTGTTCTCTTCGGAGATTCCCGGTCCCGTATCCTCGATGACGGTTCGAACGAAACTCCGATCTCCCTTTTTGAACTTCTGCCAATAGACGGTGATGGTTTTTGCTTTTGCGGAATCGGCGTTGCTTTCGATCGCGTCCTTTGCATTGGTCAAAAGATTCAGGTAAACCTGTCTCAGTCTTCCGGCGGAACAAACAGCGTAGATGGGAATGTCGAGCGTAGGAGCGACGGTTTCGATTCCCGCTTTTCGGAAGCCGTTCTTTAACAGACCGAAGGTGGAACAGAAAACGGTGGTCAGATCGTGGACCTTCGCTTCTTCCTTTTCCAAACGAGTGAAGGTGAGCATGTCTTTGACGATTTCGGAAATTCGATTGCTTTCCTGCAGAATGATTCCCGCGTATTTGCGGAGCGGGTTTCCGGTTTCGATTCCGTTGAAAACCATTTCCGCGTAATTGATGACGCCCATCAAAGGATTGTTGATCTCGTGCGCGACCCCTGCGGAAAGAGTTCCGATCGCTTCCAACTTCTGTTTTTGAACCCAAGAATCGGCGGGTTTTTCCAAATCGTTTCCGAAACTCGATCCCACAGCGGCATCGTAACGTAGAAAGGGTCGCTCCTGAAACTGAGGAGATTCTAAGTATGCGAAAATCTGCAACTCTTCCGGATCGAACGCGAAGGAAACCATGAATTCTTTTTTGAATCCGTGTTTGGTGAGAATGAAAACGGAATACGCCGGAGATTCATCTAGAACGTTGGTGGAAGGCCACAAAGACGGGTCACAGAGATTCGGTTTAGCGGTTTTGAATTCACAGATTCGGTTCCAGTATTCGATTCCCTCGAGTTCCGATTTGGAATAGCCGAAGGTACGGGAAAATGCCGTGTTGACTTTTCGGATGAGAAGCGTCGGCTCTAAAATGCAGGCCGGTACCGGGGAATGTTCGAAGAAGTTGTAAGACATCCGGTTTTAAGCTATCACAGTGGGAAAAAGCCCCTCCAATCTATGATAGATTAGAACCGGAAAGCGTTTAGAATCTAACGTCAGAATCCGGTAAATTCTGTTTCAAAAGAATAGAATTCTCAGTACACTTTGAGTAATTCTACTTCAAAAATGAGAGTTGAATTCGGTGGAATCGCCGCCCCCGCTCCTCTCGAACCGTAACCGAGTTCGGGGGGAATGGTCAACTTGCGAATTCCGCCTTCCTTCATACCGCGAACCCCGCGATCCCATCCTTTGATGACTTCTCCCGCTCCGAGGTTGAACGTGAACGGAGTTCTTCTATCTCTGGAACTGTCGAACTTCTTTCCGTTTGTAAGAGTTCCCACATAATGAACGGTCACATTCGAACCGGAGAAGGCTTCCTTCCCTGTTCCGACACGAATGTCCTTGATGACGAGATCTTCCGCGAAGCTCGGAGTCGACAGGGCGAACAAAATCGCTCCAATCCATAAAGCACGTACTGATTTCATTTTCCTCTTCCTCCGGTCCTTCTAACGGTTGCGCCTCCGGAAAATCCGCCTTTCGACTGATTTCCATGAATCTTACCGGAAGAAGCTCCTCCGCCTTTGAGAGATTGTTTTTTCTCGAACTCTTTTTTTAATTCTTCAGAATCGACTACAGCGATCTGTTTGCCTTGGATTTCTTTTTTATTCAAAGCCGCGACCGCCTTCGCACCCGCAGCGTCTTCCATTTCAACGGATCCATAGGACAAGGAACGGCCCGTGGTTTTATCTTTTTTAATATGCGCTTCCTGGACGGTTCCAAATTCCGAAAAAATCTTTTTTAACTCGTCCTCGGTCAACTCCTGAGGCAGATTTCCTACTGATATCTTCATGATTTTTCCTTCTCGGGAATCAATTTGCAAAATCCAATTCTATTGAAAACCAAATTCCAAACCGCGAAAAACAAAACGAACGGGTTTGTGTTTCTCTCCCATTAAAGAAATTTCCAAAGAAAGGGGAATCCGGAATTCTGGGGCTTATGGCCGATTTTTTTCAATTGAATCCAGGTGAAATTCTTACCTTAGTCGAAAAAGCGGGATACGAACCCTCCGGTCATTGTATGGCATTGAACAGTTTGGAGAATCGTGTGTTCGACCTGCGGCTCGAAGACGGTTCTCATATCATCTCCAAATTCTACCGTCCCGGACGATGGACCGACGAGCAGATTTTGGAAGAACACGAATTCCTTCGGGATTTGCAGGAAGCCGAAATCCCCGTTTGTTGTCCTTTGCTCTTTGAGGACGGAAGCAGCCTGGCTTCGTTTCAAGACGAGATCTATTATTCGTTTTGGCCTCGGGTCGGAGGAAGATCGCCGGACGAACTCAGTCCGGAAAATCTCCGGATTTTGGGAAGGCTTCTCGCGAGAATCCATAACGTCGGTCAGGCGAAACACTTCGAACATAGAATCTCGCTGGATTCTTTGACCTACGGAACTTATCCTTTGGAAACGCTGCTTCGAGGAGAATGGATTCCTTCGAGCTGCAAAAAAGAATATGCAGAAACCGCGAATCGAATTTTCGACCTCTTCCGGGAAAGGATCGAGTCGGTTCCGTTGCATCGAATCCACGGAGATTGTCATAAGGGAAATCTTCTCTTCGGAAAAGACGGCTGGTTCTTTGTGGACTTTGACGATTGTTTGAAAGGCCCGGCGGTTCAGGATTTTTGGATGCTTCTTTCCCGAGGCAAAGACGGTTTGGAAGAAAGAGAATATCTTCTTTCCGGCTACAGAGAATTTCGGGACTTTGAAGAGCGTTGGTTTGATCTTATGGAAATTCTGCGCGCAATGCGTTTCGTACATTATTCAGCTTGGATTTCGAGCCGATTTACGACCGATCCTTCGTTTCCGGTCGCCTTTCCTCATTTTGCGGGAAACGAATACTGGGAAAAAGAAACTTTGGAACTCAAAGAACAATACAAACTCATTCTGGATTCCTTAGGGGGGAAATATTTCTTTTCCGTTACAGATTCTCTTCCGGAGGAAGAAGAACTGACCAACAAAGATTTTTTTTGGGATTTGGAAGATTAACCGGTTGATTTTGTAACGGAAAAGTAATAATCACGGATGGGTTTCCGGCAAAATTTCAGTTGTCCGATGCCCCCGATCCAAAAGACTCAAAAGAACTCGAAACAAGAGTCGAAGCGAAAAAAACTGTAGATTCTACAAAACAATAAACGGAAGCGTTTCATGGACTTTTTTTTAATCATCGTTGTTCTCATGGCGATCCTCGGAGTCGGAGATCTCTTAGTCGGAGTTTCGAACGACGCAGTAAACTTTACGAATTCCGCCGTGGGTTCTAAAGCATCCTCTAAAAGAATCATTCTGGTCGTAGCGGGAATCGGAATTATCCTCGGCGCACTTTCTTCCACAGGAATGATGGAAGTCGCGAGAAAAGGGATTTTCCATCCGAGCGGTTTCGCGCTCCAGGATTTGATGTTTTTATTCTTCGCTGTGATGCTGACGGACATCGTTCTTCTGGATCTTTACAACACTCTCGGACTTCCTACATCGACTACGGTATCCTTGGTTTTCGAACTTTTAGGAGCGGCCCTCGCGATCGCATTCTTAAAAACGGGAACCTTAAACGGAGCTTTTCAGATCATCAACTCGGAAAGCGCATTGAAGATCATCTTCGGAATCATAACGAGCGTGATCGTGGCGTTCTTTTCGGGAATGATATTGCAGTTCGTTTTCCGATTCATCTTCTCCTTCAATCTGAAGAATTCGATGAAATACTTCGGAGGATTGTTCGGCGGTCTTTCCATGACGACGGTGGCGTTTTTTACGCTTTTATCCGCGATGAAAGGCTCCAGCGTAATCCCGCCCGAAATCGTTAAATACATCAACGAAAACTTTACGAACATTCTTTTAGCGACGTTCGCGGGATTCGCGATCATTTTCCAATTCTTTGTATTATTAGAATGGAATATTCTAAAATTCTTGGTTTTAGTCGGAACCGGGTCTCTCGCGATGGCTTTTGCGAGCAACGACTTAGTGAACTTCATCGGGGTTCCTCTCGCGAGTTTCGCGACCTGGAACCTGATCCAAGCGGGGGGCGGGGACGCGAGCGCCCTTGCAACCGGACTGGCGGGAAACGTTCCTACTCCGAACTTTATTCTGTTAGGCGCGGCTTGTGTGATGCTTTTCCCGCTTTGGTTTTCCAAAAAAGCGTCAACGGTCACACAAACCGAAGTGACTCTCGGTTCCCAAGGAGAAACATTAGAAAGTTTTAATACGAGTTTGGTTGCGCGCGTTTTCGTTCAGATCGCTCTCGGAATCTACACTCCGATCAAGGCGATACTTCCCGCGGGTGTCCGCAACTTTATCGGAAAACGTTTCGAACAAAGAAACGGCTTTGCGGAAATCGTAAAAGTTCACGAAACCGAAGCGTTCGATATGCTCCGAGCTTCCGTGAACATTCAGATTTCCAGCGCGTTGATTTTGATCGGAACCCTCTACAAACTTCCTCTTTCCACAACCTTCGTAACATTTATGGTGGCGATGGGAACGTCATTGACCGACGGAGCCTGGAACAAGGACAATGCCGTCAACCGAGTGAGCGGTGTTCTTACCGTTGTGGGCGGCTGGTTCTTCACAGCGATCATGGCGTCGACGACTGCGGGAATCATCGGTTCGATTCTTTATCTATTCGGATTTTCTTCCGTGATCGTTCTCGTGTTGGTGGCGGGGCTTTTGATCTTCCTCTTCGGAAGAATCCACAAGAAGCGTCAGGAAACCTACGACGAGAATCTCGAAAAACTCATCACTCTCAAAAAACATCCCGAGCGCGCCCTTTCCAGAACGATTTCTTCCATGCTCGCGAGCTTGAGCGTTGCGAGAAAGGCTCTGAACAACGCTTGTGCCGGTTATGTAAACGGTAAGAAGAAGAATTTCAGACAAACTCAGAAACTTCTAAAAGACCTAAAGAAAATGAGAGAGAATTCCCTCTCAAGCTTTCTGTCGATCGCGAATAAACACTTGGAAGAAGACGATCTTTCCTCCATACATCCGATCACCGAATCGATCAATCATTTGGATCGAATTACGGAAAGCATCTGGAACATTTTGAGAACGTCTTCCAACGGAATCAGTTCTTTCCACGAAGTCTCCAAGGACGAAAAGGAAGAAGTCAAGGAGCTCAGAAAGTCCGCTACGAACCTGATGGAACTGCTCGCGGATTCGGATAAGTTCCCGGATCTTTTGGAAAAAGCGAGATCGGAAAAGAAAACCAAAAATCTTGAAAAGATCAAACAGAATATCTACAAGAGTCAGATGAAGCGGATCAAGAAAGGAGATAGTAAGCTGAAATCCAGCGTTTCCTATTTCGTGATCATAGACGAACTGATCGACATCAACGAAAACCTTCTTTCTCTCGCGGAAGAATTGAGCGTTGCGATTCCTTGGACTGAAAAGAAAAAGATCGAATTGCAAAGCAAGTCCCTTCTCGCTCTGAAATCGGAAGAAAAGAAAAAGAAGAAGTAAGAATTTAAAACATCTTCGATTTTCAAAACGCCGCGTTTCGCTCTTTGCGACCGCGGCGTTTTTTATTTTTGGGTGAATGCAGGAGTTCCCACAAGAGTTTGGTCTTTCGGTAATTTACAAACTTCTGATTAGATCTTCTTTCGTTGGAGTTCCCACAGAAATCTTCCGGGGCCGGGATCTTCGGCTAGTTTACGAAGCTTTCAGGCGATTTTATAATCGTTTTCGTTCTCGTTGCAGTTCCTACAGCCGAGATACTTGGAACTACAAACTTAGAGAACGTATTACATTTACCTAGGCACGCGCGCAACCAAGGCGCACTAGTATCGCTAACGTTATGCGATTTTGGATTCTTTTTTGAGAACTAACGTCGGGGTCACTCGGTCCGTGATTACTTCCGCCGTGATGATGACTTCTTCGATGTCCTTGCGGGAAGGAATATCGAACATCAGATCCAGCATGATGTTTTCCACGATTGCTCTGAGCCCCCTCGCACCGGATTCCCGTTTGATCGCGAGTTCTGCGATCTTGTCGATCGCATCTTCGCGGAAGGTAAGTTTCACGTTTTCGAGTTCGAGAAGACGAGTGTATTGTTTGAGAACGGAGTTCTTCGGTTCGCGGAAGATTTGCTTGAGCATATCCACGTCCAACTCTTGCAGAGTCGCAACGATCGGAAGTCTCCCGATAAACTCCGGGATCAATCCGAACTTAATCAAATCTTCCGGGATCACCTGTTCCATCAAAGAATCCTTGCTGTCTGCTTGGATTCTTTGTTCTTCCGAGCCGAAACCGATCGTTTTTACGCCGGTTCTGGACTTGATAATATTCGGAAGATCCACAAAGGCTCCTCCGAGGATAAACAGAATGTTCTTCGTATCAACTTGCAAGTATTCCTGATGCGGATGTTTTCTTCCGCCTTGGGGAGGAACGTTTGCGACAGTTCCTTCGATGATTTTTAAAAGAGCTTGTTGAACGCCTTCTCCGCTTACGTCTCTCGTAATGGAAGCGCTGTCGGATTTTCGCGCGATCTTATCGACCTCGTCGATGTAGATGATTCCTACTTCCGCTTTTTTGATGTCATTGTCCGCGTTTTGAATCAACTTGAGAATGATGTTCTCCACATCCTCACCCACGTAACCGGCTTCGGTCAAAGCGGTTGCGTCCACGATCGCGAACGGAACCTTGATGATTCTTGCAAGTGTTTGTGCCAGAAGAGTTTTTCCGCTTCCGGTCGGTCCGATCAAAAGAATATTCGATTTTTCGATTTCGATATCGGATTTCTTTTCTTTGAGATTCACTCGTTTGTAGTGGTTGTAAACCGCAACGGAAAGGGCTTTTTTTGCGTGATCCTGTCCGATCACATATTGATCCAAAATCGTCTTGATATCGGCGGGACTTGGAACCTCGCTGAATACTTCCGACTTCTCGTGAGTATGATCGTGATCTTCTGCGATGATTTCGTTACAGAGAGAAATACATTCGTCACAGATATAAACACCAGGTCCGGCGACTAAACGTTTTACTGCATCCTGTTCCTTTCCGCAGAAAGAGCAGAATAGTTTTTGTTTACCGTTGGTTCCCGGTGTTTTCTTAGCCAAGGGAGCGCTCCTTATTAAGCCTGTTTGCGGTCGATCTGAATGACGGTGTCGATGATTCCGTAATTCTTCGCTTCTTCCGCGGTCATATAAAAGTTTCTTTCGGTATCCTTCTGAATTTGCTCAACACTCTTTCCCGTATGTTTGTGGTAAATGGAGTTGAGAATTTCCTTCAGCTTGAGAACCTCTCTCGCTTGGATCTCGATATCGCTCGCCTGTCCGGTCGCTCCGCCCATAGGCTGGTGCATCATGATTCTTGAATTCGGAAGCGCGGAACGTTTTCCAGCCGCCCCTCCCGCAAGAAGCAGAGCAGCCATGGAAGAAGCCTGTCCCAAACAAAGCGTTCTTACATCCGGTTTAATATACTGCATTGTATCATAAATTGCAAGACCGGAAGAAACATATCCGCCGGGAGAATTGAGATAAAGATAAATGTCTCTTTCGGGGTTTTCCGCCTCGAGGAATAACAACTGCGCCGTAATTACGTTCGCATAATCGTCGTTGATTGCATTCCCGAGAAAGATGATTCTATCTTTTAAAAGGCGGGAAAAAATATCATAGGATCTTTCCCCTCTACTCGTCTGCTCGATCACATACGGGATTACACTCATGCTTTCTGTTCTTCCTTTTGGTTCAGATAGTCTTTCACTTGCGCAATACTCAATTTGTCAGTGTATTTCTTTTCTACAAGATCAAAGAGGGTATCATCCACCTTTTTTGCGAAAAAATTCTCTCGATAATTATCCATGAGTTTTCCCTTTTCCAGCTCTTTTTTAAGATCGGACAGGGAAATTTGGTAACTTGACGCAAGTTTTTCTAAATCTGCATCAAAATCCGCATCGGAATAGGTGATATTCTCGGTTTGCGCGATTTTTTGGCGGGTAAAGAAGTGTTTGAGACGGGTTTCCGCCAAATTCTTAAAGGATTCTTGAACTTCCTTCAGATCCTTTTTGATCATCTCGGCGTATTTTTCCATCGTAATATGAGGAAGTCTGAATTCGTGGATCATGTTGTGGAACACGTGCTCCGATTCTTCCTTCACGTAAGACTCCGGGAAGATATACTTGGAATCGTCGATGACTTCCTTGTAAATCTCCTCCATCTTTTTATTGCGGATTCCCTCTTCGAAACGTTCCTTCAGATTCTTGCGGATCTTATCCTTGAGCGCGTTTAACGACTCGGAACCGTCGAACTCGGAAGCCAGATCGTCGTCCACGGACGGAAGGATGTTCGCGTACAAAGCCTTAATCGTAACGGAATATTCGAAGGTTTTACCGGCGACTTCGTTTTGGGAATAATCATCCGGAAATTTATGGGAGAATTCCTTCTTGTCACCGGATTTGAGTCCGTAGAGATTCTCGTCGAATCCCTTCAGATTGCTTTCGTGACCCAGGTGATAGTCGTTGGAAGTATTGCTCGCATTTTTCGGTTCCTGGCCTGTTTCATGGACCGTATATTCCATATCGATAATATCTCCGGAAACGGCCACCTGCCCTTCTTCCTTGAGTTGTTTGCGAGCGAGTTGTTTGCGAATCGCCTCGATCTCCTCCGCAACGTCGGAATCGGTTACGTTTACTTCGGGAAGTTTTACTTTTACTTTTTTGTATTTTCCGAGGGTGACTTCGGGGTTGGTTTCATACACCGCGGTAGCGACGAGAGTTTTTCCCGGTTGATAGTCTTGGATTTCGAATTTCGGAAAACGAACCATCGGGTGTTCGAGTTTGGTAAGAATGGAAGTCATCCCATCGATGATGAGATTGTTGATCGCGTCACTCGCAACCGCGTCTCCGAGTTGTTTCTTTACCAAGTTGAGAGGAGCCTTTCCTTGACGGAAGCCCGGAATTTTCACATCCTTCTGTTTTTCTGCGTAGGTTTTATCAAAAGCTTTTTCGATGTCGGAAGCTTCGAAGGTGAGTTTAATATCAACGGTAGCGTTGGAATTTTTTTTTGTTTTATAGTCCATGATGCAAATCGGCCTGGGGAAGGGTGATATAAAAGAAAAAGCGGGAAACGGGATTCGAACCCGCGACCCCCTCCTTGGCAAGGAGGTGCTCTACCACTGAGCTATTCCCGCGATTATTTCAGGTAGATCCATGATTTTCGCCAAAAGTCCGGTGTAAACACACTTTTTGGAGAATCATCCTTTCTTCAGAATTTTTTGAACAAAGGGGAAAAGATTTTTCGCAAGGATCCGATGTCCTTCCGCAGTGGGATGAATTCCGTCTTTCTGATTCAACTTTTTGATTCCGGCCACCCCGTCCATAAAGAACGGAACGAGAGGAAGATTTTCTTCCTTGGAAAGTTTCGGATAAACGGCTTCGAATTTCTGACGATATTCTTTTCCGAGATTCGGAAACGTTTTCATCCCCACGAGAAGAATCTTCGCTTTCGGATTTTTCTTTCTCACTCTTGCGATGATCTCTTTTAAATTTTTCTGCGTTTGATCGGGAGAAATTCCCCGCATCGAATCGTTCGCTCCGAGTTCCAAAACGAATACGTCGAACCCGCCCGACATCGCCCAATCCAAACGTGCGAGTCCGCCCGAGGTCGTGTCGCCGCTCATTCCCGCGTTGATCGCTTGGGAAGAAATTCCGTTTTTGGAAAGTTCTTTCGCGATCAGATGAGGAAACGCTTCTTCGGGAGAAGAGAGTCCTAGCCCCGCGGTCAAACTGTCTCCGAAAAAAAGAATTCTTACCTGCGAGGAATTCGAATCGGCAAAAAGCGAAGTGAAACACAAAGAACACAGAATTATAAGGTAGGATCGGAAACGGATCATAACGAAGGTTTACTCCCGGAATTTGTTTTTACAGAATTCAAGGTTTTCCTATTCTGTCAAACTATGATCCGACGATTTTCCTTTGCGTTCCTTCTTCTTTTGGGTTTCTTAGCCGTGTTTTACTACGTGAGTTCTTACCAACAAGAACTCCAGGCCGATAGTTGGGACGGATATTTAGAATCCCAAGCGAAAGCGATCGTAGATAAGATGACTCCCGAAGAATTGACCGGACAAGTCATCCACGTGGCGATTCCAGGCAAGTCCTTGGATCAAACCGCCGAGAAGGAAATCGAAGAGATTCTTCCGGGGGGAATCATTCTGTTCGGAATGAATCTCGGAACCAAACAAGAAATCTTAAAACTCAATTACGAATTGCAGAAGAAGAGCATGGAGTTTTCCAAACTTCCTCTTCTCATTTCCGTCGATCAGGAAGGCGGAAGAGTTCTCCGCGTCAAAGACGGAGTGACTCAGTTCCCCGGCGCGATGGCTTTGGGACAAACTAAAAACGCGGACTACGCGTATAAGGTCGGTTTCGTCACTTCCTATCAACTGCGTAAACTCGGACTCAATTTCGTATTCGCTCCCGACTTGGATATCAACAACAATCCCGATAACCCGGTCATCAACACTCGTTCTTTGGGAAGCACTCCGGAGATGGTCACCGCGGCCGGAATCGGTTACGAGAAAGGCGCGAGAGTCGGAGGTGCGATTCCTACGATCAAACATTTTCCGGGACACGGAGATACGAACGTGGACAGTCACCTCGGACTGCCCAAGATCGACAAGACCTTGGAAGAACTCGAGAAGATGGAACTCATTCCGTTTCAAGAATCGATTAAACAAGGCGCGGAAGTCGTAATGAGCGCGCATATCGTGTATCCGAAATTGGATCCGAACTTTCCGGCGACTCTTTCATCCAAAATTCTTACCGGAATTCTCCGCGAAAAGATGGGATTTCAAGGTGTTATCATCACGGACGCGATGGAGATGGACGCAATCGACGTTCACTACAAAGATAGCGATCCGGGCGTTCTTGCTATATTAGCAGGCGCTGATATTCTTCTGATGACGAGCTGGGGTAAGACCACCCGCGATATGAAGAATCAAATTCTCACCGCGTATAAAAAAGGAACGTTTCAAAAGGGAGAACGCGACCTTTTGAAAGAAGCCGCATACAGACAGGTTCTTTTAAAACTCAAACACGGAATCGTGTACGAATTCTCTCCGAAGAAATCCGCCGCTAAAGAAAAACTTACCGAACTCGAACAAAAGGAACTCAACTTCTTCCAAGAACAACTCGCAGAACGTGAAAAAAGTTTCTTGGAAATCTTTTCTCCGACTTTGAACGCGGAAGTTTCCAGAGCGTCCATCGTTTCCTTTCCGACTCCTTTGAATCCTGCGTCGGTCAAGGCGGAAGAAACGATCTTTGCGGTGCGCGGAAAAGAATTCGAAACCGTTCTGACGGAAAAAAATCTTCCGAACTTCAACTCCGGAAAGATCGCGGCGCTTCTCAAAGAAAACAAATACAAGCGCGTCGTGGTCACGACTTTCAGCCAATTGGAATTGGATCTGGCCGCAGGTCTTGCAAAACGTTATTCGGACATCGAAGTCGTTGCGCTTCACTACGGAACTCCATTCTTAAAATTGAATACGCTTTCGAACCTGAAAATCCTATTCTCCTTTTCCCCGACCGTAGAATCCAAAAAAGCCCTTCTGTATTCGGTCGTGGAAAGAACCTCTCCGATTCCCGTTGTGGATTTGATTTTAAAAGGTCAAAACGACAAGACGGCCGTTCAAAAGTAGTGAATCCGGTTTTTGAGGAAGTGTTGAATTCGCTGGTTTTTGTGGGAGTTCCCGCAAAAATCGGCTCGAGAAAGGGGTTGATAAAGTATAATTTTCTGATATTGAGAAAATCTCCGACGTTTCCCACCTCCTCACCCCTCCACCCTAGATCAGGGCGGGGCCGCAGAATTTGAGGAAATGCGGGAGTTCCCACAGTTCCTCAAATAGAAAGTATTCGTCGATTTAGTTATGAAAAACGACAAGAAGAATCCCGAAACTCCGGTCCGAAAGATTGGAATTCCGGGAATCTACGTCCACTACCCCTACTGCATTCAAAAATGCGAATACTGTGATTTTTATTCGATCGGGAACGGAAAAAATCCGATCCCGGACGAAACCGGGCTCTTCCGCAGATACAAGGAAGAAACGGAGCGCAGAATCGCGGACAATCCCGAAATCCTCGACCTAAAATTCGACACGATCTTTTTCGGAGGCGGAACTCCTTCCAGAGCCGACATTTCTCAAATCGCGGACCTGATCGACTTCTTCAAAAAAAATATTCAACTTTTAGAATATTCTGAAATTACGATGGAGTGCAATCCAGAGGACATCACGCCGGACTTTCTGCGATCGATCAGTCAGGCCGGAATCAACCGCATTTCCGTCGGAATCCAGAGCTTTGATCCGGAAAAATTGAAATTTTTGGGAAGACATTACGATCCGGATCGATACGGAAACATTCTTGAAACGGTAAAAAATTCTCCGATCTCCAATTTTTCCGCCGATTTGATCTACGGAATTCCGGGACAAACCGTCGACGCGATCCTAAAGGATATCGTTCAGGTTTTGTCGGCCGGAGGAAAACACATCAGCCTCTACGCTCTCACCGTGGAAAAAGGAACCGAATATTCAAGAAAGGTAATAGATCGCGTCGTCCCCGAACCCGAGGAAGCGATCCAAGAAGAGGTTCTCAAACTATTGCCGGAAATGTTGGCTCCATACGATTTGTTTCAATACGAGGTGAGCAACTATTCCAAACCCGGATTCTTTTCCAAGCACAACCTCAAATATTGGACGATGGAATACTATTTGGGAATCGGGGCGGGCGCACACGGTTATCTGCCTTCGGGAAGATACTCAAATCCGAGAAACGTGGAGACTTACAAACGCAGAGAATTCTCCGCCGAATACGCGAAATCCGATCTCTACGAAGAATTGATTCTATCTTTGTTCAGATTGTTCGGACCGATTCAAATGGAAACTTTTTACGAACTGATTCCCGAAAAGAGAGAAGTTTTAAAACGACATCTGGAAGAACTCGCTTCTTCCGGGCTTTGCGAATTTTCCCAGGGAATCTTTCGTTGGAAACCCGAAGCGGTTCTCTTTTTGGATACTTCCATCCTCAAACTCTCTTCCATCTAAGAAACCGTCCCCGAAACCGCTCGTTATGAAGCACAGTTTCCGAAACGAAACCTTGGGACTTGTCTTTTTATCAAAGTAGAATGCGTTTTAGAGATACGCCATAAACTTAAAAAGAATTTATTTCCATTTTATAATCCACGCTCATCACAAACCGCTTCTTGGTAAAAAAGGAAACAAATTCAAACCCTTTTGTAACGCGCATACAAATCGTTTTCGGGAGCCGCGGCCCATCCACCATTCGATCCTTTGGATAGAATATTCAAAAATAATTGTATACAATTTTCAATATATATCAGAATTATAATTGATAGTAAACCCAAGAAATATGAACTCCGTTTTGTATTCAAACGATTAACATTCGACGAAAAATATCAAAACAGTTTTCGAAGCAAAATCAGGAACGTATTCTTTTTATACCATGCAGTTAGACAAAAGAGAGAACCATGATTCAATCCCATACAAAAACACACCAATTCGAAACTTCCTTCGCCAAACAAGAATGTGACGAAAACGGAAGTTTAAACATAGAAAATGCGCAGAAACTTTTGAACGAAGCCAGAAAGGAGGCTTTAAAACAAGCGGGTTTCGATTCTTCCCAAACGAATACGGCTCACATAGAACCTCTCGTTCTCTGGTCGGAAAGCGATTATAGAGGAACGATTCAATTTCCCGATTCGATTCTCATTCAAACCGAGTTTCGTATGATTACGAATGCACGGTATCGAATTCTTCAAAGATTGATTCGAAAATCCGATCGGAAGGTCGTATGCAATTCGAATTCGTTTTGTATACTTTTCGATTCCGATCGAAAACGACCTTGGAAACAATCCGTTTCCTTGCGGGCAGTTTGAGTTTTTAAAAAGAAAGAAAGATCGATCGGATCTTTTATCGATATTCGATTTAAGATCCGATGCTTCTGTATCGGAGTGCGATTTGTCCGGTACGGACGATTTCTTCGATTCCGTATTTGGAAAGAATTTCTACGATCGCGTTTACCTTTCTGGAATTTCCGGAATACTCGATCGTAATCGAGGTGTGCGTAAGATCCGCGATCTTCGCTTCGAACACTTCGCAAACCGAAAGAATTTCCGTTCTTGTCGTTTCGGTGATCTTCAACACAAGCAATACCAATTCACGACTCACACAATCGTGATAGGCGAGATCCTCGACTTCCAAAACGTCCGGTAATTTCAAAAGTTGTCTTTTTACTTGATCGACCGTGGACTCGTCCCCTTTTACCACGATTACCATGCTGGAGATCTCCGGATTTACCGTAACGCCGACGGCGATCGAATCTATATTATAACTTCTGCGAGTGAATAGGCCGGAAACGTGGCTCATAACGCCCGGGTGATTGTTTACCAGAATTTTTAGAATGTGTTTCATGCTTTTTTCAGTCCGGCCAGATCTTTGAATTCGATCATATCTTTTTGCGATTTGCCCGCGGGAATCATTGGGAATACTTTTTCTTCGGCGGGGATCATCACTTCCAGGAAAGCGGCGCCGTCGTCTTTTGTGAAGAATTCGATCGCTTTGTCGATTTCCGATTTATCCGAAATCTTCATTGCGGGAATTGAATAGGCTTCCGCAAGTTTTACGAAGTCCGGATTGAAGTTCCATTCCGATTGAGAGAATCGTTCTTCGTAAAAGAGTTCCTGCCACTGGCGAACCATTCCGAGAAAGTTATTGTTGAACACGAGAACTTTGACGCCGAGTTTGTTCGCGGCGATAGTTGCCAATTCTTGAATGTTCATCTGAATGGATCCGTCGCCCGAAACGCAGATCACCATCTTGTCCTTTCTTCCGAACTTCGCTCCGATCGCGGCCGGTAATCCGTACCCCATCGTTCCGAGTCCTCCGGAAGTCAGCCAATTGTTCGGCTCGTCTAAAAGATAATACTGCGCGGCCCACATCTGATGTTGTCCCACGTCCGTGGATACGATGGCTTTGCCTTGTGTTTTTTTATAAAGACGTTCCAAAAAATCCTGCGGTTTAATCGTATTACCGGAATTATCGAAGTCGAGAGGATGTTCTTTTTTTAGGTTTTGAAGATAAGAAACCCAAGAACCGTGATCCTGTTTTTTTACGAACGGAAGAATGGCGTTTAACGCGTCCTTTAAATCTCCGTGAAGAAGATAATCCACTTGAATTCGTTTATTGAATTCTGCCGTATCGATATCGATATGCGCCCGTACCGCTTTTTCGGCGAATTCGCCGATTTTTGCCACTCGATCGTCGAATCGTGCCCCGAGGTTCAGGATATAATCGCATTCCAATACGGCTTTGTTGGCCGCTGCGGTTCCGTGCATCCCGAGCATTCCCACGCTCAAAGGATGTGTGCCCGGAAAAGAACCTAATCCCATCAATGTTGTCGTGACGGGAATTCCTGCTTTCGTCGCGAGCTCGAAAATTTCTTTCGAAGCTCCCGCGTTGATCGCCCCCCCGCCCACATACAGAAGGGGTTTTTTAGCCGAGTTCAGCGCTTCCGCAAATTCTTCCACGTTTCCTTTCACTTCGGGTTTTTTATAGTGATGCGGAGCGATTTTCAAACGGGGTGCCTTGCGAACGTTAGTCAGCTCGGTTTGAACATCCTTCGGGAAATCGAGCAGAACCGGTCCGGGACGACCGCCTAACGCGATCAAGGTGGCTTCCTCGAAATGTCTCGCGATATCGTCCGCGGATTTCATGAGTGCGTTGTATTTCGTGATGGGAATCGTAATTCCGAAAATATCGGCTTCTTGAAACGCGTCTGTTCCGATCGTGTTCGTTGCGACCTGTCCGGTGATCGCGAGAACGGGTACGGAATCCATCTTTGCGTCGGTAAGTCCGGTTACCAAGTTGGTCGCGCCGGGTCCCGATGTTGCAATGCACACACCGAGTTTTCCTGTGGCTCTTGCATAACCTTCCGCCATGTGAACGGCGCCTTGTTCATGTCTTACGAGAATATGTTTGATCTTTTTGCTTTTATAAATTTCGTCGTAAAAGGGAAGAATGGCTCCGCCGGGATAGCCGAAAACGATTTCAACCCCGTATTCTTCCAGAAGTTCCACCATCAGTCTGGCGCCTGTAATTCTTTCCGATTCTGCGGACATGATTCCACCCCTTACGTCCATAAAGATACCGGAAAGGCTACTGTCAAGAGGAACCGTGTTCTTAGATCCGCGGTTGTCCCGATCAAAAACGCGTTTCCCAAAGGTTCCCCCATGTTCAAAAAATGAATGAGCAAATCGGAATCGGTTCGACTGTTTTCACATTGAGACGACGTCGTTCATTCCAACTCAAATTCTTCGATTTAAAATAGGGTTGCTATTGAATGGAACATTTTTATATAAAAGGGAAACGGAAATTTTTTTCCAAAATCTAATAGATAAAAAGGACTAATTTTCAGCTCAAATCACTTTTTATTTTACGAAGGAAGCTATCTGTTCTTATTTTCTTTACAGAATATTTGAGCCTCAAAAGAATATTCAATGAATCTTGTCCGTCGAAAAATAATAATGCGAATTCCGAATTTGGAAGAACGAAATTTAAAAAAGAGAGAATCAAATGGAAAATCCTAATATTGAAAAAGAAGAAGAGGACAAACAATTCGCAATCATCAAAAGCCTCGCAAAAGAAGCCTATAAACTTTTAGATTCTCACCAGTATCCTAAAGCCGAAGCGAAGCTGAAGGAACTTCTGGAAAAAGATCCGCATAACACATACGGCTTGGTCGGTATGGGCGACCTCTTCTTCAAGAAGAAGGATTACAAAAACGCCATCGAATATTATCATAAATGTATACAGGAAGATCCCTCGAACAAGTTTTCTCTGATGGGTCTCATGAACTGCTACCGCGAGATGAATCTTCTTTCCAGAGTGATCGAAGTCGCGGAAGATTACAGACATATCACGATCACGGACGCTTCCATCCTGAGCCGCGTCGCGGACGCGCATCGCAAACTGAAGAACTTTAAAGAATCAGAAATTTATTATATGCAGGCCCTGCAGATCAACCCGAAGGATCAATACGTGATCGTGGGTTTGGGTCATCTCTACTTTGCCTGTCAGAAATACAAGGACGCCATCCACTGGTGGGAAAAACTTCTTCTCATCCAACCGGACAACATCAAGATTCTCACCGAAATCGGAAACTCCTACCGTAAAATCAAGGATTACGACGAGGCGATCCAATACTATCACAGGGCGGCGGAACTCGATCGTAAAAACTTTTTCGCGTTATACGGTCTTGCAGAAAGTTATCGCGGGAAAAAAGATTTCCACAAAGCCAATCAGTATTGGGAAAGAATTCTAGAGTTCGACCCGGACAACAAACTCATCATCAACCGTTATGCGGACAGTTTGCGGGGAATGGGAGAATTCGACAAGGCGCTTGAGTGCTTCAACCGAATTCTCGCGGAAGGAGAAGATTACTTCGCTCTACTCGGTAAGGCGTCTTCCCTCAAGCTCATCGGCAAACGCGACAAGGCCGAAGAAATCTATCTCGATCTTCATAAGAAATTTCCGATGGACCCGAGACCTCTTCTCGAACTTTCGGATCTTTACGTGGAAGTCGGCAAACCGACCGAAGCGGTTCGCCTTCTCGAAGACTTCCAGAAAAAACAGCCTCTCAACGAGGAAGTAAAACACAAACTGGAAAGTATTCGGGGCGAATAACGAACTCCGCCCGTTTAAACCAAGTTAGGCGGACCGAAACGGACTCGCCTTGCCGAAAGAATGGGCGTCGTTTTTTATGCGACGCCCGTTCGTTACAAATCGAAATTCTCCGTTAGTACGCTCCTTCAATCAATACTTCAAAAAGAATTCTCCTTGTGCTTCCGAGCCTTCGTCTTGAAATTTACCTCAAACAAGGCAAAGCGCATAACGCGCAAACGGCTCTGGAAAGCAATGTATGAATGATATCACCCGGTCGATCCGCAATTTCACCTTTCAATTCATTTTAGTCACCGAAGTAATCGGCTTCTCCCTCGCAATCGGAGCCTCGATCGTCTTTTTCAAGTCCTTTTTGGAGCTGGATCCGAATCAGCTTCAGAGTGCGGTTCGTTTGACCTTAGGTGTTTCCGTTTTCACACTCGCCTTTACCGTTTATTCGGATCTAAGAAAGCTGAAACCGATTTTAAAATATCGCAAGGTCGTCGAACAGGGAATCATCGATCGGGAAACCGCCTTTGCGGCACAGAAGTCTTTGACCCGCCTTCCTTTGTTTCATGCAATCGAAATTTCCGGACGTATCTTCGTCACGGCCACGCTCATCATCCTTTTAAGAAGTTTCACATCTTCCGTCGAGATCGCGGACTTTTACAACCTATTCGCGATTACTACGATCCTTTCGTTGTCGCTCGGGGTTTATACGTTTTTAACCACTGAAAAATTGACTACGCAGTTGATCGAGTCGGGAGCGTTCAGCGTGATCGACGCTTCTTCCTTGTTGAAGATACGGTTGACGACTTCGCTTACGATGATCTTTATTTTTATCGTTTTGATTCTCGCCGTGGGAGTTTCGAGTCTTGTTTATAAGTTCAATTACGCGGCGGTTCGAAAGTCTTACTTCAATCAGATGATCAACGTGAACGAAACGCTTCACATTCTCACGGAATCGATTTTCGACGAAATGAAATCGGATGCGGAAAAGCTGATACACGATCCGATCTTTCTTTCCTATGCGGAAAATTACAAATTGAGCGACTTGGAGAGATTTTTGGAAACCCTTCTCAGCCGTTCGCCCAAATACGAATCGATCTCTTTGCTCCAAGCCGAGGGAGAATCCTGGAGAATTCTCTCGGGAACGGGAACTCTCGCTAAAGACGGAGAATCTCTTTTAAAACAGTTCCGTCTTCCCTCCGAAAACAAGGTTTTGGAATCGGTTTCCGCCGAACGAACCTTTGTCAGCGAACCGACCGCATCTCCGGTTTCCGGAACTCCGGTCGTTCTGATTTTGACACCAATTTCGTCTAACGCGAAACTTTACGTCGCCTATTCCCTTCGAATCGCGGACCTCACGAGTAAACTGATCGGTTCTATCCAGATCGGAAAAACCGGTTATCCCGGTCTTTTAGGGGCGAGCGAAGTCGTTCTCAATCACGTGAATCCCGCTTTGAATCTCAAACGTCTGCAGGACTTTCCGTTTTACGATCAGGTAAAAGACTATCAGGATAACGTTCCGGTTCGTTACTTCTTCGGCGGAAAATACAAATACATGATTCTTCTGAAGAACAAAAAATACGGATTCATTACGTTCGCCTCGGTGGAAAACGAAGAGATCACGGGAGAAGCGATCGTCGCCGTGTACGCGATGGCGGTGATTTCCTTTTTCGGTCTGATTTTGATCGGAATTCTCATCCATATCATTCTTAGAAAAAAACTGAAACCCCTCGAGGAAAGCCAAGACGTTCTCGAATCGATGGCCGATGGAAATCTTACGCAGTCCCTGAAGGTTCTCGCATTGGACGAAATCGGAGAAATGTCGATCTCGATCAATTCGTTTAACAAAAAGGTGAAAACGGTTTTGGGTAAAATCGTAAACGCATCCAACAACCTCGCGACTTCCTCCGATGAAATGTCCGGCGCTTTGAACTTCATTTCGGATAACGCACAAAACCAAGCGGCTTCCTCCGAAGAGATCTCCGCTTCGATCGAAGAGATTTCCGCGGGAATGGACGGAGTGGAAGCGCAGACGAAAGAACAGGTCAACCTTTTGAACAAACTCGCATCGGATATGAAACTCTTCTCCGATTCGATCCACGAAACTTCCAGCAACCTGGACAAGACCTTATTCGAAGTCGAAAAAATCACGCAGGACGCGAAAAAGGGAGGAAGTTCCCTCGAACTCACCAATCAATCGATCACAAAGATCAGCCGCAGCTCGGAAGATATCGCGGGAGTGATCGAGATCATCAACACGATCTCGGAACAAATTCATCTTCTTGCGTTGAACGCCGCGATCGAAGCCGCAAGAGCGGGAGCAGCGGGGAAAGGTTTTGCGGTCGTCGCCGACGAGATTTCCAAACTCGCCGATAAAACCACGAACAGCATCAAGGACATCGAACAGATCATCCAGAGTAACGAAGCGGAGATCGGAATCGGAATTCAGAACATCACCGATACGGTGACGGTGATCTCGGGTATCATTGCGGGCATTTCCGAAATCAACAGCCAGATGAAAGTCGTGAATCAATTTATGGAACATCAGCTTTCCAAAAACGATCAGATGAATTTCACCGCAAAGGAAGTCAAGGACAGATCCGACGTAATTCAAGGTGCGGTTCGGGAACAGAAAATCGCGATCGAAGAAATTTCAAGGACGATCACGACGATCAACGATCTCAATCAATCTTCCGCGGCTTCCTCCGAAGAACTCAGCTCTAGTTCCATCGGTTTAGCGAAATTAGCCGAGGATCTGAAACGAGAAGTGGAATTCTTCAAACTTTAAACCTCGCCTCGAGGAGAAGAGCGACCCGACATCGCAAAAACCCTTGATTTTTCCCCCCGTGCTTTTACTTTGCACTTTATGGAATGGGAAAAGATACTCAGGGACTCCGTTAAGGACAATAAGATCAAGGAATTGCATCTTAGAAAAGTCCCTACCCTCAAGACCTGCGACGATTGGAGCAAGGTCCGGGAGATCGGTCTTATCGATCATAAAACAAAATACGCACATTATAAAGGTGGATTGGTTAAATACGGAGAAGCCCTATTCTTCGTAACCGACGAAAGACTGCAAGCGATCGCTCCGTATCGCAAATGGGAATTCAAAACCAAAATCAAAGTGGAAGAATAATCTTCACGATTCCGAGCCGTTCGGCTCGGAAAAACATTCGCTCTCAACTCGATCTCCTTCAACCGCTTCGAATCGACCTCTGTCGTAAGGACCGAAATCCGAGTTCCCATTCTTTTCCTTTCCCGAATTCGAGTGCACTATGCAAAAATCTCCTTTCCAGGCTTGGAAACAAGAAACGTTTCAGTTCGAGTCCGTAAACGATCTGCGGAATAATCCGAGCCAACGAACCTCGGATTTTTACTTCGGATTAACGGGTGAGATTTACGATGAGATTGAGTTTTTCGGAAACCGTGATCACGTCTTGAACGCGGTTTTTGTCCACAAGAACCGCAGTTGGACCGATTTCATCCAACACGATCTTCTTTCCTTTGATCTGTCCCAAAAGAAGTTCCATCGTATTTTGATCTTTCGTACGAACGAGAACACAATCCTCTGTGATGTCGACGACCGGAAGATTTCCGCCCCAATCTTCCAATAAGAAGAGAAGGTTCTGCGCGAGATCCGCTTTGCTGGAATTCTTTAAGAAGTCGATGAACTCAGTCGGTTTGTATCCGAGCAGAATTCCCAATTGGAACGCTTCTTTGGTAAGAACGAAGGTATAAACCCGATCGTAGTCTTTGAGTTCCGTAAACGCTTTGAGAATATGAAGTCCATGAATGGAAACACGATCCGGAAACGCAATGATCGTAAAGTCCGGGTTGATCGTAATTCCGCCTTTTTCCGTTTTGTGGGAAAGTTCTCCGGTTTGGAAAAAGTATTCTCCCAACTTGGAAAGCCCGAGGAAACGGTTCGGATATTCGATTTCCAAAAGTCCGAAAAGATGCAGATAAAAGATCGCGCTCATGATTTCCTTACGGAGTTCCGCGAGATCGGACTGAAAATTTTTCGTTCTGAATCCGGGAGAAAGAATCATGTGTTCCCGAATGATATTGGAAAAAATCACCGAAAGATGAATGCGTTTCGCCTTGATGATCAGACTCACGCACTTGTCGAGAATCGGTTTATCGTAAAAAGGCATTTCCGTCGCTGTGAAAACTTCCGCGGGAACGACCCGTTTCATACGGGCTTCGTTGACCTCGTGGACGACAAGTTTCATGATTTCGAAAATATCCTTCTCGTTGAATCCGTTCACGTCGCCTTTGAGAATGATGTTTTCTCCCTTGATGTCGACGAGGTTCAGGAGTTTCAGAACCGGAAGAATCAATTCCATCTGATAGATCTGGCTCTTTTCAGGAAAAATTCCGATATCGGGATTGAGAAGTTCCTGTTCCGTGCGTTTGTGATCGGCTTGTTTTACCTTTCCGGACTTAGCAAGAACCAAACCTTTGCGGCTGATATAAGAGATCAGTTTTTTGATGTTGAGAAAGAAGTCTAAGTCGTTCGCCGCGAGTTTTTCCGTTCTTTGTTTGGTTCCTTTTTTGATCGAAGGAAGAATCGGATGCGTCTGAACGTATTTTAAAATTTCATCGGGGATCGCGAAAACTCGGACGAACTTTTCATCCACAAAACAAACGTCCATTACCAATCCTTTCGCGATCAGCGCAGGAACGATCTGTTCGTATTTACCGCGGCTTGTGACAACGTAACTGCGGATGTCTTCCGCTTCGGAAACTCCCCCGCTTAGGTAGATGCGGACGAGAGTGTCTCGTTCCAAATCGGCGAGAGACTGAAGGTTGAGATCGATTCCTTCTTCGGAAGCGGCAATCGAATAAAACTTTTTGATCGAATCGAGTTGTTTCGGAGCTTTAACCGCAGCCTTCCACTCGTCCGAGATTTCGGTCGTCTTCTTGCGGTCGAGAACCTTTTCAAGTGAGATCTTGTATTTATCGCCTTTGAGATTTTGATCCAAAGGAACGAGATCGGCGATCTCCTCAAACGCATGATATTTATCTAAATTGTTCGTAAGACGTTCGCGGTTTTTTCTCTGATAGACGAGCTGATATTTCCGAAGAAGGTTCAACTCCATCTCGACGTTGATCGGAGGAATGTTCACCTTTCTCGAAATTTCACCGAGCGTCAGAACGTTTTTATTCTTAAGTATGCTGGTATAAATCGTAACCTGAAGCTGAGTCAGTTTTTCCAAAACTCCTTTCAGATAAAATTCATCCTGAAAGGTTTCGTAAAGATAGGCTACGTTCTTATTTTTTTCTTTATAAGGAAGTTTTGCAAGATTCCAGAGAGTCGCGACTTTTTTCAGATCGTTGAGTTCAAGTTTATCGAGTTCCTGAAGTAGTACTGAATCGTTGCTCATAAGGGAAGATACGCCGGACGGTGTATTTTATGTAGCCATAATCAGAATTTGAGTTCGTTCGTAAACAAAAAACCAGTTTCGACCCGCAGGCAATTCGGAGAATTCTCCGGTTTTTTGAACCCCCTTTCTGTAGTTGTCTTTTGAAAGGAAGTTCAAAATCTTTGTGATTATGGCCGGTTTTTTTGATTCCCTGAAAATGGGTTTTGGCGGTGCCTCCCGAATCCTGAACAGCGGTTTTGTATTCTCCACAAAGACCATTCTCCTTTTAAAGGATCTTGCCTTGGGCGGAGATTCGATGGAGACATTTCCGATCCGACTTCGGGAAGCCTTCGAAGAGTTAGGCGCCACGTACATCAAGTTAGGTCAGTTCATCGCGTCGGCTCCTTCCCTCTTCCCCGACGAGTTCGTAACCGAAATGCAAAAGTGCTTGGATGGAATTCGACCGATTCCCTACGCAACCGTGGAAAGAATCGTTCAGAAGGAACTTGGAGGAAAACTCAGCGATCATTTTTACAGCGTGGAACCGATTCCCATCGCTTCGGCCTCGATCGCGCAGGTTCATTCCGCGGTCACAAAGGACGGTTTGGACGTAGTCATCAAGGTGCAAAGACCGGACATAGAATCCACGTTATCCGCCGATTTAAATCTGATTTACTTCGCTTCGGTTTTGTTCGAACGATTCGCACCGGGCCTTAGCAAATCCGGAATCTCGGATATGGTCGAACAGTTCCAAACATCCATATTAGAAGAAATTGATTTTTACAAAGAAGCGGACAACATCGAAGAGTTCGAACGGGAACTTCTCGCGATGGGCGAAACAAGGGCCAGAGTTCCGAAAGTTTATAGAGAACTTTCGACGAAGAAGATTCTCACCATGGAACGTTTTTACGGCGCTCCGATCACGGATGAGAACTCGATCCGCAAGTATTCCTCCGATCCTCAAAAGACCCTCACCGAGGCTCTGGAAATCTGGTTTTCCACGTTGGCGCGCAACGGATTTTTTCACGCGGACGTACATGCAGGAAATCTAATGATCCTTCGGGACGGAACCGTCGGTTTTATCGATTTCGGAATCGTGGGAAGAATTTCCCCGCGCGTCTGGGACGGTCTGATGATCTTTTTAGAAGGATTAAGTCTGAACAGAACCGAAAAGATCGCGAAGGGTTTGATCCAGATGGATTCCACGTCCAAAGGAGTGGATGAAAGGAAACTCGCGAAGGATTTGGAAGCGGTGTTTTCCAGAATGACCGAAATGGTGATGAAGGTTCAAATGGGCGATCTCGAATCCTTGGACGACAAGAAGCTGAACGCGATTCTTTTCGAGTTCCGCGAAATTTCCTTGCGCAACGGTTTGAAAATTCCGAAAGAATTCGGCCTTTTGATCAAACAGATTCTCTACTTCGATCGTTACGTCAAAACGATGGCCCCGGACATCGACCTCATCCGAGACCGTGATAAATTTCTAATATGACGAAATTGTTAAACGAACTCGAAAAAGGTCAGGAAGGTTCGATCCTTTCCCTTCTTCTCCAACCCGGAAAGGAAGACTTGTTTCGAAACATCCTCGACATCGGACTTTTGCCCGGGACGAAAATTCTCGTTTTGGAAAAATATCCGACTCAAAAGAAGATGGTTCTCCGTGCGGGAGAAGTGGAAATCGCGATTCGGGAAGGAGAAGCGGAGCTCATCCAAATTGGAGAAGTTCATGGGTCATTCTAACGTGAAAGCGCAGGAAAAAACTTCCCGAATTCTCATGGCGGGAAATCCGAACTGCGGTAAATCGACCTTATTCAATCGCCTAACAGGGCTTAGACAAAAAACCGGCAACTATCACGGGGTCACCGTGGAAAAAGCCGAAGGGATTTTGGGACACGGAGAACATTCCCTGAAAGTTCTGGATCTTCCCGGTGCGTTCAGTCTCGGCGGAAACTCCGAAGACAAACAGATCACGAGCCGGGTTCTCATCGGTCACGAAGAAGGAGATCGGATTCTTTTCGTGATGGACGCTTCCCTCGCGGAAAGAAGTCTTCAGTTTCTGCTTCAGATCCTGGAACTCGACGTACCCGTGTTAGTCGCCGTCACGATGCGGGACGTTCTCGAAAAAAAACGGGTTCACTTGGATCTGGACGTTCTTTCGAGAGAATTCGGAATTCCGTTTCAATACGTGAATCCGAAAAACGGAGAAGGAGTTCAGGAACTAAAGGATCTTCTCGTTTCTCCCGGAGCTTTCCGGCTTCCGATCCGCTCCTTTACTTGGGACAAGGAAAGGGAGAATTTTACGAACGGGCTGCTGCGTTCGCTCGACTCCGAACATTCAAAATCTCTTAAATTCGTTCTATTAAATTCGTTCAAAGAACTTTCGGGAGAAACTCTTCAAAAAGGTCTTCCAGGCCTTTCTTTGTTTTCCGAAGATTCCCAAAACGTAATCCGACAAGAATTTTCCCGTTTCGGAAAATCCTTCACCTATCTCGAAGAACTCACTCAAAAATCCATCTACATCAAAAAGATATTGGGGAACGCGCTCGGAGGAAACGCACTTCCGAACGAGCGCGTTCTTTCCCAGGCGGATAAGATTCTTCTGCATCCTTTTTGGGGATTGGTTTCCTTTTTGGGAATCATGGCCTTGATGTTTCAAGCGCTCTTCACTTGGTCGGAAACTCCGATGGATTGGATCGAGTCGAGCGTTCAAAGCGTCGGAAGTTTTGTCGGCGGTTTTATGGAAGAAGGTCCGTTGCGTTCTCTCGTTCAGGAAGGGATCATCGGAGGAGTCGGAGCGGTTCTCGTTTTTATTCCGCAAATCAGTTTGCTTTTTTTCTTTATCGGAATTTTGGAAGAGACCGGTTATATCGCGCGCGCTTCGTTCGTGATGGATCGGTTTATGAGCAAATTCGGTCTTTCCGGAAAATCGTTTATCCCCCTTCTTTCCTCCGCCGCTTGCGCCGTGCCCGCGATCATGGGTACAAGAACCATCGAGAACAAATCGGATCGAATCACTACGATTTTAGTTTCACCTTTGATCACTTGTTCGGCCCGGTATCCGGTTTACATTCTCGTAATCGCCGCCGTGTTTCCCGCGACAAAAATCTGGGGGATTTTCAGCGTGCAGGCTCTGACGATGCTCGGTCTGTTTCTTGCCGGAATGATCGCGTCCATGCTCGCGGCTCTCGTTTTCAAAAAGACGTTCTTTCGATCGGACTCCTCTTATTTTCTGATGGAACTCCCCGCTTACAACGCGCCTTCGATCAAAAGTCTTTTGTTAAACGTATTCAAAAAACTGAAAGCATTTTTGTCCACCGCGGGTCAGATCATCCTTTTTATTTCCATTCTCCTTTGGTTTTTGGCGAACTATCCGCGAATCGATTCCGCGCAATACCCGAACGCGTCCGAGGCGGAACTCAAAAAAATCCAAATCCGCGAATCGTATGCGGGGGACGCGGGAAAATTCATGGAGCCCGTTTTAAAACCGATCGGATTTGATTGGAAGATGGGAATCGGAATCATCACCTCGTTTGCTGCGAGAGAAATCATGGTCTCCACTCTTTCCATTATCTACGGAGTCGGAGGGGAAGAATCGGACGACGATCTCAAAGAAGCGATCCGCAAGGACAAGGATGAAAACGGAAAAGAAGTCTGGGGTTTGCGGAACTCGGTTAGCCTTTTGCTGTTTTTCGCCTTTGCCTGTCAGTGTATGTCCACGCTCGCCGTGGTAAAAAAGGAAACCAACTCGGTCGCCTGGCCTCTCTTTTTATTCGGATACATGACGTTATTAGCATATACCACTTCGTTTATCGTTTTCCAGGTTTGGAATCTGTTTTCCTAATATAAATTGCGGATGTTCCAGAGAATTCCTTCCAATCTCAGGATTTTTTTCGGTTATACGATCGGCTTTCTGATCCTGTTCCTACTTTATCGACTTTGTTTTTGGTTCGTCTTCTCTTCCAAGTTCGCGGCTGCGAATCTAGGGGAGATTCTACTCGCTTTGATCGCGGGAATCCGTTTTGATCTTTCGGTTTGTGCGATTTTATTAAGCGCTTTTACGATTGCATCCGCGATCCACCCCTTGAATCGGTTTCGGACCTATTCGTTGTTTTGGGGAATTGCTCCGATCGTTCTTTTCTTTTGGGTCTTCGGACATTTGATCGGAGACATTTTGTATTTCAGCGAAACGAACAAGCACTTGGGTTATGAAGGATTCGTTTTTTTAGGTTCGGAATTCCCGATTCTTCTCAAGGCCTTTTTTGCGGGCGATACCGTGCTTGCCTTTTTATCTTCGGCCGCGGTCTTGGTTCTACTTCCGCTTGCGATCATTCGATACATTCAAAATTATTCATATAACTTCGATTCCTCGTTTCAAAAACGAGAACTGTGGCAGCTTCTGATCCTTCCTCCCGTTTTGTTTTTGTTTGCGAGAGGGGGTTTTCAATCCAGACCGCTTCGTGCCAGCGACGCAATGATCTCGGAAACGCCGATCGTAAATCAACTCGTATTAAACGGAGTTTTCACCTCCATCATGGACTTGAAAAACCAATCGATTCCTGTACATCTGCGGCGTTCCTATGCGGAATCGATCGAAGTCGTTCGAAAAGAGATCGAATACCCGGGCTCGAACTTTATCTCGGAGGAATTTCCGATTCTCCGGGAAACGAAGGAGACGAACTCCCGCAAGCCGCCTAACATCGTTTTGGTGCTTCTCGAAAGTTGGACCGGAAAATACGCCTATTCCCAAGGACAAGTTCCTCCCGAAGGAAAAAAAATCGCTCCTCATTTCGAGAATCTCATCCGTCAAGGAACCTATTTTTCCTCTTTTTTTGCGAGCGGAGGAAGAACGACGAACGGGCTGTTATCCACGTTAACCGGAATCCCGGACGGTCCAGGTTTGACCGTAGTCCGAACGCCGCAAATTTTAAGCCGTTTCGGAGGACTCGGAACGATCCTCAAACCGCTGGGATACAAAACCCTCTTCGTTCACGGTGGAGACGTCAACTTTGACAACATGAGTTTTCTCTTTTCCCACTGGGGTTTCGATACGATTCTGGGTCAGGAATACTTCGACTCCCTGCGGAAATACGAACGCGGACCTTGGGGGTATTACGACGGAGATTTGTTAAACGAATTTCATGAAATCCTAATGCAACAAAAGGATTCTCCCTTTCTTGCCGTCACTCTGACCTTGACTACGCACTATCCTTACAAAACCCCTTCGAAGGAATACGAAATCTTTCCGCCGAAAACGGAGGAAGCGGAATATTTCAACGTCTACCGTTATGCGGACGTTGCGATCCATTCCTTTCTCGAAAAAGCGAAGAAGTCCCCTTACTTTCGGGATACCGTCTTTATCTTCGTAGGCGACCACACACATCATAGAAATCTGGATTATTTCGAGGATCGAAACGTCCCCTTTTTGATTTATGCGCCCGGAAAAATTCCGGCCAAAATCGATGCCCGTATTTCCTCTCAGTTAGACGTAATTCCCACCATCCTCGGAATTGTGGGTAAGAAAGTTCGATTCTCAGCGATGGGACGCGACCTCCTCGATCCCAAACTGCAGGGAGGCACCGCCTACTTTGCGTTCGGCAATTTTATCGGTTGGATCGAGGGGAATTGGATTTTCTACAGCCTCACCGATAAGATCCGCATTTCTCCGTTTTCCATCGCTCCGAGAATCGGAGAAACGGAAGAATGTAAAACCGATCCGGTAAAATGCGACGCGTATCATACGAAAGCGAAATCATTTTGGAACTTAAGTTATGAGCTAATGAACCGAAATCTTATATATCCACTTAAAAAATAAAAACACGAAGAATCACATGACCTTTCAAAAAGAATTTTCACTTTCCTCCGCGCTGCGAGTCGGCCCGGAATATCCTCCGATCGTTGTCGCCGAAATCGGACTCAATCACAACAACGACGAAGACATCGGAAAACGAACGATCGCCGCCGCCAAAAAGTGCGGAGCGCAGGCCGTAAAATTTCAATCCTATGTTACCGAAGAATTCATCGACGTTCACAATCCGGACGCGAAGATCCTCGTCGATATATTCAAAAAATATGAACTATCGGAAGCGATGCATAAGAAGTTTCAAAAGACGGCCGAAGAAGAAGGACTCGTCTTTTTTTCGACCCCTCTTTGCGTCAGTTCGCTTCAAATGCTCGTAAATCTAAAGGTTCCCGCGATCAAAATCGCGAGCGGGGACGTTACCAACAAATCGCTTTTATCGGAGACGGCGCGCACCAAACTTCCCGTGATCCTTTCCTCCGGCGCGGCGGATTTTTTCGAACTCAGCCGTGCGATCTCCTTTTTGGAAAACGAAGGAACGGACAAACTTTGTCTTTTGCATTGCGTTTCCTTATATCCGACTCCGCCGGAAAAAGCGAATCTGAAGGTGGTGGAAACATTCAAAAATCTGTATGTCTGTCCGGTGGGCTTTTCGGATCATACTGCGGGGAGCGTCGCCGCAAGCGTAGCGGTTTCGTTAGGCGCTTCTATGATCGAAAAACATTTCACCTTGGATCAAAATCTGGACGGGCCGGATCACGGAATTTCGGCCAACCCCGAAGAATTAAAAGCGGTTTGCGACAACGCGCTTGTCGCATGGAAGATGAAGGGAAACGGAGAAAAGAAACCTTGGCCGGAAGAAGTCCGCGGAAGATTTTTCGGAAGAAGATCCTTATACTCGGATGCGAAGGGCGCGCCGATCGCGCTTCGTCCCGACCTGACACAAAAAGAATCCAGATTTTTCGATGCATGGGAAACGGAAAAAACGAGCGGACTCAAAGCGGAATCCGGCAAACCCTTTCATGTTTAGTCTATTTCAGCCAAGAACATTCGTTTTTTCTAAATTACAAAATCCGATCGTAAAAGTCGGTTTTTTGATTCTTCTCGTTTCCGCTTCCGTCGGTGGCGCGCCCGCGGCGTACGGCAATCTCGGTTCGGAAGTGGACTTTATCGATTTCGGAAGATGGACCACGGCTCCGTTTAGTTATTCGGTTTCTTCTTCGTTTTCTCCCGAATACGGAGGTTATAATCTTTTCGATTCGGACCCGACCACTCACTGGTATTCCGCCAATCGACCGGGAAACGAATGGATCATCGTCGACTTCGGTTCCAAACGCCTGATCAACGGCTTGGAAATCACGGTTCCTTTGTTCCGCAAAGAGCGCGCCGTGAAAAAATACGAGATTCAGGTTCTAATCCGGGACGACTGGAGAACCATATTCACGAATCAGAACGTGGAGCTGAAGAACTTTCACAAACTGGAAAGTTTGGACGCCTCGGTTTTACGGATTTATTTTCCTGATACGACAGATAGAGGTGTCGTGATCAGCGATCTCAAACTCTTTCTCAATCAAAGACTGTTGAATGGAATCGATCCTCGCCTCCGCGGATATACCTTTCCCGTTTTAGGCGGACTCATTCCGAGTTTCGATTTTCAGCTCCCGAACGCTCCCCGCGTATATCGGAACGGGGTTCATAAGGGAATCGATATATACAAAAAACGAGATACAAATGGCCAGATTTCCAATCTGAACTTCCAAGACGAGGCAGTCGCTCCCGCGGACGGAATCGTTGTGCGTGCGGATCTGAATTATTCTCCCATGACCTTGGCCGATTACGAATATCATACGGCTCAATCGCAAAAAGGTACGGTCACCTTCGTCGAAAAGGATTTCGGCGGCAGACAAATCTGGATCGATCACGGCCACGGAGTCATGACGAGCTTCAATCATCTTTCCTCGATTCGAAAGAATCTCAATGTTGGCGATAAGGTGAAACAAGGAGAAGTCATCGGAAACGTAGGCAACTCCGGTCTCATCGAAGAAGCGAAAGGTTCCGCGGATAACGTTCATCTTCACTTTGAGATCTGGGTGGACGGAGAATTTTTCGGAAACGGGGTCGCACCCGCGCAAGTTCGAAAGATGCTACAGTTCTTTTTCAAAAGAAGCGGCGTGGATTGAAAAACGAACGTGACTTCGGGAATTTCTTTCTGTTATTTGTGGTAGTTCCCACATTTTCGAAACTTCGGAATCAGACGAACCCTATGTAAGTTCCCGTTTCCTAGGGTTTGGCTCCGATGTTCCCCGCGAAAGCGATAGAGGCGGGCATCGTATTTTGCGAAAGCCATAATTGCGACCACTATGGCTTTTAGGATTCAGTTACGTCTGCGTATGATACGAACTTGAAAGTCTTGCATTCTTTTCAATTCGCCCTCCGCTTCGACAAAACCGTCTCGAATTAAATTTCGAATCCTCGAAGTGTAAAAAGAATCGCTCAGTCTTCTCCTTTTTTCAAATCCGTCCACTAAACAATTGCCGACGACACGAACTGCTGCTCGCCATTGATCCGGAATCAAAGCCAAAATTTCCGAATCGTAATGATTGATCGGCAAAAAAACGATTTTTCCATTTTCATACGCCCGTAAAAAACTTTCCTGGTTTTGTATTTTCACGAATTCCTCGACATACCGATCGCGTTCGAGAATTTTTAATTCGACACGCAGCGCTTCAAAATCTTTCAAAGTTATCCAATCGATTGAATCCCAATCTTTTACATTCACAACTTCCACAATACCTATGTATTTTTTCAATAACCAACAAATCAGCCGTAGAAAAACTTGATCGTTTGCAAAATCGTCGTGCCAAATAAAGATAGATTCGATTTCATTCGATTCGGCCATTTTAAGAACTTCGGCTTGTCCTTCTCGGATCCATTCCATATCTTCCCAAAGCCCTCGATCACCATAGGTCAATTCGGCCAAATAAAAAAGACGTTCTTGAAGATTCGAAAGCGGGCCTCCACACAATTCAATGTCCATTAAAGAAAAAATTTCATTCTCCTGAAACAGAACTTTTAATTTATGCGCCGAACAATCATTCGAGACTATATGAAGAACAGACATGGCTTTCAAGTCAATACACCGAAGACTCCGTGATTTGCACCATAATTTTTCTTCGATTTTCAATACGAAAGCGATCGAAAAAACTCAACACATCGCGACCCACTTTTCACTACACAAAGATTCAGTACGCGCAAGCGTCTTTCCAAACACATTCAAAATGACGAATGAACGCATTTCACTGCGCTTAACATTTGTGTACCGAAAGAAAATTTTCTAAAAAAATTCGAAAAGGGATTGTACTTTCTTTCCGATATTTGATTATGTCCCGTATTGTAAATTCGGTGGAGATTCGTTATGCCTGAGCAGTTACAGAAAATCTTAAACAACGTCCGGGACTTTTTCACAAGCCTGGACACGACTAAAAAACTTATACTCGGAGGGGTGGCGTTAACCGTTCTCATCGCGATCGGAATCCTTTCCACGATTTCCCTTCAAAAGAACCGAGTGGTTTTGTTTAAGGACTTAACGAGCAAGGACTTTGCCGAAGTCACCAAAAAACTCGATTCTCTCGGGTATCAATACGGCTCGTCCGATACGAGCGTCATCACGGTCGATCCCGAACAAAGACAAGAAATCGTAACCAAACTCGCTCAGGAGAATCTAATTCCCGCGGGAGTTCAAGGATGGGAACTTTTCAACGTGGATAAGTTCACCGAAACACAATTCGATAAGGACATCAAAAAGTATAGAGCCTTAAAAGGTGCGATCGAACAATCCTTGATGACTCTTCGTTCCGTCGACAAGGCTTACGTCAACATCGCCTTTCCCGAAGACGAACTTTTTACTTCGAACGCTTCTCCCGTTAAGGCTTCCGTAATTCTCCACTACATTCCGGGCGTCGAATCCCTTTCCAGAAAAGAAGTCAAAGGGATCGTCAACTTGGTTTCCAGAGCGGTTCCCAAGTTAAAACCCGAAAACGTAAGCGTTGCGGACGCGGACGGAAAGATCATCAGCGATTTCGAAGAGGACTTGGAAAAAGAAAGACTGGAACTCAGGATCGTTCAAGAGAAATTAAGAATCGGCGAAGAACAAAGAATCCAACGATTGATCGACATGAGAAACACTCTTCGTTGGTTGCTCGGCGGAGAAGAAAGAGTCGATATTACACGTTTTGAATATAATCTAAATTGGGACAAGGAATCCTACAAAGACAACTCCGTTTCTCCGGTTGTCGCCATTCCCGATAATCCGAACACTCCTTATTCCGAATTAAAACTCGTCGACGGTTATTCTCTCAAAGTCTCTTCCAAAGAAACCAAAGAAGACTTCAAAGGAAGAGGTTTTACTCCGGACGGCCCTGCGGGAACCGAGCCGAACATTCCTCCCGGTTACAAGGACACCGATTATCAAAAATCGGAATACAGCAAATCCGAAAACATCAACAACTACGAATTCAACAGAAGAGTTTCCGAAGTTCAAAAACAACCTTGGAAAGTGGAGAAGGTCAATCTCTCCGTAGTCATCGACGGAATGTGGGAAAAGAAAGAGAGAGAAGACGGAACCGGCTTTGATCGCAAATACATTCCCGTCTCCGACGACGAACTCAGACAGATTCGTAAAAACCTCGAAGCCGCGGTCGGAATCGACAAAGCGAGAGGGGATCAAATTTCCGTGATTACGATCCCGAAAGACAGATCGGCTCAGTTCGCCGCGGAAGACGAAGAACTTCGCAAGCAGAAGGCGATTCGTCAGATGATCATCGCATCCTTAATCATCATTCTTCTTTTGATCGTAAGCATCCTGGTTTACAGAGCGGTTAAAAAAGAAATCGCAAGAAGAAGAAGACTCAGAGAAGAAGAACTTGCCGCTCAACAGCAGATGATGAGAGAAGCCGCGCTCCGCGTCATGGACGAAGGCGGAGCCGAAGTCGAACTCTCTCTGGATGAAAAATACAGAAGAGAACTTCTCGAAAACGCGATCAACCTCGCCAGAGAAAAACCGGAAGAAGTCGCACAACTTCTCCGCACATGGCTCTCTGAAGAGGAAGCGAGCTGATGAATTCCCTGTCCTCCAGACAAAACAGAGCGGGAAGTCTCCTCCGGATCTTAGGGGAGCATCTCCCTCCGGAAGTCTACCGCCACTTAGGTCCGGAAGCGACGGGGAAACTTCTTGAAACGTTTCACAAAACCGGAAAGCCGGATTCGAAAGAAGAGAGAGAGGTTCTCTCTTCTTTCTTAAACTCTCTCACAAGAATTCAAAAAGAAGAAAGTATCGATCCCGAGAGTCTCAACCTGATCCGGGAACTCGAAGCGCTTCTTAAAGAGGAAAAGGAAGAACGGGATCTTCTCCAAGAACTGAAGACAAAAAGCGCGGAAGAAATCTCCAGAATCGTTTCCGGTGAAAACTCTGACATGATCGCCTTGGTTCTCTGCTTCGGAGATCCGGACGCTGCGGCTGCGGTGTTAAACGACTTCCCCGAAGCGAGAAAAGAGGAGATTTTGATCCAGATCCACGATTTGGATCTTTCCAGCGAATACGAGAAGAATCGCCTGGAACGTTTTCTGAAATTTAAACTCGAAGCCTTGGCTCTCGAAGAAAAAAGCCTTCCGATCAAAAACCAGAGAGGGAAAAAGGCCGCAGACCTTTTGGGTCGTTTACAACCCGGAGATTCGCAAAAAATCTTCGATCGCATCCGCGAGAAGCGCCCCGGTTTTGCCGAAAATATAATTGAACACTTCTTTCGGATGGAAGATCTGTTATTCTTGGAAAGGGAGCCGTTGAACCGGTTCTTTTCCTCCTTTCATCCGATCGTGCTCGCGTGCGCCCTGAAAGGCACGGAAACGGAAGTTCAGATCGCCATTCTTGAAAAACTGGAACCGGCCCTCTCCTCTTCCATCCGCTTGGAATCCGATTCGATGGGACCGATCAGTCTCGCCGAAATGGAGACCGCTCAGAACGGAATCCTGGAAAGACTCCGGGACGCGATCGAAGAAGGAAGTATCAAATTTTGGAGAGCGACCTAACTCATGGCTAAACTCGTCTTTAAACCCATACAAATCGCAGACATCAAAGATCAGGTCGAATTAGCGATTCCCGATAAATACAAAAAATTCCACAGGGACGAAGACGCCGAAGAGTTCGAAGTAGACCAAGAAGGAAATATCATCGAACAATACCAGGGTCCTTCGATCGAAGAGATCGAGGCGGAGCTGAGCCGTTATCGCGAAGAGAACGAGGAACAGGTTCGCAAACTTCTCGAAGACGCAAGAAGAAAGGCGGAAGAGATCGAGGAAGAAGGACGCAAACGCGCCTTCCAGATGATCCAGGATTCGAAGGAAAAAGTTAAACTCGAAGAAGACACCGGTAAGGCGAAGGCGGAGCAGATCCTCGACCGCGCCAAGATGGAAGTCGAAAGAATGATCAAGGAAGCCGAGATGAAGGTCGCCGAGATCGAACACGAAGCTTACTTGAAAGGGTACGACGCGGGTCGCGAAGTAGGTTTTAAAAAAGGTCAGGGAGAAGTAAGACGACTCATCGACCGTTTGGGAACCATCGTCGGTAAGGCCATCGACATCCGAGAAGAAATCATCCAAGCTTCCGAAAAACAGATGGTGGAGATGATCCTCATCATCGCGCGCAAGGTCATAAAAGACGAGATCATCGAAAGAAAGGAAATCGTTCTGAACAATATTAGAGAAGCCTTAAAAAGAATCAAGGACCGCGACCGCGTGGATATTCGGGTCAACTTTGCGGACTTGGAACTCACCACGGCCCACAAAGACGAACTTATCAAACTTATGGAATCTCTGCGCAAGGTCAACATCTACGAAGATTCGAGAGTGGATCGGGGCGGCGTTATCATCGAAACCGACGTGGGTGCGATCGATGCGAGAATTTCCACGCAGCTCAAGGAAATCGAGGAAGCGATCCGGAATGCGGAGCCGATCTAAACTCGAAGCCGTTCTGGAATCGCAACCGTCGACGGCCGTTTTCGGTCGGAAGCCTTTGTCTTTTTTCTCGGTTCGGAATTCGCTTTCGAGCCAAGACATTCTTCTCCCTTCTTATCGATCTCCCGGGAAAACCGGGAGATCTTTTCTTTTTGTGGGAGATCCTACAATTTCATTCGGAGAATTCGGTTTTAAGAAAAAGTTATGTGGTAGTTCCCACATTCTTCCTAAACCGAACGTTTTGGTTCGGGCGATTCGAAACATCATTCGTATGAGTTCCCACATTTTTGAAATCGGCGGAATTTGCGGTGGCTCCCGCAAATCCGATCGTAAACAAAGTCTGCGTGGTAGTTCCCACAAAACCGCAAACCCACGGAAGAATTCTCACAAGAACTCACTGAACCCTGCCTTCGTAAGCGACATAATTCTTTTATTTTCCCATAGATACTTGACTTTCCGGGAAATTCTGGATACCAAGAGATATTCTTACGGCCTATGATTGAAAAGAAGTTTCATGAGAAAGTGGACGTGATGTCCAAATACTTCCTGATCATGGATCGCACCGAAACGATCCGTAAATCGGGAAAGGTCATCCGCGTTTCCGGAAACGTCATCTATTCCGAGGGTCCACCCGACTCCAAAATCGGGGAACTGATGGACGTTCAAAAGAGCGGCAAAGAAGGTTATCTCCAGTGCGAGATCGTAGGCTTTGAAGGCCACGTTTATACTCTGATGCCTCTCGGACCCGTGGAAGGAATTTATCCCGAAGCGTTCGTATTCTCCTCCGGGAGAAAACTCGCAATCCCCGTGGGAAAAGAACTTCTCGGTCGTGTCTTAAACGGCGTCGGAAGACCGATCGATAAAAAAGGTCATATCATCACAAAGGAAGAACGTCCTCCCGACAACGACGTTCCCAATCCGCTCGATCGACCGATCATCCGCGACATTCTGATGACCGGGGTTCGAGCCGTAGACGGAATTCTCACCATAGGAAGAGGACAACGCGTCGGAATCTTTTCCGGTTCCGGTGTCGGTAAATCCAGCTTGCTCGGAATGATCGCTCGTTATACCGATGCGGACGTAAACGTGATCGCGCTCGTCGGAGAACGCGGACGAGAAGTAAACGAATTCATAGAACTCGATCTCGGCAAAGAAGGTCTTCAAAAATCCGTCGTCCTTGCGGCGACATCCGATTCTCCGAAAATGGAACAGGTCAACTGCGCTCTGCTCGCGACTTCCATCGCCGAATATTTCCGCGACCAAGGAAAACACGTGAACCTCATGATGGATTCCTTGACAAGATTCGCTCAGGCAAATCGGGAAATTTCGGCATCCAATCATGAACCTCCTATCACGAGAGGTTTCAGCTCTTCCGTATTTTCTAAACTCGCAAAACTCGTGGAACGTTCCGGGACTTCCAAGTCGGGAGGAACGATCACCGGCTTTTATACCGTTCTTACCGAAGCCGACGAGATGGAAGATCCGGTCGCGGACGCGGTTCGAGGTTATATAGACGGCCATATCATTCTCAGTCGAAAACTCGCGGAACGAAATCATTATCCCGCAATCGACGTTCCCGCTTCTCTTTCCCGGGTCATGGTAAGAATCGCACCGGAAGATCAAAACCTGAGAGCAGGAATGATCCGCGAACTCATCAGCGTTTACAACTCGGCCGAAGAATTGATCCGCTTGAATGCGTACGTTTCCGGTTCGGACCCGCGCGTGGATCTTGCGATTCGCAAGAAAGACAAGATCGATCGTTATCTGAAACAGAAAATTCAGGAAAGAAGCGACTACGCTCAGGCTGTAAAAGGTTTGAAAGACGTCCTCGACGACGAACAGGAAGAAGAGGAATTCTAATCCTTGAAACGATTTCGCTTTAATTTAGAGCCCGTATTGAATCTCCGCAAGAAGAAGGAAGACGAAAAACTAAAAAGTTTCTCCTTGATCGCGGGCGAGATCAATCAGATCCGCAATTCCATTCAGGAGAACGAGAAACAGATCGAACTCCTCACGGGAGAATCCTATTCTCTCAGCGGAGCGTCCCTGCGCGACTATCAACTGCATCAGGGATACATTCGTTCCCTGATCACACAGAATGAAAACTTGGAATCCGATATCGAAAACCGAAGACCGGAACTGGACGCAAAACGTGAGGAACTCATCTCCGCTCAGAAGGACCGAAAGATCCTCGAGATTCTCAAAGAGAATCAATACAAGGCTTACAAGAAATCATACTTCAAAAAAGAAAAGTTCGAACTTGAAGAACATTATAATCAGCTAAAATCCATCCAATGGAGACAAATGAATGAATCCTCTGAATCTGAACCGGCTCCGAGAGTCTTTACATACGATACGGGATCAAGTCCTGAACCCGCAAACGACGACTCGGGAGCTTCCGAACTTAAAAAGATCTACGACCGATTCAAAAAGTGATTCTCTGTTTCAGAAAATTCTAAACGTGACGGGAGGGAATTCTCCGCAACAGACGGATTCCATACTCAGCCTTCAGAAGAAAATTACCGATTTTCAAGAAAAGGCCGAACGCTTGGAGAACAAAATCCAAACCAACCGGATCGATCTAAAGGTTTAAAATGGCATCGTTAAGCGACAAAGCAAGAGCTACCTATCTCGTTCTTCTCATTTTTTTCTTATTGGGAATCGGTTTTTTCGTTTTTGATTACTTTCAGATCATCAACGCTTCGGAAATTTTTCCGTTTCTCCGCAAGGAACCGGCGCTCGTAAATCAGGACAACGAATCTCCTTCCGAACTTCAAAAACTCGAATTCGCAAAAGCTCAGGAGCGTTTTGCGGAAGAGCTCGACGAACTGGAAAAAAGAAAAACCGAGCTAATGAACGAAAAAGGCCGCCTCGAAGCGGAAATGGAAAAACTCGAGGAAATGCGCAAGGGTCTTATCGCCAAAGAGAAGGAAATGAAATCCTCGGATGCGGAAAAGAACAGCCGTCAAAAACTCGTAAAGGTTCTCGCCGACAAGGTCGGGAACATGCCGCCGGAATCCGCGGTCGGAATGCTCTTAAACTGGCCGGACGGAGATATCATCGACGTTTTTATTCAAATGGACAAGGACGCCGAAGAAGACGGAAGACAGACGATCACGACCTATCTTTTGACCCTCTTCCCTGCGGATCGAAGAGCGATGATCACGAACAAATGGCTGAGCAGATCGGGCGGAATCAAAACACCCGATATTCCCGACGACGCGGTGGAAGCCAACCCTTAATTCGGAGACACTATGAACCTGAAAGTAAATTCAATTTTTATAATATTTTTTGTATGCGTGTTTGCGACGCTTCCGATTTCCGCAAAAAAGAAAACGAATTCCGCTCCTGCGAAAGTGAGCGGTTACGAACTCGTTTCCAATCCGTCCGCGGCTTTCGGAAAAACGATTCATATCTCCGGAACCGTTTCGGAGATATTATACAAGGGAAACTCGATCCGCTTTGTGGTCTATTTTTCCGGAAAACCGGTCGCGTTGGACTCGGACGCTTCCAACCTCATTTCCAACGTTCAGGTGGGAAGCAGCGTATCCGTTTGCGGATTTTATCTCAAAGACCGCGAACTGAAGGTCAACGGAAATCCAACGACGATGCCGTTCATTTTGGTGGATGCCCCTGATTGCAGATAACAGAGCGTAAAAGCTCGATCGATTCCGGCGAACTTTTTAAAGAATAAGACTTTATCGATCGAGCAAAAAAATACGATCCAAGTTCGGGAAAAATTCTTCAACTTTGATCACTTTGATGATTTCCTGTTCAGCGCTTTGGGTTTTCGAAATCTTTCCTATCGATCCCAAATACCCAAACTTTTCCAAGTTCTTCGTTCGGTTCTTCGGATACGAATTTCATTCCGCATTTTTTCAAAACGGAGTTCGACGCGTTTTCCTCCGCTAAAGTGGTTGCCTTTACTTGAAGAACATTCGGTTGTTTGAATGCCAATTCGATCAACTGCTTGGCTGCAAGAGTCGCGTAGCCTTGATTCCAAAATTCGGGCGCGATTTCGTAACCGATTTCCACCGAGCCCGCGGAATCCGGAGCGCCGGTATAACCGCCGTTTCCAATCAAACTTTTGAGGATCGGGTTTATAAAAAAATAACCTCCCCATAAATTCGGTTTTTCCGGCTCATCCTTTTTTGAATCCTGATCGGTAACTAAAAAGGCCTCGGGAAATGTGGGCCAGGATGTCGGAATATTCAAACCTAAATAATCGGCGAGTCGGTCTTTGCCTTCGGAAAGTTTCAATTTATGGATTTTAAGAACGGGGATTAACGTTAGATTCATTTTTTCTCTTAGTTCGTATTCTTATTTTTGTAACTGTTGCAAACGATTCGTTGTAGTTCCTACTATTTATCGGAATACAAAACGCCGCCTTGGAACTCGATCCATCGGGATCGCTCTGCCGGTTTTTCAAAATCTGGGCGGCGGGTCCGCGGGAAGTTTTCGGAAAATTTTCCTTTAGCGGACCAGTGCTTAAAAATCGACGAAAAATCCTGGCTCGGTTTCGTGGGAACTACTACTTCGAATCCGAAAGAATTATATTCTCCAGCTCTGCGAGAGCGCGATCCAAGTCGTCGTTCACGATTTTATAATCGAATTCATTCTGACGTTCCAATTCGCGCTTCCCGTTTTTTATCCGCTTCACGATGCTTTCTTCGGAATCGGTTCCGCGACCGCGCAATCTTCTTTCCCATTCCTCTTCGCTCGGCGGCAAAATAAAAATCGTCACGATCTTACCCGGAAGTTTCTCCTGAATGATCTTTGCACCCTGCACGTCGATATCCATAATCACGGAAGAACCGTTTGCGAACGCCTCTTCGATGAACTTCAAAGGGGTACCGTAGTATTGATCGTGAACCAGAGCCCATTCCAAAAAAGCGGACTCAGCAATTCCCTTTTGAAATTCTTCCTTCGTTAAAAAGAAATACGTTACGCCCTCTTTGTCTCCGGGACGAGGCGCGCGGGTCGTGCAGGAAACCGAGAAGAGGATTTCCGGGTGTCTTTCTCTGAGTCTTTGAATGAGAGTGGACTTTCCTCCTCCGGCAACGGAAGAAAGAACGAAAAGTTTGGGAGAATTCAGTCTAAGTCTTCCTCTTCGGAAGCGATCGAGTTGTCGCTGGATTCGATTCGTTTTGTAAGGGACTCCACTCTCAAATTGGAAAGAATGAGATGATTGCTGTCGGTCACGATGATCGAACGGGTTTTCTTTCCTTGAGTGGCGTCGATCAGGCTGTTATTCGTCTTGGCTTCGTTGCGGATCCGTTTGGCGGACGCCGAATCCGAATGAATGATGCTGACGATCTTAGAAACCAGAACGATATTCCCGAATCCTACGTTCAATACGCTAAACTGGGACATCAGAACCTCCTATTTCTATCCAACCTGAATCTTTCAATGATATCCACCTCGCCGAGTGCGAGATCCAGAACTTCCGAAATTTCTTCATGAGTATATTTTCTTTTTAAAAGGAAAACAACTTTCTCGATTTTTGTGGAATCTTCTCCGATTTCGAGGAGCGCAGCGTCGGCGGAAATGCGTGTGGAATCCGGCTTAGGCGGCTTGTAGCCGTTCACGTTATCCTGGAGAATTCTTCCGAAATCCGCTTCCTTAGACTTGAGATTGTCCTTAAACGAGGATGTTGCGCCTAACGTGTTTTCCGAATCGGCCGCCGGAGCGAACGGATCCTCGTCCAGGGAAATATCCAAAGTGGAATTGCGGGTTCCCGGAAAAAAATCGTTCTCGGAACGTTCTTCTTCTGCGCGAATCGTTTTGATTTCCTGAATTCCGAAAAACCGACGGACCCCTTTTCCGATCGTTTCCAAAACGAGATTGGAGGTGGAACCGCTCGCCGCGGGAACTTCCTTCGTTTCGCGGGACGCAGGCCGGGGAGCTTGGGAAGAAGTTTTATTCCGTTCTTCCGCTTTGTTTTTCGGTTTTTGAATATAAGAATTTTGTAACGTTTGATTGCGAACGGAAGACGCCGTCGGATTTTGCGCGGCCGTCGAAGCGAAGGAAGAAGCATCCGCAGAAAGCGATATCTCGTGTTCTTCTCGGACAAGATCCAAATTTTCCTTGTAGATATGTCCGATTCCTTGCTGAACCGAACCCGCGATGTTTGCGGCGTTCGTATTTTTGAATACGGACTTTTCTTCGTCCTTCGAAGCGATCGTAGAAAACGGATCTTGCCCGGAACGTTGCGTCGGTTCGGGGGAAATCTGAATCCGGCTCAAGATATCGGGAGTCGTAGCTTGTTCGATTCGTTTGACGAGTTCTTCCACCTTGGCCGTCATTTCCTTAAAGGTAAGAATTCTCGATCCGATCAGATCGACTTGGCGCAGCGACTCCGTTTCCAGTTCGTCCACAAAATCCCGGATTTCTTCGTTGATCTTTCCCAGCATATGAGTACGAATTCTTTCCGTCACTTTCGAAGTAATCGTATAATATAAAACCACGGAAATGACCGCGTTGATCGCTAAAACTGCAAATAACTCCATACCTTTTCCCCCGGTATTGTCTCCAACAACATCCCTTTGGAAAAGATTAAGCGAAGAATTCGATTCTACCCCGATTGGCGGGTGCGTTAGACGCCTTTTGACCGCCGGCGGAATACGTCACCAGCTCGGTCCGATCGCCGGAAGCCGGCTTGTATGTTTTTAACCGGTCCTTGATCTCGTCGATTTTTTGATTTCTGACCGAAGCCAATCTTTCCCTGGATTCAGGAGAAAGAGAGAAAACGTCGGTATACAACTCGACCGCGTATTTTCTGGTATCGTTGTATTCTTTGACCACCCGAGCTGTTTCGGAGATCATATGAGGCATGGTGAACGGATTTTCCACCTGTTGCTTCCGGATTATATCCGGAGCTTGACCGTAACCTAAGAATGTGTCGCTGAGCCTCATCCTATGGTTTAATTACCACGGTTTCGTTTTTTTCTCCAGTCTTTTTTATTGTCCGGATCGGGGTCTTCGTAAGGCACCTGGCGGATCATTCCGTTCTCTTCCACGAAAGTCTTGTTCTTGATTTCGTTCCGAGTCTTGTAATCCGAGTTTCGGATCTTGATCGTCACGCCGCCGTAGAGAACCTTTTCGATGCTGATCTTTCCATGAGAAGATTTCTCTTCCATATAATTTTTGAGATTGTTGATTTCGGTTTCGAATTCCTTAATTCGAGAATCCAGTTTTTCGACCGCCTTCTGCATCTTGCCGAGCTGATTCTCGTGTTCTTCCGTAAACGAAGCCGGATCGGATTCTTTTCTTGCCTGAAGCGTCTTCAGACTTTTAAAAACCTGTTCGTGTTTGGACTGACTTTCGTGCATCTTCGCTTCGTAGTCCGCGATCTGCTTGAGAACTTTCGGATCGATCCCCACGACGAGTTCGGTCGCGGGGTTTGCCGGAGAACCGATGCTTCGAGCGCCGATCAGTTCCGAGGCGCGTACGGTCCCGCCCACGATCTGACCGCGTTTCCCGTTGCACAAAATCTTACCGCCCGCGCTCACGAACGAATGGAGAATTCCTTCTTGAACGAGAACGTCTTTTTCCGTGATCACGGTCGCGCTCTGAATGAACTTTGCGATCACGTTTCCGCCGGTGGATTCGATATGCGCTTCTTCCCTTCCCGAAATTCCCTGACGAATGATGATGTCTCCGTCCGCTTCCACTCTCGCTTTTTGAACGGTTCCGTAGATTTCGATATTGCCCGCGGCTTTTACGGAGTAGTTGTCTTCCACGTTACCCGTAATCACGATCGAACCGAGAAAGGTGACGTTCCCCGTTTTGATTCCCACGTCTCCGTTGACCCGATAAACGGTTTCGACCGAAAGTCTTCCCGTTGCGAACACGACTTGACCGTTGACTTCGGCGGTGAGTTTGCTTCTATCCTCGGAAAGAATGGTCCCCTTACCTTGTTTGAGATCCGTATCGGTTCCGTCTTTTGCGGGAAGAAGTTCGTTGAATAACGTACGTCCGTATTTTCCTTTTTCGGCGGGAATCTTTTCTGCGAGCAACTGACCCACGACTACGTTTTCGATCAGATCCAAATCCTTGAAGTCCACTCTTCCCGATTCGTCCTCTCGGAAGGAAACGTTTTTGGAAGTGCGGACGTGATAGATGATCTGCGCGTTTTTCCCGTTGATCGGATAATCCCCTTCCGCCGCGAGAAAGGGTTGGTTGTAAAATTCCTCTTCGAGTTTTCTTTGGATTTCTTCCTCTTTGAATCCGTATTTGACGCCCGCGTTTTTGAGATGATTGACGATGTCTTTTACGTCCATATCCCTTCCTCCCGGTCTCGGAGGAAGAATGGTGACTTTCGCCTTCATCTTATCGGACGTGATGTCGAGTATGAGTTTGGCCTCCATACCCGGTCTCGGTTTTTGATCGGAGATCAGAATCGGTTCGCCCTTTGCCTCTTTGACGATCTTTCGAACAAGTTTGTCGTCTTCTCCATTCACTCCTTTGAGAACGAGTTTTTTGGAAACCTCGTCGATTTCCACGGGACGACCTTCGCCTAACGGAGGAAATACGGTGAGATAAACTCCGTTGCGGAGAATCTGCACGAGACTTCTTCCGTTTTTATCTTTGGGTTGAATGAAATCCTTGAGATCTTTGGATACGAGTTTGCCGGAACCTCCGGTGAGTTTCTGATCGAGTTCGGTGAGTTCGTCGAGAAAGTTGTCTTCGGGAAGAATGGAGACTCGGATATGCCACGGTTCGTGACCGAACAGTTTTTTCTTGCCGCGTTTTAAAACGACGTAGTCGAGTTCGTGGATCTGTTTTTTAAGATGTTTTGCCGCGAGACGAAGAGAATTTTCTAGCGTATCGCCGTAAACTTCGACCTGCTCTTTCTGGATTCGATCCAGTTCCCTGCCTTGATCTTCTAAGAATGGTAAAAGGGAACCCATACATTAGCCCCGTTTGAAAAGATTACTTTCGAGAAATGACGGATTTTACTTTACCGAGTTTGCTTCTCAGTCGGGAAACCGCTCTTGTGTGAAGCTGCGAAATTCTGGATTCGGTCACTTCCAACACTTCTCCGATTTCCTTTAAGGTAAGATCTTCATAATAATACAATACGATTACTTTCTTTTCCTTTTCGGGAAGGGTTTTGATCGCTTCCACGATCACGTTTTTGATTTCCTCTTTTTCGATGATCGTGTCCGGGTTCATGTTCATCGGAGATTCGAGGGTTTCCATAAAGGAAACTTCGTCGTTTTCGTCTCCGAGAAACCAAATGTCGTTTAACGATACGAGGGAAGTTCCGCTGATCTTGGTAAGAAGGGAATTGTACTCTTCCATGGAGATTCCCAATTCTTTCGCGATCGCGTCGTCGTCGACTTGCTGGCCTTCTTTGTTCTCCAGCATACCGATGATTTGTTCGAGTTGTTTTGCTTTTTGACGGATGGATCTCGGAATCCAATCGATCGAGCGAAGTTCGTCGAAGATACTTCCTCGAATCCTTGTCATCGCATAAGTTTTGAATTTGATCAGTCGTTCCGGATCGAATTTTTCGATCGCGTCCAAGAGTCCGAACACTCCGTAGGATACGAGATCGTCAAACTCTACGTTCTGCGGCATTCCGATCGCGATTCTACCCGCGACGTGTTTGACTAACGGAGAATATTTCTCCACAAGATAAGATCGGATGTCTTGGTCTTTGGTATCCCGATAGGATTTCCATAGTTCCGTCTCATCCTGCTGGTTATATTTCTCATATTTTTTGGACATAAGCTCGGATCTGGAAAAACCTTGACCTTCATTCTAAAGTGTCGAGCTTCTCAGAAAATTGCAATAGCATTTTTTAGGGCAAAAACAGGGAAATCAAGCAGTTTTTTGTCTCATTCCCATTCTAAGCCGCCAGCGAAGGAAATTAAAGGGAAGTCGTCATTTTTCCCCCATGTCGTCGCGAGCCAACATCGTTCGGATCGCTTCTGCCATGAGTTTGGGTTCGTTTTTGATCGCTATATTTTCGACCATGATGTGATCCCCGAAGTTTCCGCTTTTCTGACGTTTCGGAGTCGCGGAAGCGAAGACTTCCGTGTTCGAAGCGCTGTCTCCCGAAGAGAAATCAGAATCGCTCGCCTGACTTGTGTAGTCGTGTCCGCCTCCTCCTGCTCCGTCCGCAGCGGAAGAAGCCGGAACGAATTCTCCGCCTAAGTTGGAAAGAAAGTCGAGAAATTCGGGAACTTTCATTTCCAAGAACGCGTGCACTCCGAATCCGAGAACGGCGAACGCGACGACGGAAAGAATCGAGACGAGAAGGATATGTCCGAAAGAATTTCCGGTAAGAAATCCGCACACTGGGCTCACGATCAATGCGATCAGAGCGAAAACTCCGATAAAAACAATCTGAAGGTTCAAAACTTATTCTTCGTCGCTTTTATCCAGCTCTTTGTCGCGGACGTCCATAAAGTTGAAGAACTTTTTGAAGAATCCGCTGATGCCGGCGTCTTCCAACGGCTCCATTTCCTGATTTAAAAGAGAATACGTAATGCGGTTCAGACAAGCGGCCGCCTTGCTTTTCGGAGAATTGATGATGTAAGGCTTTTGTTCGCGGATACTCTTCTCGACTTCCTCGTCCTGAAAGATAAATCCGAGGTTTTCCACCTTCACTTCGAGGAATTGTCCGCTGATGTCGATCACTCGGTCCGCGACCTTCTTTCCTTCGATCGCGCTGCGAACCCGGTTCACGACCATCTTGAGATTCTTATCGCGGCTTTGGGAAACGATTGCCTTAATGAGCCCGTACGAATCGGTGATCGCAGTCGGCTCGGGAGTCGTTATCACGATGACGTCGTCCGCAGGCAATGTGAGGCCGATGACGTTGGAGCTGATTCCCGCACCGGTATCGATGATCATAATATCATAATTGTCTAATTCGGAAAAACCCTTAATCAGGGAATTTCTCTGAGTGTCGTTGAGGTTTGCAAGCTGAGAATAACCCGAGGCTCCCGCGATGATGTCCACGCCTTCCGGGGTTTGGATGATGATGTCCTTGAGACTTTTGTGTCCTTTGACTACGTGATAGAGATTGTATTTGGGAATGATTCCTAGGATGACGTTGACGTTCGCGAGTCCCAAGTCCCCGTCGAACACGAGGACTTTTTGACCCGCGCGGGCCATGGAGATGGCGAGGTTGACGGAGATGGTACTCTTTCCAACTCCTCCCTTCCCGGACGCGATCGCAATGATCTTTGTCGTGGGCTTTCTGGATGACAGAACTTTAAGACTCGTGTTCCCCTCGGTGAGTTTCCGTAAATGAGTCGCCTGGTCCATTCTTTACCTCTTCAAAAGCTTCGGATCAGCCACCGGCTACGGTGAAAACTTCTCCTCTCAGCTCCGCAATTTTCTCCGGAGTCACCACACATTCCGCCATTAGGTTCTTTTCCGCCGGAAGAATGTCGAACGGAACCTCTTGCCCCACGCTGTAGTATGTGAAACTCTTAGAGTATGTATCGGCCAGTTCGAGAAAACCACCTAAAAAATCTGCCTCGTCCAATTTCGTCAGGAGAATTCTTCGGTAGTTCAGAGACTCATAGGCTTTCAATACCGCACTTGTATGATGGTAGGAAGAAGTCGCGGAAAGGACAAGAAGATTTTCCACCGAGTCTTTTTCACCGAAACAGGAAAGGTAAGAATTCATTCGTTCCAACTGTTCCATGTTGCGATGACTGTAACCCGCTGTATCTATGAGAATTAGTTCCGACCCGTCCCGAGCCAGAGTTTCCTTGAATTTTTTTATGTCTTTAACCGGGTAAAACGGCATTCCCATTGTGTCTGCGTATCGTTTGAGCTGTTCGATTGCCGCGATCCGATAGTTGTCTGTCGTATAAAGCGACACCGATCTTCCCATGTGTAGGAAGTACTTCGCGGCGAGTTTGGCGACACTCGTCGTTTTTCCCGACCCGGTAGGACCAACGAGAAAGACCACCTTTCTCTGATTCTTTCCCGTTCCGCGAAACAAGTCCGGGTCGACGCTGACGCGCTCCTTCAGAATCTCGACGGCTCGTTCGGAAACAGCGTGATTGCGTCCTTGATCGATGGGCGAAAGACGCTCTTCGATCTTGGAAAGAAGTTCTTCCACATAACCTTGGCTCATTCCTTCGCGAACCCACTTCTCCCCGAGACGTGTTAAGGGAGAATCCTTTCTGCCTCGAACGGGGGAGGTTTCTCTGCGAGCGGGAGAAGTTTTGTCAAAAAGTTCTTTCTCAAACGACAAGCCGACTCTTTCGGGTTCGGTCGTGATGTCTTCGATCTCCCAGGAATCTTCCGCGACCGCAGTCGCGGCTTCCTTCTCTTCCAAGGTTCTGGAAAGAGGTTTTAAGGTCTGAAGGGTTTTCTTTCTTTCCGGAGCCGCGTAAGACTTTTGTTTTAAAAGATCCTTTAAATCCTGAAGTTTACGTTCTATCTTTTCGCGGGAAGCCTGTTTTTCGGGAATTCCGATCTGGATCTCGATCATCTTCTTTGCAAGAAGACCCGTTCCCATTACACCGCCTTCGGTGACCACGGTTTGAGAAATCACGGTCGCCTCCGATCCGTATTTCATTTTCATTTCCATCAAACAGTCTTGGTAACTTTTACCGCGAATTTTAGCGAATTCCATTTTCAACTCCCTGATCCTGGCCCATAAGCAAGATCGAATATTCTAAATCCTTCATACTTCTTCCCCGACCCCCGCTGCCGCGGCCTGTGTCTGAGGAAGTTTGAGTTCGGCCTCGATCACCGAATCCACGGAAGAATGAATTTCCTCGTAGGCGAGAACGCCGAAGTTTCGAGGAGGAAATTCCTTCGCGAGAAGATACGAGAACGGAAGACGAACCTCTCGGTTTACGACGAAAATCGGAAATTTTCCTTCCGTTCTAAAATTACGATAGAGTTCCGCGACGCTGTCGATCAGCCTTCTGTAAAAATCGGGAGCCAACGACAACACATCCCTGTTCTCGATTCGGTCCTGAGTGATCGACTTGTTGAGTCGGTCGAGAATTCTACTTTCGAGTGTGATTACCCGAAGTTTTCCGTCCATCGAGAGATAATCGCGAACGACGGTTCTCGAAATCGATTGTCTTACAAGTTCGGTGAGAATGTAAGGATTTTGATACTTAGGCAAATTGTTCGCGATCGATTCCAAAATCGGAACGAGATTGCGGATTCCCAAACCTTCGCGTAACAAATTCTGCAATACCTGCTGAATGATCCCCAAGTTGCCGGGTTTGTCCGCGTCGAGTTCTCCGATAAGAGTCGGATAACTCGCCTTGTAGTGATCCAAAAGTTTTTTGACTTCTTCCCTTCCCAGCAAGGTGGACGCATGCGTTGCAAGAAGTTCCTTCAAGTGAGTGACAACGACCGTGGACGCGTCTACAACCGTGTAACCCTTCGCTTCCGCGTCGGACTTGTCCTCCGAAGAAATCCACTTCGCTTTTTGACCGAAAGAAGGTTCGAGGAAATCCTCGCCTTGAATCGGCTCCGCGGTTCCCGGACTTGTGTTGAGCGCCATGAGTTTATCCGGTTTAACGGTCGAAGTTCCCACTTCGGTTCCGTTGATCTTGATCGAATACGTATCCGGATTCAGATCCAGATTGTCCAAAATTCTTACCGGAGGAATGACTACCCCATTGTCTTGAGCGAACTTCTTACGCAGATTGCTGATCTGATCGAGAAGCGCTCCGCCTTGAGAAGCGTCGACCAACGGAATGAGATGATAACCGACTTCGATTTCGATCGGATCGGTTCTAAGTTCCTCGTAGAAGTCTTTCGGTTTGCGATCCTGACCGGATTCTTTTTCCTTTTTCTCGATCGACTCGAGTTGTTCTTTGACCGTCTGTTCGAGAGAATAACCCAAGTAAGCGATTCCCGCGGAAAGAAGAACCAGCGGTATAAACGGAAGGCCCGGAATGAAAGCCGCAAATCCCAAACTTCCCGCAACCACATACAGAACCTTCGAATTGCTGAAAAGCTGGCTTTTGAACTGAGTCGCAAGATCGGACTCCGAACCGGAGCGGGTTACGATGATACCGGTTGCAACCGTCGTTAAGAGCGCGGGAATCTGTGAAACGAGTCCGTCCCCGATCGTGAACTTACCGTAGGTTTCGATCGCTTGGGTGAAGGATTCTCCGCGAATCGAGGCTCCGATGATGACTCCGCCTAACAGGTTGATGGCGGTGATGATGAGTCCCGCTCGTACGTCCCCTTGGACGAACTTACTCGCTCCATCCATGGAACCGTAAAAGTCCACTTCCGCTTCGATCTTCTTTCTTCTTTTTTTGGCTTCTTCTTCGTTGATGTTTCCGGAAGAAAGTTCCATGTCGATCGCCATCTGCTTTCCGGGCAAGGCGTCCAACGTGAATCGGGCCGCGACCTCGGAGATCCGCGTCGCACCTTTGGTGATCACGAGAATCTGCACCAAAACGAGAATGATGAAGATGATAAATCCCACCACGTATTTCGAAAGACCGGATTCGCTTCCGATGATAAACGAACCGAACGCGTCGATGACGTGGCTGTTCATCGCCGGACCTTTGGAAAGAATCTGCCGGGTCGTCGATACGTTGAGCGCGAGCCGATACAAGGTGGTAATCAGCAAAAGGCTCGGAAAGATCGAGAAGTCGGCCGGTTCGTTCACCGAAAGAGAGGTCAAAAGGACGAGAAGTCCTATCGCCAAACTGACTATAATCAAAATATCTAATATGAATCCGGGAAGAGGAATGACGAGCATGGCTACGATCGCCACGGCCCCGATCCCCAGGATCACGTCGGATTGATTCCACCACTTCTTTTCCATAGTTTCCTCTTACACCGCTCTCCGGAAGGATTCCAAACGAGAGAGAATGGTCGCAATCGCGCGATAGAATTGTTGTGGAACCTCCGCGCCGAGTTCCACTTCCTCGTAAAGTCCTCTCGCTTGAAGACGGTCTTCCACCGTGGGGACGCCGTTCTCTCGAGCGATTCGGATGATCAATAATGCGAAATCGTCCACTCCCTTTGCGATGACGATCGGCGCCTTGTGAATTCCGGGTTTGTATTCGAGAGCGACCGCGAAGTGAGTCGGGTTCGTGATGACTACGTCCGCTTCGGGAACTTTCGCGAGCATCTTTCGTTTGTTCATCATGTCGCGCGCGAGTTGTCTTCTTCTTGCCTGAAGGGAACGGTCCCCGTCGGATTCCTTGGCTTCTCTCTTCGCTTCGGAAGGAGTCATCTTTAAGGATTCTTCATATTCGTATCTTTGATACAGGAAGTCCACGATGCTGATCGCAAGAAGAATGATCCCGACTACGAGAAAAATCTTGAACGAACTGCTCATGACGAGGGCCACCGCTTGTTCGAGTCCCATTTCTCCCGATAGAAGAATGGGGAAAAAATCCTTGCTGATAATGATGTACGAAACCCAACCGATGAGTCCGACTTTTGCAAAAGACTTTCCTAAATTGAAAAGAGTCTGACGCGTGGGCAGAACCTTTTTAAAGTTCGGCTGGACTCTGCTGAAGTTGAAACTCAACGCGCGCGGAGTAAAAATAAATCCGACCTGCGCCACGTTTCCGATGACCGCTCCGACGAACGTGATCCCGAACAAAGGCCATAGTAGGGTGAATAAATCCGTGGAGGCGTTTTTTAAAAGTTCCGTTACGGACTCGGGACTGATATCGGTTCTGAGTCCGACCCCGTGAATGTATTTGCGGAGAATGTAAAACGTTCTCATGAAAAAATATTCTCCCATGAGATACACAAGAATCACTCCCGCAAGAAGTACGACCGCAGCCGGAAGTTCGGGGGATTTGGGAACGTTTCCTTTTTCTCGTTCTTCTCTTCTTCTGCGTTCCGATCCGGGTTCGGTTCGGCCTTCGTCTTCCGCGGCGAAAAGTTGTAAGTCGATCCGAAAGTCGACCGCGTTAGACGAAACCGCATGAGCCTTTGTCGGAGGTACGACAAAGGCCGCAGGGAAGAATTTGAGTTGATGGAAGAAGTCTTTTGTGATAGAGAAAAATTCACCGATTCTTCCCACGAGCCCGCCTCCACCGCCCAACGAGGGTGGGGCGGGCTTCGTATTACGAAAAATGTCGGAACTACGACGTTCTTCAGAAAAATACTCCCTATGGGTCGTATTTTCGGGCGCGTCGGAAAACTCAGCATGACGCTTCCTATGGGGCGCGTCATAGGGAGAATTTCCCCTGCTCTTAAATTCCATATTTCGCTGACGTTGCGTTTTCATTTCGGCCATTCCTGGAGCATGAGATTGACCTTATCAAAAGTAAGATCGAACGCAGCGCCCATCTGCGAAACCAAATACGGCGTGATAAAGATCATCACGATCAAACCGATCGTCACCTTGATCGGAAACGACAACTGAAGAATATTGAGTTGAGGTGCAGCCTTTCCCATGAGCGCCTCGGAAACGGTCACAAGCAAAATAATTCCCAGAACCGGAAGAGACAACTTGAACGCGACCAGAAACATCGCACCGACCGCGTCTTCCATCGCCTTATAAATTCCGTTTTGAATTTCAGGAGTGAACCGCAGCACCTGGATCTTTTCAAAGGAATACGCAAGACTCTCGAACATGATTCGATACGCGCCTAACGTTAAAAAAAGCAGCATCCCCAAAAGATTTTTCAGAGTACTAATCACGGGCAAACTGGTTTGAGTCACCGGATCCAAAATCTCCGCATAACCGAAACCGAGCTGAACGTTAAAAAATTCTCCGGCCATCTGAAAGGCGGCAAAGATCAAGCTGATCAAAAAACCGAGAAGCATTCCGATCAAAGCCTCGGCCATCACAACAAGACCGTAGGTTCCCATGTCACCCGGAACCGGAGGAAGAAATCCCGCTGTAACCGGAAACAGAATCACGGAAACCAAAAAGGAGAAAATCATCTTCTGAGGAACGCTGATCGAAGGATAAGAAAACACGGGCGCGACGGATAACAATCCCATCAGCCTAGAAAGGATCAGCAGAAACACTTGAAAATGATTGATGAAGTATTCCATACCCTTCTAAAACTTCTCGATCATTAGGAATAGGTTGCGCGTATAGTCGGTCATCGTCTGAATCATCCAGGATGAAAAAATCACGATCACGATAAAGATCGCCACGAGCTTCGGAACGAACGCGATCGTAGGCTCCTGAATCGAAGTCGTAGTCTGCAAGATCCCGATGATCAATCCGACCACAAGCGCGGTCAAAAGAATCGGAGAAGAGATCTTGAGCGTGATATAAAGAGCGTCCCGAATCAGGGTCATGGCGTCGAGTTCCGTCATTTATAACTCCTTACCAATTCGTAGACGATCAGGTTCCAGCCGTCCACGAGAACGAACAGAATCAACTTGAACGGAAGACTCACCATCACGGGAGGAAGCATCATAAGACCCATGGAAAGAAGGGCGGACGCGACCACGAGGTCGATCACGATAAACGGAATAAAGATAATGATCCCGATCCAAAACGCCTTTTTGATTTCGCTTAACATAAAGGCCGGAATCAGAACGTAGGATGGAACGTCGTCGAAGGATTCCACCTTCTCCACCTTTCCGATTTTTAAGAATAAGGCGACGTCCTTTGCACCCGAGGTTCCGATTTGACGCATCATAAATTCACGGATCGGAACCATCCCCTTTTCAAAAAACGCGTTCGTATCGATCTTACCTTCGAGATACGGAGTGAGCGCGCGTTCGTTCACCGTGTTCAAGGTGGGAGCCATGATAAAGAACGTCATAAACAACGCGAGACCCATCATCACTTGGTTCGGCGGAAGATTCTGGATCGACAACGCCCTTCTCACAAAGTCGAGAACGATCACGATCTTCGTAAACGAAGTCAAAGACATCACGATCGCCGGAGCCAAGGAAAGAATCGTGACAAGAAACAAAACCATCAGAGACAAACTCGTCTCTCTCGGATTCTTCGCCTCGTTCACATTGATGTTTAAATTCGGAATCGGAATCCGGGTTCCCGCGGATTGCGCTTCCAAGGTGAAAAAAGAAGAACCCAAGGATAAGCCCGTGACTAACAGCAGGATCCATGTTATGTTCTTTATAAGTTTTTTATGTCTCATTCTCACCTGAAAAAAATTCCTCAAATTCGATTCTTGTCCGCGTCATCTCAAATCGAAAAGCCCGCTTTCGAGCGAGCTTGTTTTTTCTTTGAGTTCGTCCAATTTTTTGCGGGCTTGTCTTCGTTTCTCTTCCCGAGCTGCCCCGCCCTTTTCGTTCGTATCCGGCGGACCCTCCTGGGTTCCGGAAATCCGAGAGTTTAAGTCCTTGATCTGCTCCAGGACCGTAACCAAAAATCCGCCTTCGGGCGGCTGGAAGCTTTCCTTTTTCTGAAGAATTCGATGCTTCACTTCCGGATCTTCGATCTCGGTGATCAGATTGATTCCGTTATCCGCCACGCCAAGAACCAAAAGTCTTCCGGAAACTTCCACGATCTGAAGCTGCTTGTTCGGTCCGAGCATCAAACTCGAAAGAACGTTCATTTCGCCGCGGACCGGCAAACGCCCTTCCCGATTTTTAGATACGTATTTTAGAATATAGTAAAGCGCCGCGCAGAGAAGTCCCAAAATAAAAACGACCCGGAACAAGGTTCCCGCGATTCCCGGACCGTCGTCGCTCGGGCGATATCTTTCTTCCACGGGATTCGGCGCGGTTTGAGTGTCCGCGGCGGAACTTTTCGCGCCCGTATTTCCCGTCGTCCCGGAGGTCGAGGAAGAATCCGTCTTTTTTTCGCCGGAATCGGAATTCTTCTTTTCGTCTTTGGAAGCCGAGGATTGTCCCAATTCTTTTTTGAGAGCCTCGTCCATAAGCTCCCGCTCGGACTGCGCCCGTAAAGAAGCAAAAGCAAAGCTGAATATAAGAAAAATGGAAAGTAGGAACGCGACCTTCCTTCCGTTTGCCGGGAAGGATTCTAAGAATTTCACTTGCCCTCCGGCTTGATCCGATCGGTAGGACTTACGATATCCGTTACGCGCACCCCGAAGTTTTCGTCGATGACCACGACTTCTCCCTTGGCGATCAGCTTCCCGTTGACCAAAAGATCCACGGGTTCACCCGCGAGTTTGTCCAACTCGATGATCGAACCTTCTCCCAAACCCAGAATGTCCTTGATATACATCTTGGTTCGACCGAGTTCCACTGTGACGCTCATCTGAACGTCCATGAGAAGGTTTAAGTTCGGAGTATTCGACGCTCCACTCGCGGTCCCTAAATTCGGAAACGCGACCGACTTAACGGACATGGAACCGGCGGACATTCCCATTCCTCCCATGCCGCCCATTCCCATCCCTCCCATATCTCCGCCGCCGCTTCCGGAACGACGATACAGGTTCAAAAGATCGGACGCTGTGGAAAGAGAGAGAAGAAACTGAACCCGAAAGGAAGGAATGCTTTCGATCGTTAAATTGAAAAAGACTCGAACGATACTTTCGCCGTCCGGCAACACCAAGGCCGCGGGAGAAGTTACGTTTCTTGTTTCGGAAGGAGATCCGTTGACGCCCCCTCCGGTTTTTGTGCTGATCTGGGAAATCAACGCGCCCATCACCGGAGTGAGAGAATCGCGGAGAGTCTGCATCTGCGCCTCGTCCAATTCTCCCGAATCAAAACCGCCCATCATGGAATTGGCGATCTTGACCGCGTTTTCGGCGGACATGGCAAGAACCACTCTTCCGTTTACGCTTCCGGATAACGTGGAATATAAAAGAAAAGAACCTGATTTTAATTCGGACTCGATGTCCTTACGCGCCCTTGTTTCCACATTCGGATTTAAGAATGCGGAAGAACGGGAAAGAACGGCGCCTAACGTGTTCCCGGCAACTTGAAAACAAGAAGAAAGAAGATCGGACAAGATATCCCTGTCCACGGGAGACATTCCCGGAACTTCTTTTTGTGCGGCTGTAGATGCTACCGCCCCCGGGTCAAACGTATCGCTTGCACCGGCTAATAATGCATCAATTTCTTCCTGTGAAAGGGAACCTTCGCCCATTTTGGGAACTCTCCCGGGAATTTTAGTTAATGGGACATAAGAAAAGAGTTTTTGTCACCTCATTTTTTTTGTCTCAACTTGATTCCACCGGTTTTTCGGGTTAAAACAACCTTTTTTTCGAAAAACGCCCTTTCTCGTCGGGCTCAAAGAGTGAGATCGCCTCCCAACCCATCCGCAAGCATTCTTAAGCCGTCGAAGGAATAAATTCCGGTTTGATGGTTGTCGCTCCATACCGGATTGATCGCGTATCTTCCGACCTTGTTGATCGAATAGAGTTTGATCGATTGAATTCCGCCCGTGGTAGTTCCCACTTTTCCTCCGTGTCCGCCCTTGCAAACGACGCACGGGCAACGTTTCCGGAGATCCAAAAGCTCGAAGGTGGACGTAACTCCGTCCTTCCAGGTGATCTTCAGATGATTTTCGTCGAAATCGATCTGATCGGGAGTGGTGGCTTTTAAACTGAGTTGAGTCATTTCGTATGAGTTCCTACATTTTCAAGATCTCACGAGTCAGTATGAGTTCCTACATTTCCCGAAATCTCACGAGTCAGTATGAGTTCTTACATTTCCCGAAATCTCACGAGTCCGTATGAGTTCCCACATTTCCCGAAATCTCACGAGTCCGTATGAGTTCCCACACGTTTCCCCGATTTCAATAGAACCAGTCAGGAGTCACTTCGGAAGCTTGCACTTCTTCGCCAAAAACTTCCCGATCGGAGTTCCGTACGTGATCTTTTCATTCACGGAAAGCGTCTCGAATTGGAACGTATCTTTTTCCATAAGAAGAATCACGGTCGATCCCATCTCAAACCGTCCGAGTTCCGCGCCCTTGTCGATCATGATCGAAACGTCCTTATATTCGACGTTTCTCGCGGTCCGAATGAGCGTATTTGTCACGATCTTGTTGTCGTAAGTCACGCGGATTCTCCCGACATTCGAGGCTCCCACCTTGATAACGGCGACTTTACCGTATTCGGTTTGCAGATACGTAATCAATCGTTCGTTTTTCGGAAAAAGTCCTCGAATCCCGAAAACCGCGAGTTCGTTCACCGGAAATAATTTTCCGGGTTCGTAGTAATACCCTAAAATTTTTCCATACGCGGGAGAATGGATTCTATGATAGTCCTGCGGAGAAAGATAGAATGTGATGTATTTTCCGTTCGTAAAGTCGTCGATGTATTTCGACAATCCGCCACCCAGAAGTTCCTTGAGATTGTAATCCACTCCCTTGGCTTGAATGATGATTCTCTGATTGATATCCCCGTATCCCGTAACTCTCGCGTCGACGGGAGAAACCATTTCGTTATCCGCGGAATCGATGATTCTCGCTTCGGCTTTCAAAGCTCTCGTAAAAAATGCGTTGAGGGAATTGTATTCCTGAATTTCCAGTTCCGCTTCGTCGAGATTGATCTTATACGCCCTTGCAAACGCCTTCAAAACCGGAATCATCACAAAGCGCGGCAGGCGGGAAGAAGCCAATAATCCGAACAAACGGGAAAGAAGATTCTTCGGTACGAGAGAAAGAATTAGAAGATAAAAGTCCTTCAACACTTCGTAGCGCGCACCGCTTTCCGTTAAGAAACGCTTCAACTCGGTTCTCGCGATCTTCTCGAGCAAAACGAGAGAAATCAAAACCGGAACGGCGGTGATGATCGACAAAGAATATCCCAAACCGAACGCTTCGAACACGATTTGTTCGCCGTTCTTCACATACAAATAGGCGGCCAAAAGAATAGTCACAAGAAAGAGCATTCGAAAAAAATTCGCGAATTTTTCGCCGAACACATACAGCGCGTTCTGTTCTCCCGTATAAAACCAACCCGTGATCGATACGACTCCCAAAAGCAGAAACGATCCGAAAAACGCCATGTTGATCGGATTCGTATGTCCTTGAAAAAGCGCGTTCACGAAAAGAATCTGCTCTTCCATCTTAAACGCTCCGTACGAAGAAAGCGCGTAGATCACGAGAGTCGACACCACAAATCCCTCAAAGAAGGTGGCAAGCATGCTCACCAGTCCTTGTTTCGCCGGATAATCCGTTCTTACGACACCGGACAACCCTGCGCTTTTCCCGATTCCGGTTTCGGTGGAAACGAAGAAGATTCCGGAAGCCGTGCTGAAGGTTCTTGCGAGAACGAAACTCCCTCCCGCGATCGCGGTCAACGGCTGGAACGCATCCTGAAACGAAAGCCAGAGGAAATCCTTGAAGTTCATTAAGGAATTCTTAAATAGAAAAAAGTAACCGGAAAAAAACAAAAGGATCGCAATCGGAGCGAGATACGCGGAAACTTTTCCCACTCTTCGTACGCCGCCTAACACGATAAATACGAGAACCACGGACAACAAAAACGGAACCGTCATCCCGCTCACCTCGAACGCACGATTGGCGATATGAGTGACATACAACATCGGAACCGCGCCGCCCATAACGAGAACGGTCAAAAGACCGGCGATCGCAAAACTCACCGCAAGCCATCTCGCTTTGAGAGCGCTTTCGATAAAATACATCGGACCGGAAAGATATCTTCCCGAAGCCGTCTTGGTTCTAAATCGGATCGCAAGAGTCGAAGAAACGAAACGGAGAGGCATGATAAAAAAGGAAGAAATCCAAATCCAGAAGAGAACCCCCGGACCGCCGATCATCAGAGCGAGAGCCGAACCGATCACCGCCCCCGGAACGAGAGAGGACGCGGTTCCGGAAAAAAAAGCCTGGGAGTGGACGAGCCTTCCCCGCGAACCTTTGTAGTCCATATTGCCCGAAAAAATTTTTACGGCGAGAAAGAGGAACCGAATCTGGGGGAATCGGAGTCTGAGTGTCAGATAGATTCCGATAAAACTCAGGAAGTAGAAATACGGTTTGAGTAAATCCCAATCAAAGAACTGAAAAAACTGAAATTGCAACATGTCTCCGCCCGATACGAAAGAAAATCCGCTTTTTATAGAAGTCCTTGCTAGAAATCCTGTAATCATGCGCGCTACCAGCAAAATTTTCGGGATCTCATTCTGTGTTTTACTTTTTTTCCCGCTTCTCCCCAACCCTTCTTCCGCTTTGAACGCCGAAACGGAGCTTTCCAAAACGAAGTCTCATTCCCGAAAACCCGCGCTCGAAATTCCTCCCGAAGAGGAATCGTATTGGGAACTCGGACTCCGAGCCGGAATCGGATATAAGGGAGAAGACAGACTCAATTCTTTTCTGAGAGGATTTACGGATACATACGATCCGAGGGTAGCTTCCAAAACCAAACTCGACCCGCCGTCGAACGTTTCTCAGGGAGAATTGTTTTTACGCAGAAAGATCGGGCCGGAGAGTCAAATCGGTTTCATCGGAGGCTATCGCGAATGGCAGAAGTTCGGATTGAAACAGGTTTCGTCCGAACCGTTTTACACCGATCTGACTTTTAAACTTTCCAATCCGTATTTTCTTTTGATGTATTGGCACGAATGGAATTACAAACGATGGATCTTTCAAGGCGGACTCGGAGCCGGAATGTCGCAAGTATATTGGGACTCGAAAGGATACGCGACTTCGGGAAGAGAAAGCTTTCGACAAGAAGGTTCCCTGACCGGAACCGGAATCGAATTTCGTTTGGAAGGTTCGGTCAATCGAAGAATCACCGATTCCACAAGTCTTCAACTCGGGATCGCGCTTTCCTGGATCAACATTCCTTCCTTAAACGGAACGTTCAACGGAGAATCGGCCAGCTTTTATTTGAGAGAAGACGGACGGGTCACACCTCTGACAGAATCGAACAATCAAACCGCGATCTTGGTTACGAATCAATTTTCCCGTAAACTGGAATTCCAAGTCCTGACTACGACCTTGTTTTTCGGAGTCGCGCAGAAGTTTTAAACTTTAAAACGCGGGGGTTTTCCGCCGACGCGTTTAAACGTCGAAGGAAGTTTTTTCCCGCTTATAACGAAGCGGTTTTTTCAAATATTTGATTAGAAGAACCCGGTTCCCTTTTTCGTTAAACCGAACGATATCGAAGACTCTTCTCGTCATCACGATTCCTCTTCCGTGAGTCAAACTCGTTTCGTTCAGTTTTTCGATATCTAAGTTTAGAATTTTCTTATAATCGAAACCTTCTCCCTCGTCCGAGATCAGAAATCCGATCCTGCGGGCGTTGAGAGAATACGAAACCTTTACGGTTCGATAGTTGTAGAACGGTTCCTTTTGTCTTTTTTGGATGAATTCGAGATAACGCCCTTCGGCGAGCGCCTCCGTTTTTTCGTCGAAGCTGATCGCCAAATTTCCGTGTTCGATCGAATTGATGACGATTTCCCGGATACAGGTTCGGATCGCGATTATAATTTCGGTCCCTACGAAACTGGAAAGATTGACGGTCAAAAGTCGGCTCAACAGATCCGCATTCCGCAGATAGTTGTTGAGAGTAAAGTGCATGGATTCGCTTACGATGAACTTCGAAAGAATATCCTCGTCGAGTTCATAAGCCTTTCCTAATATTCCTTTCCTATCACCCAAGTCCAAAAGCTGAAGACGAACCCGAATCTGTCTCGGTTCCAAAACGAACTTTTGCCTAAACTCGACCGCGAACTCCGAACTTTTCCCGGTTCGCAAAAGTTCGTCGATCTTATCCTTCGCCAAAATTTTTGCGTAAGCGACATCCCCGCCCGTGGGAACGAAGATCAGATCCAGAAAATCCCAACCGATCACCTCTTCCGGATCGAAACCCAGAAGTCTTCCGAGCGCCTTGTTCGCATTTCGGATTCTCCCGTTCGTATCCATCGTAAAAAGGAATTCCTCCGATTCTTCGAAGAGATTCTTGAAACGTTTTTCGGATCGTTCGGCTACGAGTTTGGTGGAACCGAGTTCCTTGATTTTCGCGGACAAAACCTTGGACAATACTTTTACCCGGTCCGCAAGACCCAGTCCCATTAAAACGACATGAAACAGGGACGCGATCTCGATGACCCAAAATTTTAAACCGAAGTTACGGAACCAACCGCTGTGCAAAAATAAAAATAGAATCGATCCTAAGACCAGAATTCCCCAGGCGGAAAGAAAATACGACGCATTCCATTGATTCCAAGCGATGCTTCTGATTCCGTTGATAAACAAAAGGATCACGCAGGCGAACGTGCAAAATAATCCGATCCAAATTCCGAAACGTTCCGGAATCCAAAGAGAAACAAACGCACAAGTCAAAAATACCGCTTGCAAATATTGGAATATACGATGGGAGATTTTAGAACGGTTTTTCAAATCCAGATATACGTTCACGAATAAACACATCAAAGTCAGACAGATCAAAAGAAAAAACGGAACGCTTACGTTTGTCCATGCGACCCAATCCGGCCAGAGAATCTGAAATCCGAACCCTTCCAAAACGAATTGAAATAGGGAAAATCCGAAGATGTAGATCGCAAAGAAGAAATAACTTCGTTCTTTTGTGGAAGCGAACAATAGAAGATTGTAAAGCGCAAGAACGAGCATCGCTCCGAAAAACAATCCGAAAAAAAATTGTTCGTAGATCACCTTTTGATAAAATCCGAGAGCACCGTAGTAACGCAGGGAAAGCTGGATTCTCGAATCGGATTTGATCCGCAAAAAAACGGACTTTTTCGTTTTTGGAAGACCGACCGAAGGAAAGGCAGGGTTGCGGTATTGAATCGGCCTGATTCCGAACGGGATCGAATCGCCCGCCCTGTAAAACGGGGATTCTCCTTTTTTTACGTCGTAGTATTCGACCAAATCCGCGTTCGGATATTGATATTCCACGATCCATCGAATCGGCTGCGCGGAGGAATTCTCCACATTCAAACGAACCCAAACGGAAGCATTCGTATATCCTAAAGAACTAATATTCCCGGAATTGAATTTACCCTGATCCGCCAAAGCCCGGATCTGCTCGAAGCCGAGTTTGTTCGTAAAATCCTCGTAGTATTCGAAGGAATCCTCCAATCCCACGGACGAATCGTCCAGACGAACCAAATCGATCCCGAATACGGGAACCGAAGCGAACAGAAAAATAACGGCGATGATTTGAAATAACTTTTTGAACATGAATGCGACTCGCCGATTTCCCAATCAAACCATGATTTCAAATTCTTTCCGGGGTTCAACACCGGTTCAAAGAAAAAACAAAATCCAACCTAACAATACGGCTCCGACCGGCAAAAAAATCGTCCACATTCTTCCCAAAGTTCTTCCGTCGAGAACCGAAGCGGTATGTTTGAATCCGCAAAAGACGTATAAAATCACGGGAAGAATTTTCCAAAGTTCGAGCGCTCCCGATTTGAAAAATCGAACCGATGCGAGAGACAAAACGGTCCAGAAAACGAACTCGATAACGCCGAACCATTTCCGGGGCGACGGAACGACCGGATCGAATTTCAGATAACTGCTCCGATCCACTTCTTCGGGGATCAAAGACGGTCCGATGCTCGCCGGTCTCCAGCCCGGAGGTTTGAGGAGAAGGAGAAGTTTATCTTTCACGTTAGGCGCCTTTCGCATTAACGAAAAAAGTTCCTCGTACACGTGCAAGTTCGTATAAACCGGATCGAACGTTGTGACCGGTTTCGTCAAACCGTAGACCGGTTCTTCCTCTTCTCTCGCAAACGATCCGAAAATCCGATCCCAGAAGATGAGAATTCCTCCGTGGTTTTTATCGATGTATTTCGGATCTCTTCCGTGATGAACCCGGTGATGCGCCGGGGTCACGAGTATTTCCTCCAAGAAGCCGAGCTTTCCGATCAGTCTCGTGTGAACCCAGAACTGATAGATCTTTAAAATTCCGTGCGCCAAAAGAAACGCCTGCCAAGGAACTCCGCAAAATGCGATTCCGAGATTGAAAGCATATTCGAAAATTCTTTGAAAGCTGGATTGACGCAAAGCCACGGAAAGATTGAATTCTTCGCTGGAATGGTGCGTAACGTGACAAGCCCAAAGGAAATTGACTTCGTGGGTCGCGCGGTGAAACCAGTAATACACGAAATCCACCGCGAGAAATACGAATATCCATCCCGCCAAATTCCTAAGATCCCCGTGAAAACCGGTCGAGTCCTTCCAAATCGGCGCACCCAACGGAATCTCCGGAACTCCGAACAAAGTCTGCAAAGAGTAGAATATTCTAAACTTCTCATATACCCAAAGTGAAGCTATGGTGACAAGAACCCCCGTCAGAGAAAACAGAATTCCGGTGCTTAAATCGGCGACCGTATCGTTCCATCGATAGACTTTTTTCCCGGAGATCCCGGAATACAAAACCTCCACTCCGATCAGAAGCAGAAAGAAAGGCACCGCTAAGTCTATGATGGATCCTTGCATACGATTAACCGTTTTGATTTAAGAATTTTGCGATCTTGCGAATGATGAATCGAGGCGTTATACGAACGCTCTGCGCCAAAATCTTGTTCAAAGCTCCGGAGATCACGACCGGTTTTCCCTTTTTCAAAGCCGCATATCCGATTTCGGCGACTTCCTTCGCGCTCATGATCGGCGCCATCGGATTATTCAGAAGTTTCGATTTCGTGATTTCGGCTCTTTCGAAAAATTCTGTTTTGGTCGGGCCGGGACAAAGAGTGGTAACGATGACTCCGTCCTTATATACGTCTTCGTAAATCGCTTCCGAAAGTGAAAGGACATACGCCTTTGTCGCATAATAATTGGCCATGTTCGGTCCCGGTTGAAACGCAGCCGTGGACGCGACGTTCAGAATTTTTCCGCTCTTGCGTTCCACCATACCCTGCAAAAAGAGATGCGTCAACTCGGCGAGAGAAGTGACGTTGACTTGGATCATCGCGAGTTCTTTTTTCAGATCCATCTTATCGAATCTTCCGCTCGTGCCGAAACCCGCGTTGTTCACCAGAATTTCGACGACCGCTTTGGATTTTTTCGCGAAGTCGAAAATTTTCTTCGGCGCCTGGCGGTCCGCAAGATCGACGGAAAGCGTATCCACTTTCACTTTGTAAGACGATTCGATTTCCTTCTTTACCGATTTGAGTGTTTTTTCGTTTCTTGCGACGAGTATAATATCGTATCCGTCCGCCGCGATCAGTTTGCTGAGTTCGTAGCCGATTCCGACCGTTCCGCCCGTGATGATTGCCGTTCTTGCCATTTGCACTTTTCCTTTTGTCGGTCGAAAATATTCGCGGGAAAAAAGAGAGAAAGACTTTTTTATACCGAGCGATCCTTAGAGAGCGAGGTAGCCAAACGAGCAACGGAGTGTTGCGAGTGGCTTCCAGCATAGCTGGAAAATCCGAGCGATCCTTAGAGAGAAAACTCAGCGTTTCGTTCTTTTTAACTCAGCGGATGCCTCTCTATGGATCGGCATCCAGGTAGCCAAACGAGCAACGGAGTGTTGCGAGTGGCTTCCGGCTTAGTTGGAAAATCCGAGAACTCCAAAAAAAAAGCCGCCTGTGATTTTTCAAAGGCGGCTTTACACTCGGATGGAGTTTTAAAACGTTCGATTACTTCTGCGAAGGAAAGATCCCCTGGACCAGAAGTAAGACGCTCTTTTGAAAGTCAGGCTTTACGATATCCGCATACGTCCAAGGAACGAAAATGCTGGAAATCCGTTCGCTTTCTCCGCTTTGGACTTCGATCAGCTGCAAACGAACTCCAACGATGGAACCCGCTTCGAGGCTGGAAGTGGTTCGGGTTTGAGTCGTAGTCCCTCCTCCGCCTCCGGAATTATTATTGTTGTTCTGCTGCTGAACCGAAATGGTCTTCGTAAAAATTTCGTTTCCGGGCGTGCTGTATGCGTAGGGAACCAAAACATACTCGATGTTTTTCTTTTTCAGTTCGTCGCGAAGACCGGCACTCAAAGGAACGAAAGGATTTTTAAACGTCTTCTGGATTTCAGGAGTTAGACGTTTTTCGTCTTTCTCGTCCAGATACTGTACCGAAGGATTCTCCGTAGAAAGAACGTTTTTCAGTGTGGAATAAAGACTTCCTTCCAAAAACATTTTGAAACTTTTACGAGCCGGGGAATCCTGAAATTGTTTTCTGGAATCCACGCTGATTTCCACGATTCCGCCTTTTGCCTTCGGTTTGCTCAGCGCGTTCTTTCTTTGACTGTCCTGAAACGGAGTGTGATACACGTCTTCCGAAATGTAATCGCTGTAATTCGGCAGGATCAGAAGAATTTTCGAACCCTTAACGTCCTTTCCTTCGGCTAAATAATCCGCTTTGTAATGCGAAAACGAAATACAATTCGCGAAAAGTAAAGCCGAGGCTCCCAACAATGAGGTTATAGATCGATTCAATTTCATCTTAATTCTCCAAAACTTGCATGAGCATTGCGTCGATCTGTTCGCTGGATTCTTCCACGCCGCCGGCACCGTGTACGGAACGGATCGTGCGGATATTTTTTCCGGATTTCAGGTCTACGACGAAATAAGTCATAGTATAATTTTCTAATACTGTTTTTCCGATATAAACGGGAAGTGCCACAAACCAAACGTCGGTTACGGAAACGGTCGGTCTATAGTCCAAAAGAACCGGAAGGATCGCGTAATCTTCCTTCAGCTTTAAACCTTTAAAATCACTTTCCAAACCTTTTAGATCTTCCACAAAGAAGTCTTCGTCGGTTTCGATGGGCTGCATTCCCGTAGCGCCCGCCATTGCAGGATCGCTCATCGCTCTTACCGTTGCGGCTTGCAGAAGTTCCTTACCGGTTGCTAAAGCGACTCTTGCCGATTTTTCCCTTTCCCAAACGGATGTATAAATTTTGGAAAGTGACTTCGTGAACGCCGCGTCCTTCAAAGACTTTTTAATATCCGCAGGAGTCGACTGAACGTATCCCGATCGACTCGCCTTCAAAGCGTCCAATCTACCATCGATCTCGTTGCCCACCGCAGCCGCCGGATAGACGTTCAAAGTAGGAAGAATCGCCCATTTTTTCGTTTTCAACTCGTTCAGCTTCGGAGAAGGAACGGAAGAATACACTCTCGCTCGATAGGGAACGTTAACGCAGGCCGCACCGATCAAAAGTGAGCTCATCAAAATCAAAGTCAGTTTTATACTTCTTTTCATATTAGTTCGCCGCCTTTGCGCTTAACAAACCGTCAACAAGAATGGAAGCCAATTTTCTTCCTCTTGCG